>CAYMUC010000005.1:7253-25988 GCA_964393535.1 uncultured Ilumatobacteraceae bacterium | reverse complement strand
CGTCACTGGCGGATCGAGCCAATCGAGCCTCTTGCTCCTTCCCTGGTAGTCGATGTCGTATCGACCGTCGGTGAACCACACGAGCAGTTGACACGCATCCTGCGGAGCTCGTTCGAGAAGCTCCAGGGCTCCGATCTCCTCAGCTGGCCGATCGGGGTTGTTCCGGTTGGCCCACGGCTCGAGCGCCGCGATGTAGTCGGTGTCTTCCGACCGGAATCGGTTGCGATAGTCCTCGACGAGGTCCTGCACCTGCGTCAGTCGCCCTTCGAGACTGGACCACTCGGGCAGCTCCTCGGCGAAGGATCGGCGCGTGCGAGTGCCGAACTCGAGAAAGTCGATGTACACCTTGGTTTCGGTACGCGTGAGGAGGTCAAGTGCCGCCACCGACGACTGGATCGCCGGCACCCGCTCACCTCGCGGATCGGTATCGCGGAGGCTGCGCGACGTGTCGATGAGGAACAGAGCGGCGACCGATCGTTCCGTCTGCACACATTGCTGAAAGCCCTTCTCGCCTGTCTCGACCTGCGCGGGTCGCCCCACCGTCGCCCCCGCCTGATCACCGGCCCACGGCATCGCCCCTAGGCCGACCCCTGCCGCCGCGACCAGGACACCGATCCTCACCCATCGTGTCGCGGTCATCCGTAGTAACTGCTTTGCGAAGCGAAGTAGGCGTGGGCGAACCCGATCGCAATGGCTGAGAGTGCACTCACGTTGACGATGCGGTTCCACACGGCAGCCGGGATGTACGAGCGAGCACGAGACCGTTTGCGGTCGATGCCGTAGAACACGATGGCCAGAACGGGTACCACCCATGCGCCAGCCGCATACCCGATCCAGTTGGCCGATCGCGCACCTGGGACGTGGCACGCCAGCGCCACTACGGCCACGACGATGTTCACCACCGCCAGCCAGGTAGGCGGTCCACTGACATCGGCCCATTCATCCGGGCTCTCGTCGAACTGGAGGTAGAGATCAACCATACCCCACCTCCGATCTGCCCACGCCCCCGACTCCGGCACGCCAGGTCGCCGCCCGAACTTGCTCTACTTCCAACGCCCTGGCTCCCGCCCACTCTCTAACACCATGCTGCGTACCGCGTATCGGACAGCCGTATCCACTATCTACGACAAACGCACTCAACGTCAACTGGCATTTTGTGCAGATCGACCCAGAACATTGTTCTTTGGCTCTATCTGTTCACGGGATCTATATAGCCCCATCCGGTCCACTGCGCGATTAGTGTGCGCAGTCCATGGCCACCGTCCACACCGCCGACACGTCTTTGGCTTGGGATCAACCGCGACCGAACGTCTCACCGTTGCAGTCGGTCAGCACGCTCGTTGCACTGGTCCTCGCCGCAGGTGCTCTGTTCCTGCCATGGGTGGTGGCGGGTGGCGTGGGCAACGTCGGTACTCGCAGTGCCATCGCCATACCGGTCATGAACGTGGCGATGGTGCTCCTGGTACTCACCGCCATCGTGGCCACCGTGGTGGCCATGGTCACCGGAAGATCGACGCGCCTGGTCGTGGTAGCGACACTGTCACTCGCACTGCTGCCAGCACTCGCCATCATCGTGACCGCTGAGGCATTGCGCAGTGTGCTGCCCACCTGGGCCACACCCATCGTGACGAACAGCGACATCGTGACGTTGAGAGGCGGCTCTGGGGTATGGCTATTCAGCGGTCTGGCGGCGGTGGCCATTGCGTTGTCGCTGATGCCGGGTCGTGCGCTCACGGCATCGACATCGGCAGCGCAGGTGCTTCTGGGAGCCCGTGGGGCGGTGGCACTCACTGCCCTCGTGGTCGTGACGCTGCGGGCCCAGCCCTTCTACCGCTTCAGCACCGAGGCCGATGTGCTCGACGGCGTTGACCCTGTTGGCTTTCGAGTTGGTATTCAGATCGGCGACATCCCGGCCGTCGGCGTCTTCTCGTTGATCGGTGTCATCGCCATCATCGTCGCCGCCGGTTGGGTGCTCGTTCGGCCCCACCCAGTAGCCCTGATCATCGCTGGCTCGGGCGCCATGATGTACTTGGTGAGTGTGTGGGCGGCCGAGGTGGTGCGCCGAATCGCCTCGCTGGTAGTTCCATCGGGTTGGTCACCCTTCGACGAGGCTGACGGCGCGGTGACCATGTCGCTCACCCCAGCATTGGGCCTCTCGGTGTTGGCTGCGGTGCTCTTGCTGGCTGCGGTCGCTGTGTGCTCATGGCCAGTGGAGAAGGAGGAGTGGGGCGCCGCTGTGTCGATTTCGCCTCCCCCTGACACGTTGCCCGGACGACTGGACGACCTGCCATGACCACCGTGCTGTTCACCATGCTGATGCCGGTGATCTGGTTTGCGTTCTGGATCGTCCTCACCAGCAACATCCTCTTCCAGCAGAACCGCCCGCGCTGGTGGGCCGTGCCGCTCTCGATGCTGGGACCGATCGGTGCGCTGATCGCATTCGCCATGAAGGGCCAGCGACGCGCCGACGACGACTGGTTGCCGCGCTGAGCCGCCTGCGCAGGACTTGAAGACTCATCCAAGAAAACATGAAGGGGAGGCTCACCGTGGCCCTCGAGTACAAGGTGATGACACAAAAGGACCGCTTCTTCTCAGGGAAGTTCAACCCCGAGAAGCTCGAGGCCGCTCTCAATAGCTACGCCGCCGAAGGTTGGCGTGTGGTGGGCATGGCGACAGGCGAGATCGGCGCCGGGTTCGGCAATCGGGAGGAACTGATCTTCGTCCTCGAGAGGAACCGGTAGTCAATGTCGTCTGTCCAACGCTTTGGCATGTCGGGAACGGAGATCAACGGGGTCTTCTTCACCGAAGAACTGGCAGCGCCAAACACAACCGTGTTGAGCAAGATCGCTGTGAACCGGAATCGACAGAACTCCAACCTCGGCGAAATCAAGCAACTGATGGCTGAGCAAGCACGGGCTGTCGGCGCTAACGCCATCGTCGGATTCCGCTACGGGCAGCGAACTCACAAGTGGTGGCAACAAGCCTTCACTTTCAAGTGGGATACCGAGGCGTGGTTCGGCGAAGGGGATGCTGTCAGGCTCGCCGACTGACTGGCTCTCTCCTACGGAGACCATGGGATGCAAAGTGCTCTGGCATTGGCAAGCGCACGTGCCAATTCACCTACTCTCGCCCTGAACGCAACATGGACCCCCAAGGATCACCGCCAGCCTCCACGACACTCTGGAACGCTTTTGGGTGTCGGCGCAGATCAAGCGGCTGGCTCATTTGCCAGCCGGTGGAGCAAGAGCCGACCGACTCAGTCGCTGATGGCAACGAGTCGAAACCCGACGGCCTCCAAAACCTCCGGCATATCCCTCACGGGTCCGCGATCAAGGTCCCGAGCCGCTTCGGTCAAGGAACTCCACGGCACCATGTCCGGGTGTGTGAGGCTTGAGTCGTCCCGGTGAGCCCCGTAGCGCCAGCCCCGCTCTCGGCGGTTCCGGCACCAACGACGGTGCTCCATTTCTGCGAGCACCTCGACGACCGCATCTGACAACGCCGGAACCTTCCCAGCCCGGTCCGTCGAGATGGTCAGCGCAGCTACCGCCAGTTTCGTCGCATAGTCAAGGGCTTGGTCGATATCCGCCTCAGTCGCGTCACTCCTGGCCAATCGCGCGGGGGCGCCTGTGCGACGCACGTAGTTCTCGTTGATCGCAGGTGCCATGGCGATGGCGGCACCGATGTCGAGTCGCAGTCGCTGCGCCGCTTCTGGCTTCGGCGACACGCCAAGCGATACGAAAGTGAGAATTCGTGGAATGCGCGCAACAAGTCCAGCGAACGGATATAAAGCGCTCACGTCTCGGGTATCTCGATGCCCCACAAGCCGGGCCAACCGAAGGGCCAACGACCGGATCTCCTCGGGTGCCAGTTGCAGGTTGCACTCATCGTCGTCGACGATCTGCAGCCCAAGTTCGTCCATGCCCTCGAGAAGATCGCAGGCAACCATTTCGAGGGTAACCCCGGCAACTTCCAGTTCGTCCAGAGCGTGAGGGCCTTCCGTTGCTTCGTGACTTGGACCCCCATGGCGGAGCTGCTCGAATTCAAGTCCGAGGCGAAGCAGCTCTCGCACATCCGAAGCAAGCAGGTGGCCACGAGCAAGCGCCGAGGCCGAGTCAAGGATCTCGAGATTCGGCCACGGCGACCGTGAGTTGATACCGAACACCAGCGACGAGGACACGACCACAATCGACAGCTCGGGACGTTGCGACGCAAGATGGAGTCCTACAGCGAGGTCTCGGGCTGCGTCGTCCGACCAGATGTACACGGGACTGCCCAGAGGCTCAGTCGTTTCAACTACACGAAGCCTTTCACCAACGACTTCCATATCCTCCAATGTCGTCACCCCAACGTGACGTGCATGTAGTGGCAGGGACCCGAGGCCCACCTCCGGGCCGATCACCGTGACGCGCTGGCTGACGTTCGATGCACTCGTGACTCCGAGCCGACGAGCCAAAGACACAACGCCTCGACCGGAACCGATGATCACCGCTACTCCGTCGCTGGTCGGTGACGGCCGAAATGGCACGGACACCAACACACCGCGACTGATCTGGTCAGCGAGGCTCACGACCCGCAGTCCCGACGACAGCCGAAGGCGTGAACTCACACCAGCCGTGGTGATAGCCGTCACGATGATGGGGGTGATTTCGATCGACTGGTTCAGGTGGCGGTCTGCCGCCACAGCCCAACGGATGGTCTGCGCATCGTCGTCGAGCGCCACCGTGACGGAAAGGGCCCCCTGGAGCACTGCGCCGAAGATCGGATCATCGGGCGTTGACTCCACGGCGGCAATTCGACGCGAGCGAAGCGCCTTCACACCGCTACCACCAAGCCGTTCCGCCACCACCAGCACATGACTGGAGCCTCGCCGACGGCCACCACGAACGGGATCGCTCTGCAGGGCAACAGCGATTGCATGGGCTACTGCTCCATCTCCGCACACGATGTGATGCCCCGACCACCTTCGCGCCGCGCCTCGATCAAGCCACGAACGCGTCAGGCTGGCAACGGTCGCCCACGCTGCACCGGCTGTAACAGCAGGAGCAATGAACCGCGTGATCTGGAGGGTGAGCGGGAGTTGCTGATTCTCTGGCGGCCTCTCCATGCTGAGCGTGAACAGTTGAAGGGAAGCGTAAAGAGAGTCCGACAGGCTGAACTTTGGATTCCCTTGACGGCCGTCGAACAACTCCGAAAAACCCGCCACGCCCAGTGCCAAGCAAAGGGCGCCGGCAAGACCGAGCAGCAGTGGCATCACCCGCCCACGTGCGCCGCTCAGAACACGCGCAACCCAAGTCATCAAACCTCACCTGGCCCAACCGGATTCTCCGTTGAGCCGGAGGGTCGAAGTGAGCTACTCGCGACCAAACAACTCGCCACCAAACCGGTCGCGTAGTTCGTTGTCCAGTCTGTCACCAGTTAGCACCACTGCGACGACCGCAGTGAGCAGTTCGGAGGGGTCCAGATCATCGCCAACCAACGAGTACTCGAAGAACGTCGTGCCTTTGCCTCCCGTCTCGGTCAACGAGACATAGCCCAACTTAAAATGGCCACCCTCCAGGGCTACCCACTTATAGAGATCCGGTGTCAAGCGCATCTCGCGGACCAGTGGGCACAGCAGACTGACAACGGTGTCGGCCTTACCCAAACCTTCTCCAACACGAATGAAGACAGCAGCTGAGTTGTACGTGATGACGAAATCGCCGTCTTTGTCCACTCGGACGCTCCCGAACTCGCTCGTGAGCAGCCGTTGGACCTTCGACTTGACTTGATCAACGGTGGGCATATCCATCCCTTCTTTCTTGGTGATGTCAATTTCTCTGAGATGACCTAATTGCGGAGAATCCGCTGGAACCCGACCACACGTTGAGTGGGAGCTGCCTCTCGATCCGGGACATCGGTGGCAGTAATCAGTCGCTGTTCGTCGTCCGTCGCAAGGTCGCCAAGTGGCGCAAGCCGCGCTATTTGCTGCCGGATGGATTTCTCCAACAGATTGCGGACTGTCCGTGCATTACCGAACTCCGGCTGACCTCGCATGACCTCGAGGTTCGATCGCATTTTGTCCCTGGCCTCAGGCGTGAAGCGATAGCCACTGCTCGACGCCATAGATTCCGCAACCTCGATCAATTGATCGAGGCCATAGTCCGGAAAGTGGACCACGCCGGGAATTCGAGACCTCAAGCCCGGATTCCGCCCCAAGAACTCATCCATTCGATCGCTGTAGCCGGCAAAGATGGCCAAGAGCCTCGAACGATCGTCCTCGAGGCGCTTCACCAACACGTCGATGGCCTCGTCTCCGAAGCCTCCGTTGAGCGATCCATCGGACAGTGCGTAGGCCTCGTCGATGAACAGAACCCCACCCACCGCCGAGTCCACGACATCCGAGACCTTCTTCTCGGTGTGGCCGACGAATTGGCCCACAAGGCCGCTTCGATCGACCTCGACCAGATGCCCGGACGACAGGACATTCAAGTCCTTGAGTGCGGCCGCAAAACGGCGGGCTACATGGGTCTTGCCAGTTCCCGGATTGCCGAGGAAAGCCATGTGTAATGACTGATCCTCCACGGGCATGCCTCGTTGCCGCCGAAGGCTACCGATAAGGAAGTAGTCGAGGCGATGCCGCAACTCAGTCTTTACCTCGGCCAATCCGACCAGATCCCCGAAGTGCTGTTCGAAGATCTCGTCCGTCGAACTGACAGCAAGTGATTCGTCCGACAGAGCGGAACGAAGCTCAAGGCGAAGTTGATCGATCGCGACCACCTCCTCCTCCGTGACGGTGGTGTCCACCGAGGCGCAGAAGAACGCCACCCCCACGTAGGCAAGCGCCAGCCTCCGAGCGAGACCAGTCGCATGACGACGGCTCGAGAGATCAGCCACGATCGCAAAAGGCGCTTCGGCATCATCGGCTGCAACGACCAAGATCGAGTCGAGGGACTGTGTCAAGGCGTCAAGCGTTTCAGGTGCCACAAGATGGCAGACATACGCAAGGTCAGACCCAACGATGCGACCCACTTCGGCTGTCGAGGTCTTCGTCGCCTCAGCAACCTCGCTGAGTAACTGCGCGTCAAGGATGTCGGAAGGAGTGCGGGCGGTCTGAACCGTCACACCATCACTGCGTTGCGCATCTTGGCTGCACGAAGTAGGGGGGCCACCAACTGTCGGAGCACCGTGTGATGGTGTTGGCAGGTAGCCGACGAGGTCTGGAAGTCTTTCCCAGAGACCAGCCCGAGACGACACACCAGCGAGAACGCTCTCCAACTCCGATGAGGGACCGCCAGGCTTGAGGGCCGTCGAACTGGTCTGTTGTAGCGCTAAGTCGACCGCATTCTCGATGTCACCAACTCGCTCAATCACGCTGTTGCGATCGAGATCGAGAAGCGCCTTCAGTACGTGACAAGGCTCCACCCACATCGCCCCACAACGCTTGGCAACAGACATTCCTCGGTCCAGAACCCCGTCGATGAAAGACATTCATTACCCTTCAGAGAATTGCCCTCAGAACGTTCACGGTATGCGGATGCCGTATGTGCGTCAAGCACTGGACCTACTGCTTGGTCCCTCCGATTTATGCATCGTGGTCTTCTGACCACGGCATCCTGCTCGTACGAATCGGTAACGTGACTCGCTCGTGGCGGATTGCGCCAGTCGACACATGTCACGTGGCACATGAGCACCAGTTACGCTCGAGTCGTGCAAGGGCACCGTGACCGCGAGCAACAGACGTTGGGTTCGACACCTCTCGAACGGCGATACGCCATCGGCGCCTCCAGCCTCTTTGTCCGCTTCGGTGACATCACCACCTCCAATTCGGATGTCCTGGTGAGCAGCGACGACTACCTGCTCAGTGCCGGTGGAGGGGTGTCAGCAGCAATCGCCCGCGCAGGTGGACACGCTGTGATGGTCGATGCCGCCAAGTTCGAGCCACTCTCATTGGGAGACGTGGTGGTGACGACGGCGGGAGCACTCCCTGCGAAGTACGTGTTTCACGTGGTGACAATTGGGCCTAGCAACATCGTGTCGCAACCCACGACGCTGGAAGCACAGATCACCATGCTGACCGCAGCAACCAGGCGGTGCATGGCGCTCACCAGAACGCTCGGAATGCGATCGATCGCTTTTCCTGCCATTGGTGCAGGTGTCGCCAACATGGATCTCCCTTCTGTCGCTGCGGCGATGGCCGACGTCATCGCGTCTGAATTGCTCACCGCGGAACACCCGCTTTCGGTCGAGATCCACCTGGCCTCCAAGACATGGCAGAACGACCTCGACTACATCGTCTTCTTCGAAGAGTTGGCGGCACGAGTGCGGACACCTCTGTCACCAATTCCAGCGACATCACCTTCAGCCGAGCCAAGACCTGTTCCACCCCTGGTGCGCGTCCAGCGTGACGTTGTGAGGGTCGAATCAGAACCTCCGACCGTCGAATCGAATGCGCGCCTTGCGGAGCTCAGAGAAGAGTTCGAGCGAGTTCGACTTCAGGAAAAGCCAATCCACCTCTTCGTGTCGTATGCCCACGAAGACGCAGATTCGGCGACTGTGCTCATGAGTCACCTCTCCGCGCTCCGCCATGAAGGCCTGGCAGTGTGGTCCGACCAGAGAATTGAGCCCGGCGAGAAGTGGGATGACAAGATCCGCGAGGCCATCGAGACCGCCGACATCGGCATCTATCTGGTGAGTCACTGGTTCCTGAGTTCCGAGTACTGCGTCGGTGTGGAGTGGAAGCGCGCCCTCGAGCGACAGGAGGAGGGATCCATGCGAATGATTCCAGTGATCCTGTCCCCGTGTCTCTGGACAAGCCTGGTAGGGCACATCCAAGTTCTGCCGGCAGGCGGCGTTCCAGTGCGCTCCCAGGCCGATGTGGATCAGGTGTACTTCGACATCGTGAGCGAGGTCAAGAGCCTTGCTCAGGTGCTTCAGGCCAGTCGGGTCTGACGCCGGTTCGATGCTCGAGGAACATCCGGCCCAACGCTGTGTGATGACGCGTCTGCTGGAAGTCGCGCCGGGATTCCAACTGCTGCCCACCCAGGGACACCCAGCCCAATTCGCTCTTCAAAGGAGCTGCACATCAGCAACTCCACCTCGGGTGATGCCGTGAGCATCAATTCCGTTGATTAGACAGGTGAAGAAACCACCGTCGGCCCAGGTTCGACCTCTCATGTCAGGCGTCGTAGACGCGCTCCTCGACCAGGTTCCCAGACACGGTCATCACTGCACGTCGATAGGCCACAGCGCGACCCGTCACCGCACGCTCCCGTGGATCGATTAACGACGACCTTCTCGCAGCAGGGAGTTCGAGCAACTCACGGTCACACGCCACCGGCAGCACTGCAGTCTCTAGTAAGTCCACGAAATTGGGCAGACAGAGAGCGGCAACCTGGTTGAACGGTACGACTCCACACCGAGTGTGAATTCCACTCGGATCGATCCTTGATCCACGTGGAATCTCATAGGCGCAGGAGTGACCTGGGCGGCCACACGACATGAGTATCGACGTTGAATCGTGCTTGTTTACACAGAAAGGCTGCTGGCAGCCGGCGCACACCCACCAGCCTGTTGGTATCGAGCCGAGTGACTGGAGGGTCCCGCACCGACAACGGCAGTAGGCGACCGTCGGGTCAATTCCGTAATTGTAGCCACAGCCGAGACCCAAGACCGGGGACGAACAGCTCACGATCGAGAGTCGCTTGTAAACGTCAAAGGCTGCCGATTCAGATGGCCATGAGAGGTCACAGTGGTAGGTCTTCGTGCTGCACCGCGGACAACGGAACTCAAACTTGTCGTCACCAGTTGCGGCGCTAACTGCAGCGTTGAGGGCTGCGCCTGCTCGCTTGAGATCGTCCCACCGGCCCATGCGACCCCTCCTAGTTGTGGATGTCTACATCCGACAGTAGCCCGCAGCTACGACAAGGATTCACGTACGAGTCTGTGGCGCCAAATTGCGTGCCGGCGAGATGTGCCGGAATAACCCGGGTGAGCCACATGACGGAGCACCAAGACCGCAGCGATCCGAGACTTCCTCACGCACTCGTCGCAGCCAGGTCCCTCAGAGGCACCTCACGACCCACGATGCTTCTGAGGAGCTCCAGGAGTTGCCCCTGCGCGCCGGCTGAGAGTCGACCGTTCGTGTCGATCTCAGACAGCAAGCTGGGAATGTCGAGACTGGCAGCGGTGATTCGAGCAGCCGATGGGCCCGGTCCAGGGTTGATGTCCAGTCGATCGGTGATGCGAGTTGAAGCGCCCGGGTAGAGGATGCCCGCACGCCACTTGCCCGAGGCGTAACCGTGGGCGAGAGCGAGAGCGTACGTGAAGGACTGGTAAAGGTCGCCTGTGCCGAGCTTCTTGTCGTCGTAACGCTTGTACTTGACGTCCACGGGAACCGGTCGTCCATCGCTGCGATGCCGAACGACGAGATCGGGGTCAATGCTGGCGTACGTGGTGTTGGTCGTCGAGTCGATGATGGTGGCTCGAAGGCGGTGGTGGGGACTGACTTCGAGTTCGCTGGCGCGCGTGGCGACTTCCAGGAGGCGGGTGACGAATCGTTCGAACAACTGGTTCATGTCCAGCATGAACGCAGGAACCGACAGTGTTCCTGAGGTGCCGTACAAGTCGTCAAAGCCGGTGTGGTCCAGCAGCAAATAGGCGAGATCGTGGGCGGCCCGGTATCGCTCGTTCAACCGGCTGTAGGTGATGCGTTGCCGGTACCAGGTCGGGTTGAGCGTGGGTGGTCGGCAGATGTCGGTGAGCATGGCATGTATGCGGGTGAGGTCGGCTCGCAGTCTTCGCCCTTCGACGAGGTTGCGTGCCATGGCTACGGCAGCACACAGCAGTTGATTGTCGGGTTGGTCGAGGTCATGCTCGTCGAAGGTGCAGTGCAGCCGATCTAGTCGGCCGAAGCGGCGAAGCACTTGGGTGCGGTGATCGAGACGACCCCGCAGCAACGTGAGGTCGTCGTGGTGGGTCTGGTAGCTGCGTTGAAGGCCTTCCAGCAGCAGCACGCTGGTCTCGTCGGCGAGCAGTTGGGCGATGAGCTCCAGAAGGTGTTCACCGGTGGCATCCATGGTTCGCCGACTGTCGACGCGGCGGACACAGTGGGTGGCCCTGGTGAAGTCGAGCATCTTCAGTAAATGCAGCGCACCACCCACGTATTTCGGAATGACATGAACATCGACATGGGTGAAGCGCACCACACCCACCCACGCCGAAGCGGTCACGTCCATGTCGCCGTTGGCGAGCCAGCGCACCTGAAGTCGTGGGTGGCCTCGGTCGGCGTTCAGACGTTGCGCCACGCGCAGGTCAGCCTCGGTGGGAGGCGGCACGGCGACGTGTCGTTGCTGGTATTCGGCGAGTTCGACCCTTCGGTGGCTTCGGTTCATGCGCGGGCGTCGAAGTGCTCAGCCAACACGGCACACAGGGTGACCGGGTCGTCGAGGTTGGCCGTGATGCGTTCACGGTCGGGGTCCACGATGTCGGGACCGAAGAGTTCAGCGAGTTCGGTGTAGTTGTCGTAGAGGTACTCCTGCACCAACGGCAGAAGCTCGTGCCGGAACACGTCGGCGAACGCCTCTGGGGTGTTGATCACCGCACCGTGCTGGAACAACACCGCATGACCGATCTGGCGATCACGACCAACCTTGCCTCGCAGACTGTCGTTGAGATGATCGAGGAAGTCCCCCAACGCCAAGCCAGCGATGTCGAGGCCCTGGAGCACTTCGCTATCGGGCATCAGTTCGATGAACCGGAACCGGCGTCGCAACGCCGTGTCGAGCAGTTGGATGCTGCGATCAGCGGTGTTCATGGTGGCGACGATGAACACGTTGGCCGGCACGCTGAAATCGTCCCCGCTCTGGGGAAGAGTGACGGTCAGGCCTCGCTTGTCATGCTCTATCAGCGTGATCAGTTCACCGAAGATCTTGGCGATGTTGCCTCGGTTGATCTCGTCGATCAACACGACATGGGGCACCTCGGGTGCCTGCAGTGCGGCTGCACACACCCGCTTGAACACCCCATCGGCGAGACGCAACTCGAGGCCACCCTGCCCTGTTGCGTGCGGGCGAAAACCTTCGACGAAATCCTCGTAGGTGTAGGACGGGTGGAACGTGACCCGGGTCAACTGCGGTGTGCCGCTGTAGTGCTGTTCACGCGCCGCAATGACTATGTCGTCCCCCAGTAGTGCCGTGGCTGACGGGCTGCGACTCGCCCCCTCGAGGAACCACACCGCGGAGCGACGAGCCAGGTAGGTCTTGCCGGTACCAGGCGGCCCATACAGCACCACCTGGCCGCGTGAACGCAGAGCGTTCTCGACATCGAGGTAAAGGTCGTCTGCTGCCAAGGTCTTGCCGGTACCAGGCACCGTGTCGGCACCTCCTCCGAAAATCTTGCGGTACTGGGTGGCACTGATCTTGCTGACCGTGGTGGTACGCCACGCCCCGATCGGTTCGATCATGCGCCCCTGGCTGGTGTCCCAGTCGACGCCCAGCGTGTGGCGGTACTCAGCACGATCATTGCGGAACTCGTAGCCGCGATCGTTGACCGTGCCCACTGCCAGAACCTCGCCGATGCCGCGGTTGGCGATCACCTGATCGCCGGGCTCCAGCGTCCGCAGCGTCCACACCTCGTTCGCCTTACGGGTCAGGGTGGACTCGTGGTGCTGGTACATCGCGCCGAACTGCTCGGCGAACGCCCGACGGAAGTCATCCTTGGTGGCGTACCGACTCAAGTCACCGACCTCGTCCCAACCCACACAGATGTAGCCCCCCGCCAGACAGTCGTCCCAGAAGCGAGCGGATTCGCCGGGGGCGATCTTCACCATGCGGGCAGCCGACTGCGGATCCATCCAGTGGTAGAGGAAGAAGCCCAGTTCCCCATTCGACAGCGGTTGCAGGAACGGGACGGTCCGAAGCGTGTCCATGAGTTGGACGTTGGAGCCGAGCACCCAGTTGGCGTCGAACTGCTGACCGAGACGCTCCAGGAACCGATGAAGATGCATGAACGAACACACCGGAATGAAACGGTCGGGGAAGTACATGTACAACGCCTTCGTGCGAAGTGCCGGCGCCCCGTACAACGCCTCGATGTCATAGATCGCATCGATGTCACCGCCACCAGCGAGACGAAAGGCCTCCACAAAGCCGGCCCGCACCTGCCGCCAAGCTTCCTCCACACTGGCGTATCGCTTCGGGTACCGCCACTCCCCATCGGACCCTTTGAAGATGAGGTGCTTGGCAGACGAACCACCCGACATCGACGCAACGGGCTTGGTGTGGAATTCGAGCCACCAACACACCGTTCCACCGTCGACCGTCTGCCCCAGGGCGTACTGCTCCAGCGTCATCGTCGGCCAAGCAGTCAACGGAAACCGCTCCACGAACGCCAGCCGCAGTTCCTCGGCAGCAGCAGCCCGAGCGGCGACCGCGGTGCGGTCCCACGTCTCAAAGGCCCGCTCCATATCCTTGACCGTGTCGTCGGGTATAGGCGCCACAACCGCTGTCATCGTGGCGTTGCCGTATCTCGTCGCTGCATGTTCATCGGCGCGGACCGTAGCAACTGACGTCAGCCCTTGGCTCGGTCTCTGGCTGTCATAGTCGTGAAGTGCAGAGTCCACGCCTGTTCCACGGAACGGCGCTGGCAGGCGCTGCCGCCCTAGCCACCTGTGGCGCCATGCCACCGTCGAACATCGAGGTGATAGCCGAGTTGCAGCAAGTTCACCACCGTCGTCTGCGAGATCCCCAACCGCCCCCGCCGCGTCCTCGAGGACCGCGCACCTGCATCCCTGTTGGAGGCACTTATCCGTTTGCCAGTCCAGTCCCTGTTGCAACGTTGAGCAGAAACCACCGCGTCGCTACTGACCAGTTTTCGAGCGTCGTCGACAGGCGGCAACGAAGTACTGCTGGTCGATCACAGTGGTCGTGCGGAAGCCGAGACCCTTCTCGACGAGAAGCGACAACAGGCGCTCACCGTCGATGAGATCGATCGGCGTTGAGCCAGAGGCGGACGCCTGTTCCTCAGCTTGGCGAGTGAAGACCGAGGTTGTGACGGACATGCCTCGGTCGAACGGACCGAGGGCGCCCTCTCGTTCTCGCGCCCATCGGGGCGCAACCCTGCTGTCTTCGCCTATCTCTTGCGTTGAACGTCCACGGCAGCGGCCCGACTCGCACGATGCCAAGTGACACTCGGGGGCACGCCAACGCGACCACCACATACGTCCGTCGATAGCGATGGTCGGCCACCTGATGCTCTCGGCGTCGAGGACCTCGGGAAGCACACCCCTGCTCGCTTCGATGGACAGCAAGATGGTGGCGTCGAGCACCAGTCCGGCCGCTGCTGCTTCCAGATGCAGCAGGTTGAGACAAGGGTGCCGGTCTGACAACTCGGCCATCACGGGAACCATCGACTGCGGGTCAGGAAGACCGGAGGTGTCGGGCAGGACCAGCAGGCTGCGGATCGCGGTCACCTGACGAGTCGCCTCGAGGCCGAGAAACGGACCCGAAAGGTGACCCCCGGCGCCGCTGGCGGCGGCTCGGCATGCCCGGTGGTACCAGTACGAGGTGATGTGACGCTCACCACCGACGTCGAGACCAACAAGAAGTTCTTCGATCAAGAGGCGATCGTCGAGCACGATGCTGGGCATAGCGGCCGCTCATCGATCGGCGAGGTCGGTGTCGTCGACATCGGCGCGACCGGTGTCGTAGCGGTCACGAAGCACTCGGCGGAGTTCACGGCGTGCCGACTCGATTCCACCGGGAACCGCCAACGCAGCCGCTACCCACGTCCACTCCCACTACCCCACCCGGGGCCACACGTCGATGCGGTCGTCGAAGCACGACACCAGGCGTACTTCGGTGTCAGTGATCTCGAAGATGGCGTCCTGGCTGGCCCGGTACCCCATCGTCACAGCCTCATCTCGGTCCAAGCCCCACGCCACCAGACTCGGCTCGGCATATCCCTCGGGGTCGTCGGCTGCACGACCCACACCGTGCACGAAACGGCCGCCGTGGGCGATGATGTCCTCGGCGATACGACGGTTGATGCGCTCGTTGTGCTCAGCGTCGAACGCCACTCCCTGGGGGTTCCACCCGGTGATCACATGCACCACCCCCGGGAACGGCCACGGCTCCAAGGCCGCTGGGCCGGTGATGGGCACCATGGCCCCGGGCATCACCTCGGCCTCCACCACCGTGTTGCGATAGAGGGCTGCGCGCTTCAACGCCTCATCACGCACCGGGTCGCCACCCAGCACCGCCGCCAGGGTGGGCACGATCTCGTTCGCCACGGCGAGTATGCGGTTGATCGCCACCCGCAGTTCGTGAGCGTCCAGCGTGTGTGCCGCCAGATCCACCTCGGCCAACACTTGGTCCGACACATGGAACAGACGAGCGAACGTGCTCGCCGCGTTCAGATCGTTCAACTCGGCGAACAACTCCGGACTGTCGGCAATGTCATCGACCAGTACGGCGAACACCTGCAACACCGCCGGGTCGTGCTCGAACACCAACCGCGCATACACCGGCGTGGACCGACGCCACAGCACGTAGTCACCGTCGCTGTCGCGCACCACTCCGAGATGGCCGACGACCTCCTCGATGACTTCCTCGACGCGCACCTGCAACGCCTGCTCGGGCGTTCGCATGGGCGTCAGCAACGCCGTCGTCCCCTCCGCCGCGATCAGCATCGGCCGACCGGCGTACAACGGCACACCCACCCGAAGGTCGGACTCGGGCGGGAACAACTCCACCAACGACCGCAGCAACCCTGGATTCACCGGCAGCATCACGTCCCCTCGTGCGCCATCAACGTCGAGGCCGTACTGCGACACCCCCAACCCACCACCCCAATCCACGGAACCGAACAGCTCGCCCTCACCGACACCTAGCCACATCGGCCGCTGCTCGTCTTCCCCGTCACGTCGCCCGTGCTGCGCCGCCACCACCATGGCGATGAGACGGCGAGCCGACACCGTCGCCTCACCACCAAGCTCGTCGCCGGTGGGCACCAGCGCATCGACATCGGGATACCCGTGGCCCTGATCCACCGTCCACAGCCAGGCGTCGTCCCCTCGAACACCCACCCGAACGTTGTCACCACCGGCTTCGACCCGCACACACACCTCGGGCCCCCAGTTGGACACGGCGGCACCGAACCGCAACAACTGCGACGACAACGCAATGTCGTACATGCGGTCGTCGGGCTCCCCCTCGATGACCACCGCCCTCACTGAATCCGTCCCATACCAGCGGCGACGACGACCATCACACCGCATCCGCACGAACCCGAGCCCCGACGTCTCGTCATGAGTCAGGATCGTCATCAACGCAGCCGCCCTGTCCCACTCGTCACGTGCCACCACCACATCGAAACCCGACTCACTCACTGGCCACCCCCACGTGTGCTCACGTCATCCACAACGGGGACAGGCTAATGAAGGCTTCCCAAGGGGTCTCCTGCTCGACCTCCACGCCGCTGTTGTGTGCCCCAGATGTAGATTTCTGTGTATGCAGGAAACGACCACCATGCGGGTCACGCGCGCCACACATCAAGAGTTGCGCGAGCGAGCAGAGCGCGACGGCTTGACGCTCGAAGCCGAACTACGCCGCCTTCTGCGCTACGACCGCCAACGCCGCATCGCCGAGGCGTTGGCAAGTGAGCCCCTCACCGCCGAGGAGGCGCAGATCATCCGAGGTAGTTCGGCTGCGATCGCCCGGAACACCGATGCAGGCCGGTGACGTCATCGAGATCGACTTCGGTATCCCCTTGGGAAGCGAAGTCGACTTCAAGCGTCCCGCCGTACTCGTCACCAGTTCGGTGATCCTCCAGAAAGCGCCACGCATCTTCCAGGTCGTTCCTCTCACCACCAACGTGGAACGCGATCTCCCCCACGAACTTCGTCTCGAATCGTGGCAACCACCATCAGCGGCTCAGTGCCACCTCCTCACCACCGTCGCCCAGGCTGCCGCCACCGGAACCATGTTCGGTCGACTGAGCGCACTCGACCTTCGTCGCATCCGCGAACTCCTGCGCGACATCCTCGACCTCGACGACTGAGCCCCGCCCACAGCAACACACGTCATCGGGCCATCCCGCTGACCAACATCCCCCACGAACATCAGTTGTTCACTTTTCGACCGTCACAAACGCGCGGAACTCGAGCGTCGTCGACACCCCTCTCTGGGCACCGTGGTGCGGTGATGCCACCTTCGTGACTGCGGTTCGGTCCCCGACTCGGCACCTTGATGAGGCCCGACACTCCACACGCGCTCGCTGCAGACACCGAGATGGAACGCCTGCCAGCGAAAACCGCCATGCCGAGAACTGAACAGTTCTCTCCACAGATTCGCCCTCGAGGAGCCTCGTCACCTGGGTTGTTCTCTGTTTCGCAACTCGTCGGATCGCCGCCATGTCCCCCAGCCCGCCCGGGGGTATGGCGTGGATCAGCAGGCGACACCCCAGTTCGGGATGAAGGCGGGGGTCGCCGCGATTCCCGAGTCGTCGGCGAAGAACCCGGGTCCGGGCCACGAAATCAACTGGACGCACCAGGCGCTGATGTTCCGGTTGAAGGCGGTGGCCCCGCGGAGCATCTCGGTCATGTTCGTGACGTTGCGGGTGTTCCAGGCACCAATGTTCTGGTCGAAGGCCACGGCGTTGTAGAACGTCCGGTTCATGTTGGTGACGGCGCCGGTGTTCCAACCGCCGATGTTCTGGTTGAACGCCGTCGCCCCACTGAACATGGCGCTCATGCTGGACACACTGGCGGTGTTCCACCCGCCGATGGGCTGATTGAACGACGTGGCACCCTGGAACATGTTGCCCATGCTCGTGGCGCGACCCGTATCCCACGAGCCGATGTTCTGATTGAACGAGGTCGCATCTCGGAACGCACTTCCCATGGCCGAGACCGTTGCGGTGTCCCAGTTCATGGGACATGTAGACAGACCGGCGGCACAGCCGTTGTTGAACGCCGACGCCTTGTAGAACATGGCGCCCATGTTGGCGAGCCTGGTGGTGGTCCACGTGCCGATGTTCTGGTTGAAGACCCGTGCCTCCTCGAACATGCTCGAGGCATCGGCGAGGTTGGTGACGTTCCACGCCAAGGGACAGGAGGCGTCGCCAGCCCCACAGCCGTTGTTGAACGCCGACGCCACGTTGAACATGTACGTCATGGTCGTGACGTTGGCGGTGTTCCAGCTGCTGAGGCTCTGGTTGAACGCGGTCGCCTCACCAAAGGTGGAGTTCATCGACGTGACATTGCTGGTGTTCCACGCAAGTGGGCAGTTCGTCGCCCCGCTGACACATCCGTTGTTGAAGGCGCCCGCACGGTAGAACACGTTGGTCAGGCTGCTCACCCCAGTAGTGCTCCACGAACTGAGACTCTGGTTGAAGGCCCAGGCGTTCCAGAATGCACGCTCCATCGACGTCAGAGCGGTGGTGGTCCAGTTGAGGGGACAGGTGGTGACGCCGGCGGCACACCCGTTGTTGAACGTTCGGGCGTCGCGGAAGATCTGCCAGAAGTCGGTGACGCTGCTGGTGTCCCAGGTGCCGATGTTCTGATTGAACCCCGACACCCAGTTGAACATGTCGGTCATGGACGTGACGTTGCTGGTGCTCCATGGCAGCGGGCACGACGTGTCGCCGGTGGCGCATCCGTTGTTGAACGCCGACGCTCCGTTGAACATGTCGCTCATGCTGGTGACGCTGGCGGTGTTCCACTCGCTGAGATCACCGTTGAACGAGCCAGCGTCGCGGAAC
>CAYMUC010000005.1:5424-7243 GCA_964393535.1 uncultured Ilumatobacteraceae bacterium | reverse complement strand
TGTCGGTGATGCCAGCCGGTGGCACGGCCACGCGAACAAGGTTGCTGGCGTTACACAGGGCACCCGCCAGGCTGGTGGTGCCCAAGTTGCCCCAACTCACCACCTCGACGATGCGGCTGTTGGTGGCGCAGCCGCTGTAGCCCTGGCCGAACTGGGCCAGCCGCGGCGACGCCGCCGTGGTGACCGGGGCAACGATGATCCGATAGTTGCCTGGGGCCGTGTAGGTCCACTCGGCCAGCGAGCCGAAGTTCGTGGTCGCACTGCCGGCTCCTCCCCAGTCGATGGCAACCGAGGCGGTGTTGGTAAACGGCAAGGCCATGATCTCGCCCCCAAAGGGGATCGACACCTGCAGCACCATGGGGCACGTACCCCAGACGGGTTGAAAGGCCGCTATGCCAACGATGCCCGAGGCCCATGAGAAGTTGGAGGGCGC
The DNA here is from genome assembly GCA_964393535.1 of uncultured Ilumatobacteraceae bacterium. GTDB lineage: Bacteria > Actinomycetota > Acidimicrobiia > Acidimicrobiales > Ilumatobacteraceae > CAYMUC01. The sequence continues at coordinate 6,810 of CAYMUC010000005.1, read as the reverse complement.
CGACGGGAACTGCGAGACACACCAGCTGGAGAGGCTGTGGTTGAACGCCGTGGCGTTGAGGAACATGTTCTCCATGTTGACGACACGGGAGACATTCCACTTCCCGAGGTCCTGGTCGAACGCGCTGGCGCCATTGAACATGTCGAACGTGAAGCGCGCCCTGGCGGTGTCCCACCCGCTGATGTCCTGATCGAACGACGTGGCGTAGTAGTACATCGAACTCATCGACGTGACGTTGCCGGTGTCCCACGGAAGTGGGCATGACGCATCACCGATGGCGCACCCGTTGTTGAACGCTGTCGCGCCCGTGAACATGCTGCTCATGGTGGTCACGTCGGCGGTATCCCAACTGCTGAGGTCCTGATTGAAGCGTTGGGCCCCCTGGAACATGTTGTTCATGGCCGTGACGGCCCCCGTGTCCCAGCCGCCGAGGTCCTGATCGAACGATGAGGCGAGGGCGAACATCAAACTCATGTCGATGACCGAGGTCGTGTCCCACATGAGCGGGCAGGTGGTCACGCCGACGGCACACCCGTTGTTGAACGCTGTTGCTTGGTTGAACAGGTACGACATGTCGGTCACGTTGCTGGTGTCCCAGCCACCGATGTTCTGATTGAACGAGGTGGCCCCCGAGAACAGGTAGCTCATGTCGGTCACGTTGCTGGTGTCCCAGTTGCCGATGTCCTGGTTGAACGAGGTGGCCCCGTAGAACATGAACGCCATGTCGGTGACCGTGCTGGGAGGCTCGGCCACCGCCGTCACATTGGTGGCCCAATGCAACGCACTGGACAGGCTGGTGAGGCCGAGGTCGCCCCAACTGTCCACCTCGATGATCCGGTCGGCGTCCGCGTAGCCAAAGTCACCGAACTGCGTCAGCCACGGTCCCGACCCGGGACCACGCGACAGGGTGATCGTGTAGGTGCCGGCCGCCGGGTAGGTGCAGGCTTCGTGACTTGGTGTCGTCACAGCCGCAGCGCAGGTCACCTCGGCTCCCCAGTCGATCAGCACGTCGACGGTTCCACCGAGCGGCAGTGTGACCTGCTGGTTGGGTGCCGTGGTGGCCACGGTGAGCCTCAACGCGGTGGGGTCGGCTCCAGGCACGCCACTTCCCGAGCTGCCGCCTCCAACATCGCGGATGGGATGCAGCAGAATGTCGGAGGCTCGGTCGGCAGGGCCTTCGGGCACCACCGAACGACCCCCGATCACCATGATCCTCGTTCCGGGGCGGCCAGCGGTGTACAGCAGTGACTCGACTGCTGGCGACAGCCGATCGGGGGGCGTGAACAGCACGGGAGCACCGATGCGACCAAGCACACCCACCGACGCTGCCTCATCGAATCGAGTGCCCGACACGAGGGTGAACGCCTCGAGTACGTCTCCGAACAT
>CAYMUC010000005.1:0-5324 GCA_964393535.1 uncultured Ilumatobacteraceae bacterium | reverse complement strand
CGGAACGACGGCGACATGGCCGTTCCATCACTGGCAGCGATGTACTGGGCGATCGCCTCCGCCGTCTCGAAACGACTGCTACCACCCAGTCGCCTCACGGGAATCGAACCCACGCCGTCCCAGCCAGCAGCACGCGCGATCTGCGCCCGGACCGCCTCGCTGACGGCAGTCTGCTCGCCCACCACCATCACGTTGGACGGTGGGACCCCGGATGATTCGATGGCCCTTGCGGTCACGTCGTCCAAGGTGTCGCTGCCGGTCAGCAACACCGCAGTGCGGCACGCCACGACGGTCTCGCACGAGTCGATGAAGGCCGCGAGTCCCGACGCCAGTGCCGCATCGACGAGGCCCTCGTCAGCGGCGACCAGGATGTGCGAGAGGTTGCTCAACGGTCCAGTAGCGACTTCGCGAGCAACGTCGACCGCAACCTCGGCCGGAGTGGTTCCATCGAAGCGCGTGGTGGTGCCCGAGGCCTTCGCCTCTGCCGTGGACACGTTCCACACCGCAAGGCATACGACCAGCAGCGCAATCACTGCACCCAGTGCCGAGTTCCGGCTCGTACGAGACCCTGACATTCGAGACGACGTCAATGCTCGACTCCTTGCGACTTGTCACGCGACGCCGGACTGCCCAGGCTTCGCGAGCCGTACCATTCGAATGGTACGGCCACGAACAAAGTATGGCGTCACTCCCCTAGAGACGCAAGAAGCCGTATCAGGCGGGCGGGAACAGCAGGTCGATCATCAACAGCAGAAAGCCGGTCCACGCCTCAGGGGTGGGACCGTCATCGCCCAGTAACGAGAGATGGTTCGACCCCAAAGCGATGGCCGTGAGGACGGCGGCCATCGCACGAGGATCCACGTCTCGCCTGAGGATGCCCCTTTCGTGGGCCTTCTCCATGAGATCGGCCAGATAGCGCTGATGTCGACGCTGAATGTCGGCCATCATGGCCGACAGACCCGGATCTCGTCGCGTGGTGGCCAGCAACTCGAGGCGCTGCCACCGACGCTCGACCTCGGTCGGGTCGAACGGGTCGACAAACCCGCCAGCCACCTTCATCAGGTAGTCCTCGCGGGTGGTCGCAGTGTCGATGGCGCTGTCCAGCACGGCGGTCTGCTGCTCGGACAGGCGGTAGAGCTGTTCCTGCAACGCCTCACGGATGAGACCGTCGCGATCGTTGAAGTGCCAGTAGAGCGAACCCTTGGTCACGCCGACCCGCTCGCACACGTCCTCGATGCGCAGCGCGTCGATACCGCTGGAGATGATGATGTCGAGGGCTGCGTCGATCAGTGCGCTGCGCGAGTCGCGCCCGGCATGGCGCCCGCCGCTCGACGGCTCCGCAGGCTTCGAGAGGCGAGAGCTCACGGGCCGACTCTAACCGTGCCCCTCACGGCGAAGCGTCGGCCGGTTGCTACAAGGTCATCAGCCACTGGTCGAACTCCGCCGAGAACTCGTCCACGGACCGGCCGAATGTCGTCTCGAAACCCTCGGCGAAGGTACCTGCTGCCACGACGTTGTCGAAGAACGTGTCGAGGACAACCTCGGCACCAAACCGTTCGACCAGCAGTGCCACGGCCATGAACGACCGGTTGTACAGCAACGCGAACCACGGTTCGCCGAACGACTGGGACCAAAGTCGGTCCAGTTCCTCCAAGTCGACGCTGACCTGGGGTTGCAGCGCCATAGCCACGTTGTAGGCGATCGCACGCTCGAAGGTCTGGCGACCATCCCTCGAGACCGCGACGTGACCCACGTAATCGGCGATGCCTTCGTTGTACCAGTTGGCGATCTTGTTGCCCCATACCAGCGGCTCACAGATGCAGGGGTCCAGACGTTGCGCTGCAATGACGTGGAAGAACTCATGGGCGGCGATGTTCAGCACGTTCCAACACGAACTTGAGTCGGTCGGACACTCGAGGGCCGTGGCATCGACGCGCTGCACGAAGCCGCACCGCTCGCCCCAACCACCAATGTTGCGGAAGTAGTCGAGGTCCTCCGAGTGGAGGCAATCGACCTCACGGGTTGCGTCCACCGCCCACCGTAACGACTCGTCGGACGACGCGAACAGCACGGCATCGGCGGCCGACATCAGTGGATGCGCCGTGATGATGTCCGCCATCAGGTTCACGATGGCGTCGGTCTGAGGAAGGTCGAGTGCGAGCGGGTCGATGCGAATGGTCAGGTTCGGCAACGTCACCACATCGGCCAACTCGGGTTCTGCAGGTTCCGTCACCGTGACGACGGAGGTCGAAGGCGGCACGTCCGTAGGCGCCACGGTCGTCGATGGTCGAGTTGTGGACGGCGGGGTCGTGGATGGCTGGGTTGCAGCGGGTGTTGCTGATCCACCACACGATGCCCCGACCAACGAGAGGACCACCAGGGTCGACGTCGCAACGCCCCGAATCGCACGTGTCAACATCTCCATGTTGTATCGCATCAGCGTGAGCCACGATGACCGCTCGCAACTCGGGCCGGTGCACGTTGGATCACTGTCGGGCCGCATTGTGATTCGAGCGGACCACCCTCCCGGTGCCGCTCGACCCCGTCGCGAACGCCAGATCACGTGTCACCCCACCCTGCAGCAGTCCCCGCCGAACACCTCATACCCAGGCTTGGGTAACACGCCAACGTGACCAAGCCCGCCGACGACCTGCGCGAAGCGGTGCTGGCACTCCCCACCCGGGACCGGGCGCGCATCGCCACGGAACTGCTGTTGAGCCTCGACAGCGAGACCGTCGACGACGCCGAGATCGATGACCTGTGGTCCGCAGAGACGCAACGACGAGCAGCCATGCTCGACACCGGCGAGGCGCGAACGCTCACCTGGGACGAGATCGAGCAACGGTTCGCCAACCGCCGTTCCCAACGCAGCGCCTGAGCTTTCGTATCGAGTTCCACGAACTCGTCGACACCGATCTCGAGCACACCTGGTCCTGGTACGAGGACCAGCAGCGAGGTCCCGGCGACCGTTTCCCCGACGCAATCCTCGCAACCGTTCTACGCGCTTCCAGATGGCCGAACACCGGGGCGCCCACTCTTCGTGACGAACGTGACGAGATCGTCGAGCGAAAGCTCCCCGCTCACGGCTTCCCATACACAGTGCGATACCGGATCCTGGATGACGACCGACTGATCGTCAGGGCAGTCCTTCACCAACACCGACCCCACACGTCAGTTCTATGGATGGGTGAAGAAGGAGTCCGCCGCTCTGAGGATCACCTCGGTGAGCGCCTCGGCCGATACGGGATGCTCGTCAAGGTCGGTCTGGATCATGCCGAGCGCATAGGCCTGCACGAAGGTAGCGAAGGCTCGGGCGTCGACCGACGGGTCGAACAGACCATTGGACTGAGCGATGACGACGATCTCGGTCATCTGGTCGATGATCTGAGTGGCAGCGTGTCGGATGTCCTCAGCGAGGTCGTCGCGACCGTGGATCGCAGCGATCGACACGATGCGTGCAAGTCGGTTGTCGGCTCGACCGGCGGCCACCACGGCGGCTGTCACCGACGTGAGGCCGGCGACGAGCTGCTCTCGGGTTGCCGCCGTGGTGGCGATTTGTTTCATCATCGCGAGATCGTCTTCGGCGAGGCCACGGAAGCGGTGCGCGTGGAGTTCAGCGACGAGGCCTTCACGGGTGGCGAAATGGTAGGTGATGGCGCTGACTGCGACATCGGCTCGTGAGGCGATCTCGGCGAAGCGAAGGGCTGCTTCTCCCTGGGTGTCGAGGATCTCCAATGCCGCAGCGAGGATTCGTTCGCGCCCCGCTCCGCGCCCCGACCTGCACTCGGGCGTATGGCTGTTCACCCTCATCAAGCTCCCCTGTGCCCCGCCCCCCTCAACATTACCTGTCGTCGTCGGTGGTGGGGAGGGACTCCCGCTCATGTGCGCTCCCACGTTCTCCCCTGTCGGTGTGCTCATCATGAATAGGGGTGACTCGTCACAGCGGGCCGAGCACCAGACCCGCCAGCGCGAGGTGGTAGGTGACCATGGTCCCGACCCCATGCCAGGCGCGCTGCTCGACGAACCGGGTTTCGGCGATCAGTGAGTCCAAGACCATGAGCTACCGCTTACATACCCATAGGTTGATCCTGTGCCGCTGCTGGGCCAATCGCAGGTTAGCGGCGCGCAGGAAGGTCGCTGGATCACGCGTAGTGCGCGCCTGGATGCGAGCGCTGCTGGTCACTGGCCCTTGACACCAGTCCTCGAACGCGGTGTCAAAGATGCGGTTCACGTCACCTCGCGGTCGACCAGCCGACTCTCGCAGCATCTGCTCGAGCATGCGTTCCGCCGTGTGCGGTTGCCGTAGAAGGTCTTGCTCATCCAGTCGGGGCGCCCGTCTGGGCGCTTGGCCGAGGGAACACGGAGTTCCCACTTCATGCGGGCGTCATCTCGTTGACGCATGCTTCCCCGGGCTCGGCGTGACCGGCGTCGTGGCTGCTGATTGGTGGTCAGGAGGTCCTCCTGCTGTGTGGTGGTGCTGCAGGTGACCAGTCGGCACCGACATCACGCCGACACCCGATTTCGTCCCCGAAATCCGGCATCTCTGCCGATTCCTATGGGACGGATATGCGATGGGGCCCGAAAACGGCAGCGGCCCGGTGCTCTCACACCGGGCCTGACCTGCTGTTTCGTGGTGGCGGGGGACTGTGTTGGCCACCGCTCCGATGCGCTGTGACGGGCATCGTGCCTGTTCAGAGGCGGTGTCGGACAGGCTGTCCAGGCAGGCTGACCAGTCGGGACGATTCTTGTATGGATCAACCTCGCCGACAGCGGGTGATGACGAATCATGGATACGGTCTACCGCGACTTCCGGCGATCCGCGACCCGCCGGGGTTGAAATGCCTGACGCTCACCCGGGTGCCGACGTGGCCAAGACCGACGACGCCGAGATCGATGACCTGTGGTCCGCAGAGACGCAACGACGAGCAGCGTGGCGGGGGCCCGAACCGCGCGTTGACTGCAACGCTGCGGCTTGGTCGGTGACTGCGGTCAGGCGACCTGGACGGCGTCCTTGAGCTTGGCGGGGACCTTCTCGGGGAACGACACGATCAGGTGCCGGCCGAGTGCTTCTGCCACGCGAGCGAGGGTGTCGATCCGGTTCTTGGCACCGCCACCTTCCTCGAGACGCGAGATCACCGACTGGGTGGTTCCCATTCGCTCCGCGAGCTCACGCTGGCTGAGTCCGGCGCCGGTGCGCAGGTCGTAGATCAGCTGGCCGAGTGCGAGGTCGTGCTCGACCTCGGCGCGCACCTCGGTGCTCGGTGCCCGGCGCTTGTTCTTGGTGTCGTCCCAGCGGGAGTAGTTGGCCATCGTGGTCTCCTTCA
>CAYMUC010000004.1:0-56728 GCA_964393535.1 uncultured Ilumatobacteraceae bacterium | reverse complement strand
ACATCAACGTCGATCCGGGAACGATGAATCCTTTCGAGCACGGCGAAGTGTTCGTGACCGACGACGGCGGAGAGACCGATCTCGACCTCGGCCACTACGAGCGGTTCATCGACGAGAACCTCACCCGCAACTCCAACGCCACCACGGGCTCCATCTACCAGGCGGTGCTGGCGGCCGAGCGGCGGGGCGACTACCTGGGCAAGACCGTGCAGGTCATCCCTCACATCACCGACGAGATCAAGCGCCGCATCATGCGTCTGGCCACCAGCGACGTAGATGTGGTGATCACCGAAGTAGGCGGCACGGTCGGCGACATCGAGATCCTGCCGTTCCTCGAAGCGATCCGGCAGTTCCGCAAGGAAGCCGGCCGCGACAACGTCTGCTACCTCCATGTGACGTTGGTGCCCTACATCGGTCCCTCGGGCGAACAGAAGACCAAGCCCACCCAGCACAGCGTCACCGAATTGCGCAGTCGTGGCATCCAACCCGACGTCATCGTGTGCCGCAGCGAGCAACCCCTCAGCGACAACCTGAAGCGGAAGATCTCGAACCTGTGCGACGTCGACGAACGTGCGGTCATCAATGCCGCCGACGCCGGCAACATCTACGAACTGCCGCTCATCCTCCATGACGAGGGTCTCGACGACGTCGTGTGCGACGTGCTGCGTCTGGACGCCACACCCGACCTGTCGTCGTGGGAGGACGTCGTGAACCGAGTCGAGCAGGCCACCCTGCCGGTTCGCATCGGTCTCATCGGCAAGTACGTCGAACTGCAGGACGCCTATTTGTCGGTGGTCGAGTCGCTCAAGCACGCCGGGTTCCATCAAGGGGCCAAGGTGGAGATCGACTGGATCAACGCCGAGGAGGTCGAGGGACTCCTCGCCGCAGGACGCCTCGAAGGCCTCGATGGCATGGTGATTCCGGGTGGCTTCGGTCTGCGCGGTGTGGAGGGCAAGGTGGCAGCCGCCGAACACGCCCGCCTCAACGAGGTGCCGTGTCTGGGGTTGTGCCTGGGCATGCAGGTGATGACCATCGAGTACGCCCGCCACGTGTTGGGCCTCACCCATGCGCATTCCACCGAATTCGATTCCTCCACCCCCGATCCGGTGATCGACCTCATGCACGATCAGCGCGACGTCACCGACAAGGGTGGCACCATGCGTCTGGGCGCCTACTACGCCGTGTTGAAACCCGGCTCCATCGTGGCCGAGGCCTACGGCGAACCGGTGGTGAGCGAACGTCACCGCCACCGTTACGAGTTCAACTCGGTGTACCGCACCAGGTTCGAGCAGGCCGGATTCGTGTGCAGTGGCACCTCGCCCGATCAACGACTGGTCGAGTTCATCGAGTTGGCCGACCATCCGTTCTGGGTGGGTACCCAGGCCCATCCCGAGTTCAAGAGTCGGCCCGATCGCCCGCATCCGCTGTTCATGGCGTTCATGAAGGCAGCACTCGATCGTCGTGCTGCGCAGCGACCGATGCTGTTCGACCCCGAGGTGCTCGCCAATTCCGAACAGCCCGCGGTCAGGTGACTCGGCCTCGCTTCGAACACCTGGGAGACGATCAGCGCTACCAGGGGTACCTGTGGTGGGTCGCGGTGGGAACCTTCCGCGATCCCATGGGTCGGGAGTTCACCCGGGACGTGGTGCGGTCGCCCGGAGCGGTGGGTGTGCTCCCGATGTGGCGTGACGCTCGAGGCGAGGTGAAGGTACTGCTGATCCGCCAGTACCGACCGGTCCTCGACCGCGCCATGACCGAGATCCCCGCCGGCATGCGCGATGTGCCGGGCGAGGATCCGGCCACGACGGCGGTGCGAGAGTTGGCAGAAGAAGCCGGTCTCCACGCCGACCATCTCCACCTCGTGACCGAACTGGTGCCCAGCCCCGGCATGAGCGACGGTACGACGGTGGTGTACCTCGCCACCGGGCTCACCTCCGTGCCCGCTCAGGCCCATGGCGTGGAAGAGGAGTACCTCGAGGTGTTGGAGATGAGCCTCGACGAGGCGGTGGCCGCAGTGGACCGTGGCGAGATCACCGACGCCAAGACCGTGGTGGCGGTGCTGTCGGCGCAGCGCCGTGTGGCAACCGGGTCGCTGGAGATACCGTCACGGTGATGTCCGAGTCGACGCCAGCCGGCACGACATCGCCTGAAGACGGCACTGCTGAACTGTCGCTGACGGGGGAGGAGTTCCTCACCTGGTTGTCGTCGGAGCGCGGTCGTGCCCGGTCCACGCTCGTGGCCTACCGGCGCGACCTCGTGCGGTACGAGACCTGGCTCACCGGACGTGGCCGCACGCTGCTCGACGTGTCTCCCGAAGATTTCGACGTGATGATCGGACAGCGGCGCCGGGAGGGCTCGGCCCCGGCCACCATCGCCCGACAACTGGCAGCGGTTCGCATGTTGCACCGGTTCCTCGTGGACGAGGGTCTGCGTCCCGATGACCCCACCGCCGACCTCGACGGCGTGAAGGTGCCCGCGGGGCTCCCCAAGCCGTTGAGCGAGGACGACGTGGAACGCCTGTTGGGCGGGGTGACGGGAGACGAGCCGGTGGACCGGCGTGACCGGGCACTTCTGGAGTTGCTGTACGCCACGGGTGCTCGCATCTCCGAGGTCTGCCAACTGGATCTGCTCGACCTCGACCGAGGGTCACGGCTGCTGCGGGTGTTCGGCAAAGGATCCAAGGAACGCGTCGTGCCCTACGGCCGGGCTGCGCACGCCGCGCTCGAGGCGTGGCTGGAACCGGGTGGACGCGACGCGATGGCACCGTTGCGCTGGAAACGTCGCGGCGATGCCGAGGCTCTGTTCCTCAACCGGCGTGGGGCACGTCTGTCAAGGCAGGCTGCGTGGCAGGTACTGCACACCGTGGCGCACCGTGTGGGCCTGCGCGAAGGCGTCTCGCCCCACGTGCTGCGGCACTCGTGCGCCACTCATCTGTTGGAGCACGGCGCCGATCTCCGCGTGGTGCAGGAGTTGCTGGGTCATGCCTCGATCTCCACCACGCAGGTGTACACCAAGGTCTCCCAGGATCATCTCTTGGAGGCGTACCGAATGGCGCATCCTCGAGCGATGCTGGGCGCATGAACTCGAGTGCTTCGTCCATGAGTCGGGTCGCTCACCTCGCGCGTCGGTGGTGGGGGGCTGTGGTGGCTGCTGCCCCCTCGAGCGAAGACGAGGTATGGGCCGAGGGCTGGCTGCTGGCGGGGGAGCGTCGAGTATGGCGACGCATGAGCGACGCCGATCGGTCTCACGCCGTCACCGTCGCCCGACGATTCCACGCCTCCATGCCGGAGGCCGACCGAGCCACCATGGCTGCAGCGCTCCTTCACGACTGCGGGAAGGTGGACAGCGCTTTGGGCACGGGCACCAGAGTCGTCGCCACCGTCGTGGGACCTCGAACCGCTGAGTTCCGGTGCTACCACGACCACGAACGTCGTGGTGCCGCGTTGCTCAGCGCAGCCGGTTCGCACGACGTGACGATCGCTCTGGTCGGTCGGATGCCCCATGCTCCGCAAGGAGCGCGACGAGCACTGGACGCCGCTGATGACGTGTGAGCGTCGTCGGTGAGCCGACCGGTCAGGTGGACGGGACGAGGCCGATACTGCGGTAGGCCCGCTCCAGCGTGGCCGACGCAACGCTGCGAGCCCGCTGTGCACCGGTACGCAGCAGCGATGCCAGTTGCCCAGGGTCGTTGGTCAACTCGGCGTAGCGCGCCTGAATGGGTCGCAACAACTCCACCACCGCCTCGGCGGTGTCGGACTTCAGCGGCCCGTACTGCGAGTACCTCGATGCCAAGGCCTCGGAGTTGTCGCCGGTGACACCGGCGAGGATGTCCAGCAGATTCGACACCCCGGGCTTGGCCTCGCGGTCGTAGCGAACCTCGTTGTCCGAGTCGGTGACGGCCCGCTTGAACTTCTTCACCACCACTGACGGCTCGTCGAGCAGGTACACGCAACCGGCGTCACTGGCCGACGACTTCGACATCTTCGATGTGGGGTCCTGCAGGTCCATGACCCGTGCTCCGGCGGGGGGAGTGACGGCGCGGGGCACCACGAAGGTGTCGCCGAAGCGGCTGTTGAACCGCTCCACGATGTCGCGGGTGATCTCGATGTGCTGACGCTGATCGTCGCCCACCGGCACCTCCTCGGCGTCGTAGAGCACGATGTCAGCCGCCTGGAGTGCCGGGTAGGTGAACAACCCGGCCGAGATGAACTCGCCCTCGCGACGCGCGGACTTGTCCTTGAACTGCGTCATACGGCTCAACTCGCCATACGACACGGTGCACTCCATGATCCACGCCAGCTGTGGATGTTCGGGCACGTGGCTCTGCACGAACACCGTGGCCACCTCGGGGTCCAGCCCTACGGCGAACAACATGGCCGCCAACTCCAGCGTCTGAGGGCCGATGACGCCGGGACGGTCGATGATGGTGAGGGCGTGCAGGTCCACGATGCCGTGATAGGCCTCATGTCGGTGCTGGCCATCGACCCACCCCTGCAACGCTCCCAACAGGTTGCCCAGATGCACGGCTCCGGTGGGCTGGATGCACGACAGCACTCGGGTCATGGGCCGGCAGGCTAGCGGCGCAGCTAACCTCGGCACCGATGGGTTACGAGGTCTCCACCCCCGTGTACGAGGGACCGTTCGACCTGCTGCTCCATCTCATCCTGCGTGAACAGGTCGACATCCACGAGGTGTCGCTGTCGGCCATCGTGGACGCCTACCTCGCCGAGATCGAACGGTTGCAGGCATTGGACCTCGACCTGGCCACCGAATTCCTGCTTATCGCCGCCACCTTGGTGGAGCTCAAGGCACGGCGCCTACTTCCCGGACGTGACGACGTCGACCTCGACGAGGAACTGGCGCTGTGGGAGGAACGCGATCTGCTGCTGGCGCGGCTGTTGGAGTGCAAGATGTTCAAGGATGCTGCAGGCGTCCTGAACGATCTCGCCGTGGCCGCCGATCTCGGTGTTCCCCGCACCGCAGGTCCCGACGAGCGGTTCGCCGAGCTGATGCCCGATCTGCTCGAGGGCGTCACGGCTCGGCGCCTGCACGCTGCATTCCTGCGAGCCGTCACCCCCAAGCCGGTGCCCAAGGTGGACCTGTTCCACGTGACGCCCATCACCGTCACCGTGGCCGACGCCGTGGCCGAACTGCTGGACGAACTCCCGCGGGTGGGCCGCATCACCTTCGCCGCCCTCACCGCCGAACTGGTGGATCGCATCGACGTGATCGTGCGGTTCCTCGGGGTGCTCGAGTTGTTCAAGCAGGGCTTCATCGACCTCGAACAGGTGGACCGGGTGGGCGATCTGGCCGTGGTCTGGCTGGGAGCGCCCGATGCAGCGATGTTCGACGTCACCAGCTTCACCGTCGACGACTACGACGGCTGACCGGTTCCATCCCACGTCTGTGAGCGCGCCACCCATGAACGAACCCGTATCCCCTGAACCCACTAACGATGCCCCCACCATCGACGGCGATGTGGTGCGTGCCCTGGAGGCCATGATCCTGGTGGCCACGGAGCCCGTACCACCTCAACAGTTGGCCGATCTGCTGTCATTGCCGGTGGTGGTGATCGAGCAATTGTGTGACCGTCTCGCCGAGGCCTACGAATCGGCGGGGCACGGATTCCAGTTGGTGCGAGTGGCAGGTGGGTACCGCTACCAGTCGCACCCGGATGTGGCCGCTTACGTGGAGCGATTCGTCCTCGACGGCCAGCGCGCCCGACTGTCGGGAGCGGCGCTCGAGACTCTCGCCATCGTGGCCTACAAGCAACCCATCTCGCGGGCTCAGATCGCGTCCATCCGGGGGGTGGACCCCGATGGGGTACTTCGCACGTTGGCGGCCCGCGGGTACATCGACCAGGTGGGACGCGATATGGGGCCGGGCCAGGCGGTGCTGTTCGGCACGACCACGGCCTTTCTCGAGAAACTGGGACTGGACACCCTCGACGATCTCCCGCCCATCGCCGACTTCCTGCCCGGCGCCGATGTGGTGGAGGCGTTGGAAGTGGGCCTGCGTATCCGGCCCGACTCGCCGGGGGCGGGGAACAACGATGCCTGAGGACCCGTCCGGTCTCGAACCTCCGCTGTGGGAGCAGTGGCAGGAGCGTTCCGCCGAACTCCCCGGCGGTGAACGCCTTCAGAAGGTGCTGGCGCGGGCCGGGTGGGGGAGCCGACGCCACTGCGAGGACCTGATCGAGGCGGGCAGGGTGACGGTGAATGGCGAGGTCGCGGTGTTGGGGCGGCGCGTGGACGCCGACAACGACCTGGTGGAGATCGACGGAGCGCCCGTGGGGGTGAGACCGGGACTCGTGTACTACCTGGTGAACAAGCCCGTGGGTGTGGTGACGACCATGAGCGACACCCACGGTCGCACGACCGTGGCCGACCTGGTCCCCGCAGAACCCAGGGTGTTCCCCGTGGGCCGTCTCGATGCCGACACCGAGGGCTTGCTGCTCATGACCAACGACGGCGAACTGGCGCATCGTCTGGCCCATCCCAGTTTCGGCGTCGAGAAGGAGTACCTCGCCCACGTGGAGGGGGTGCTGTCGCCAGGGGCGTTGCGCCTGCTGCGGGACGGGGTGGAACTCGACGACGGGGTCACGGCCCCGGCCGAGGCATCCCAGCCCGATCCCGGCGTGTTGCGCCTGACCATCCACGAGGGCAGAAACCGTCAGGTGCGGCGTATGTGCGATGCCGTGGGTCATCCGGTGCAGCGACTGGTGCGCGTCCGCATCGGGCCCCTCAGTGACCGATCACTGAAGCCGGGACACTGGCGCGAACTCTCGCTGCAGGAACTCCACCGCCTGGTGGCCGCCGTGTCGAACCGCGCCCCCGACCGCCGCCGGCCCCGAGGCTCATGAGCGACACGACCGGTACGCTCGCCGCCGTGACAGCACCTCGTCGAGCCAACGTCTGTGGCCTGGGCCTCATCGGAGGCTCCGTCGCTGTCGCCCTCAGGTCCCGCGGATGGCACGTCACCGGCGACGACGTCCACGAGGGCCGCGCCGCGCAAGCCGTACGCCTGAACGTGCTCGATGCCGTGGGTCTGGATGCCGAGGCCGAGATCACCTTTGTGGCCACACCGGTGTTGGCGGTGGCCGACACCGTGAAGCGGGCGCTCGCCGAAACCGGCGGCGTGGTGACCGATGTGGGCAGCGTGAAGTCGTCGATCGTGGCCGCTGTCGACGATCCCCGGTTTCTCGGTGGACACCCCATGGCGGGAAGCGAGTTGGAAGGCTTGAACGGCGCTGACGCCGCCATGTTCGAAGGTGCGGTGTGGGTGCTCACCCCCACGGCGACCACGGCCGACTCGACGTTCTCGGTGGTCGCAGGGGTCGCTGCCGAATTGGGTGCCGAGGTGGTGGCACTGTCCCCAGAACGGCACGACCGTGTGGTGGCCGTGGTCAGCCACGTGCCGCATCTCACCGCGGTCACCCTCATGGGGGTGGCGACCGAACGGTCCGAGGAGCATGCTGCACTGCTTCGCCTGGCGGCCGGTGGTTTCCGCGACATGACCCGGATCGCGTCGGGCCATCCGGCGATCTGGCTGGACATCTGTGCCGAGAACCGCGACGCCATCGTGGGGGGCCTCGACGATCTCATCGATGGTCTTCGCCACATGCGACATCTGGTGGTGGACGGCGACCGTACGGGCCTGGAGCGCCGACTCCAGCGCGCCCGCGAGGCCCGCACCCACCTGCCCACGCGTTTTCGACAGTTGTCCGACGTGGTGGAGGTGCGCATTCCCATCACCGATCGACCCGGAGCCGCCGCCGAGGTGTTCACCCTGGCCGCCGAACTGGGGGTGGACATCGCCAGTTTCGAAGTGGTGCACTCGGCCGAAGGCGACCGTGGTGTCATGGCCCTGCTCATCGAGGCCTCGTCGGGGGATCTGTTGCGTGGTGGTCTGGTCGCTCGTGGCTTCCGGCCTTCGGTGTCGCATCTGGAGGCGTGATCTCGTGAGTTCCCCCCGTTCGATCGCACCGGTGTTGGCGCCTCTGGATGCCCGTGTCCACGTGCCTGGATCCAAGAGCATCACCAACCGTGCTCTGGTGTGCGCCCTGCTCGCCGACGGCAGCAGCGCCCTACAGGGCGTGGCTCCCGGTGACGATTCGGTGGCCATGGTCGAAGCGGTGGAGCAACTGGGTGGAGCGGTCCGACGCCACGGTGAGGACTCGTTGGTGGTGGACGGGGTGGCGGGAGTGCTTCGCCCGGTGCGCAGCCACTTGGACGCCGGTCTGGCGGGGACCACCTCCCGGTTTCTCACCGCCGTGGCGGCCCTGTCGTCCCAGCCACTCACCATCGACGGTGAGGCCCCACTGCGGCGTCGCCCCATGGGACCCCTCCACCAGGCGCTCGACGCGCTCGGTGCTCGAGTGCACGCCGACCCGCCGGGTCACCTCCCCGTCACGGTCACCGGCCCGGCACATGGCGGACTGGTGTCACTTCCCGGTGACGTCTCGAGCCAGTACATCACGGCGCTCATGTTGGTCGCACCTCTGCTTCCCGGTGGCCTGCACCTCTCGCTCACATCGCCACTGGTGTCGCGTCCGTACGTCACCATGACGGCAGCGGTGATGGCCGCGTTCGGCGTGGAGGGGGTCGAGGTGGGCGACACCGACATCTCGGTTCCTTCAGGTCGCTACCGGGGCACCGACTACGCCATCGAACCCGATGCCTCCTCGGCCTCGTACCCCTTGGCGGCGGCGGCCATCACCCGGGGCAGGGTCTTGGTGAAGGGATTGCATCGCCCCTCACTACAGGGCGACGCCGTGATGCTGGATCTGCTGGCGGCCATGGGTGCCCGCATCGTCGACACCGACGAAGGGGTGTGGTGCGATGCGAGGGGTGTGACGCTGCGTGGTCTGGGCACCGTGGACCTGCGCGACGCCAGCGACCTGGTACCCACGATCGCCGTGGTGGCCGCCTACGCCGATGCCCCCACCCATATTGACGGGGTGGGTTTCATCAGGGCCAAGGAGAGCGACCGGTTGGGCGATCTGGCGCGTGAACTCGCCACGTTGGGCATCAAGGCCACACCTCATGACGACGGTCTGGTCGTCGAACCCCCCGGCATCACCGGTGGTCACCCCGTCGGCGGCACCGTGGCCACCCATCACGATCACCGCCTGGCCATGGCCCTCGCCCTGGTGGGACTGACCACACCCGGGGTCAGCATCGAGGACCCTGAGGTGGTGTCGAAGAGTTGGCCCGGCTACTTCGAAGCCTTCGAGGACTGGTCGTCGCCCAACCGGTAGACACCCGGGGCCAGTGGTTCGTCCACGGCACGCGCCCATCGAGGCTGAACCACCTGGTTGAACCACACCGGCTCACGGCGGGCCCGACCTCGCCACGGCAGGCTGAGCAACCGGGTCACCCACGCGGCGACCACCGACTCCGCCACCCGGTGGTCGGCATCGGCCCGCACCGCGGCCTCGACCAGCCCGGGAGGTGGTGTCCCTTCCACCCGGTAACGCAGTGAGCCCTGCCAGCGCAGCGAGATGACGCGGTGCTCGAGGTCGCGGTCCAACAGTCGTCCCAGTCGGCGCTCGAGACCGCTGTCGCTGAGGAATCGGTGGATGTCAGCGTCGAACCACGGATCCGTCTTGGCGGTGAACACCAGCACCCCGTCGTCGAGACGGCACCACCACAGGTGGCTGGGGAAGTCGACGATCTTGGCACTCGACGCCTCGGGCACCTCCACGTATCCGGCCTTCGCCACGCGGGTGAGTTCGTCGATCACCGCCGCCGGATCGGTGACGTGCTCCAGCATGTGTGAGCAGATCACGTAGTCGAAGGCCCCATCGGCGAAGGGCAGATGGGCTGCGTCGGCATCGAACAACGGTCGATCCACCCGGGCCCGTCGACGTCCCGAACGCTGTGACGCGAAGGTCTCGTCCACGTAACGATCCACCAGCACGTCGGCTCGCCAGTGCGGCTTGTCGCCCGACCCGACGTCGAGGACCACTGCCCGATGGTCGACGGGCACATCGATCCGACGCCGATGGAACGATCGCAGTCTGGACCAGGTACCCATGTCCCCATTGTCGTGGTTCGAGGGCCCCAGGTGCCACGATGGTCGCATGCCGACCACGGTGGCCGCTTTCGACTGGGACGGGACCATCACCCGCCGCGACTGTGTGGTGCCGTTCCTGCGCACGGTGGCGGGCAGCGTTCCCTTCGCCAAACGACTTCTCACCTCACCGCGGCAGCTGGCGGCTGCGGTGGCCCGGCGTGACCGCGACCGCTTGAAGCAACTCGGTGTCGCGGCGGCTCTCACCGACCGATTGGTGGACGAGGTGAACGAGACCGGTCGGCGTTTCGCCGAGCGGGTGTACGACGCCTGGTTGCGACCCGACACCCTGGCCCGCTTGCGCTGGCATCAGGCCTCGGGTCATGCGGTGGTGATCGTGTCGGCATCGTTGGCCCCGTATCTCGAGCCACTCGGTCGACGCCTCGGAGTGGACGGCGTGGTGTGCACCCGTCTGGCGGTCCAGGGTGGGCGTTTCACCGGTGAACTGGATGGGCCGAACTGCCGGGGGGCGAACAAGGAGACGCGGCTGCGCGAGTGGTGTTCGGGACGCAGTGGTGAGTTGCAGGTGGGGTGGGCGTACGGGGACTCGCGAGGTGACACCGCACTGCTGTCCATGGCTGACCAAGCGGTCTGGGTAGGTCGGCATCAGGTCGAAGCCGTGCCGCCCTCGCAGGAGTACACGGCGTGACCGACCCCCGAGCACTGTTGCGCGCCGGTCGTCCTCGGCAGTGGACGAAGAACCTTCTGGTGTTCACCGCACCGGGAGCCGCAGGAAGTCTCGACGACGGCGGGGTCTTGGTTTCGGTGCTGGTGACGTTCGTCGCCATGTGCCTGGCCTCCAGTGGGACGTACTTCGTGAACGACCTCGTGGACCTCGAGGCCGATCGGCGCCACCCCACCAAGCGGTTCCGACCGTTGGCGAGCGGCGCCGTGTCGGTCCCGGTGGCGCGCGTGGCGGCGGTGGTGGCCCTGGCCGCCGGGGTGGGCCTCGGGTTCACCGTGACACCGCGTGCCGGGTTGGCGGTGGCCGTGTACGTGGTGTTGACCCTCAGTTACAGCCTGGTGTGGAAGCGCGTGGCGGTCGTGGACCTCGTGGCCGTGGCGAGCGGATTCGTACTGCGTGCCGTGGCGGGCGCGTGGGCGGCCGATGTGGAGATCAGCACCTGGTTCCTGCTGTTCGTCACCTTCGGGTCGTTGCTGGTGGTCACCGGAAAGCGGGAGGCCGAACTCATCGAGTTGGGCGACGACGGGGGAGCGGTGCGGGCCACGCTCGATCACTACACGCGACCCTTCCTTCGCATGGTGTTGTCCATCTCGGCGACGGCGGCCCTGGTCGTGTACTGCCTGTGGGCGTTCGAGGCCAGCGACGGAGCAGTCTCGGAGTGGCCCTGGTACGAGTTGTCCATCGTGCCCATGCTCACCGCCGTGCTGCGCTACCTGCTGGTGTTGGAGCAAGGCCGAGGTGCCGCGCCCGAGGAGGTGTTCCTGTCGGATCGTACGCTTCAGGTCGTGGGAGCCATCTGGGTGCTGGTCTTCGCCATCGGGGTGTATGCCGCATGAGTAGGGCGAGCGATGAGACGTACGAAGCCGTGTGGCGCAGCGTTCACGAGGTGAACGGTTGGATGACCCACGATCAGGGCCACTGGCTGTATCGGGCTGCCGGCACATGCCCGCCGGGTGGTCGCATCGTCGAGATCGGCAGCTTTCAGGGTCGTTCCACCATCGTGTTGGCGCACGGCGCACCCGCCGATGCCCAGGTGATCGCCATCGATCCCCACGCCGGCAACGATCGAGGTCCGCAGGAGATCGACGGTTACGCCCAGGAAGCGTCGCTGGATCACCGACGCTTCCTCGCCAACCTCGCAGCAGCGGGTGTCAGGCATCGGGTTCGTCACGTACGCCGAGCGAGCCAGGACGCCCACGGTGAGGTGGAGGACCCCATCGATGTGCTCTACGTGGACGGCGCCCACAGGTTCGGGCCCGCCAGGCGCGATCTCGAGGAGTGGGGGCGGCGGGTGAAACCTGGCGGAGTGCTGCTGATCCACGACTCCTTCTCGTCGGTGGGAGTGACGGCCGCCATCATGGTGTCGCTGGCCGCGTCTCGACGTTGGCGGTACGTGGGGCGAACTCGTTCGTTGGCGCGCTTCGACGCCGATCTGGCTTGCGACCCGCGCTCCCGCATGGTGAACGCCCTGAGGGTGTCGGCGCAGTTGCCGTGGTTCGTGCGCAACGTGGCCCTGAAGGTGTTGCTCAGCGTGGGCGGTGGTCGCCTCTGGCGGTGGCGGGGACGAGAGGCACCGCAGTGGCCCTACTGAGCGGCTGGGGTCGTACCCCGGTCAGTGGTGGCACCGTGGTCACCGTCGATCCGTCACGCCCCTCGGTTGCCCTGGACGGGCTCGATCGACGTGGGGCGGTGGCACGGGGCATGGGTCGGTGCTACGGCGACGCCGCGCAGAACGCCGGTGGGCGTGTGCTGACCCTGGACGACTCGGTGGGGGCATGTCGCCTGGACCCCGAGCGTGGGCGGCTGTCGGCACCGGCGGGCGTCACGCTGGACGCCGTCATGCGGCGCTTCGTTCCCCAGGGCTGGTTCGTCCCCGTCACCCCCGGTACTCGGTTCGTAACGGTGGGTGGGGCGGTGGCCAGCGACATCCACGGGAAGAACCACCACGTGGACGGTTCCTTCGGAAACCATCTCCACCGCCTCGACATCATGGATGCCGAAGGGGACGTACACCACCTCACCCCGACCGAGGACCCCGAGTGGTGGTGGGCGACCATCGGGGGCATGGGCCTCACCGGACTGGTGCTCGAAGCCGAGTTCGACCTCATTCCCATCACGACGAGCCGGTGCGTGGTGGACACCGAACGGGCCGACGACCTCGACGACATCATGGCCCGCATGGCCGAAGGCGACCACCGGTACCGGTATTCGGTGGCCTGGATCGACCTGCTCGCCACCGGTCCACGACTGGGTCGCAGTGTGCTGACCCGCGGGGATCACGCGTCGGTCGATGCACTGCCTGCGCCGGCTCGCCGTGACCCGTTGGCATTCGATCCCCGACACCTGGTCTCGGTGCCACCTGGCCTACCCAACGTGCTGAACCGCGCCAGTGTGGCGGCGTTCAACGAGATGTGGTTCCGGCGGGCACCGCGTCGGCGTGTCGGCGAGATCCAGCCCTTGTCGGCGTTCTTCCACCCACTCGACGCCATCGGGCACTGGAACCGCCTGTACGGCTCTGGCGGATTCCTGCAGTACCAATTACTGGTGCCATTCGGCGCCGAGGCGGCACTGCGTACCGTGGTGGAACATCTCGCCCGTTCCGGGGCTGCGAGTTTTCTCGCCGTGCTGAAGCGATTCGGCGACGCCAACCCTGCGCCACTGGGCTTTCCGTCGCCGGGTTGGACGCTCACCATCGATCTTCCCGCTCGTTCGACCACCGTCGCCGGCCTCGTGCGCCAACTCGATGAGGTGGTGCTGGGTGCCGGTGGTCGCCACTACCTGGCCAAGGACGCCCACCTCACCCCCGAGTCGGTTCGCCGGGGGTACCCTCGACTCGCCGAGTGGCAGGCGGTGCGCGCCCGAGTCGACCCTCATCATCGTTGGCAGAGCGATCTCGCACGCCGCTTGGCGTTGTGAGCCGTCATGTCGGGCACCTAGGAGGACCTCGTGCAGAACGCATTCGGTGAACCACAGACCGTGGTGCTGTTGGGCGGTACCAGCGATATCGGGTTGGCCGTGGTGCGGGCGCTACAGCAACCAGCCCTGCGCACCGTGGTGCTGGGGTGCCGCAACGTCGAAGCGGGCCGTGACGCGGCCGAGACGGTCACGACCCCTGGCGTCACCGTCGACGTGGTCGAGTTCCACGCCGACCGACCTGCGACCCACCAGGCCTGGTTCGAGGAAGTCACCACCCGTCACGGGGACGTCGACGTGGTGATCATGGCGGTGGGTGTCCTGGCCGACACCGACCGTATCGCCGATGATCCCGAGACCGCGGCTGCCACGGTGACTGCCAACATGACCGGACCCGTGGCGGCCATGGTGGCGGCGGCGGCCGTGCTGCGTCGTCAGGGGCACGGGCAGTTGGTGGTGCTGTCCAGTGTGGCGGGCGAGCGCACCCGAGCGTCGTTGGCCGTGTACGGCGGGGCCAAGGCAGGCCTCGACGCCACCGCTCAGGGCGTGGCGGACCAACTGCAGGGCACCGGTGCGCACCTCATGATCGTGCGGCCCGGTTTCGTGCGGACCCGCATGACGGCCGGGCTACCCGATGGGCCCTTCGCCACCACCCCCGAGGCCGTGGCCGCCGTCGTCGTGGCGGGGTTACGGCGCAGGCGTCGTGTGGTGTGGGCGCCGGGACTGCTGCGTTACGTGTTCATGGTGCTGCGGCATCTGCCGACACCGGTGTGGCGTCGCATCTCCGCAAGAGCCTGACCAGGCCGCTCTCCCACGATCCCACCTCGCAGAAGTGGTCGCGGATCACCTGGTTCGGCGCGTCCGAGCCGAACTCCATCGAGGCGTTGGGTTCGTACCAACCTGCCCACAGGCTCGTGAGGATCACCCAGTCGGCGGTCAGGAGTTCGTCGGCCAGGGGCGAGTCCTCGGCGTTGGCGAGGCCCGGGTCCATCTCCATGAAGTAGGTGCCGGGGGTCAACTCGGGCAGGAGGTAGTAGTACAGGGTCTCGTTGTACCAGGTGCGCCGCATGTCCTCCGGACCCACGATGAGGCGTTCACCGGGCGTCAACAGCGCACCCAAGGTGTCGACCATCTGCTGTGAGGCCACCGCTGCGGTCAGATCGCCGAAGTAGAACCGGCGGCCGTTGCGTTCCACCTCGAAGGGTGCAGGCACCTGACCGGCACCCAGACGCACGTACAGCAGGTAGTGCCGGAACGTGAACAGGGGCGCCAGGACCAGTGTGAGCACCGTGACCGCCGTGGTCCCCATGGCGAGCAGAGCCCGGGCGTCCAGGCGAGTACGGCGACGCGCACCCCACTCCACGAACGCCGCGATGGCGATGGGCCACGAGACGCACGACACCCAGGCCAGATGTGTGCTGTCGGGGCGCTGCAGGCCCTGGGGAAGAATGCCCAGCGCAAACCACGCCACCGCACCCAAGGCCACCAACGCCGGGGTGCGGCCCTCGCGACGGATCCACAGCATCGTCACCGCCACCAGAGCCAAGGCGATACCGATCATGGCGAAGAACCACAAGAACAGCGACTGGGGGGCGGGGAGGTGCGGCACTCGCCACCATGGCGGTACCCCTTCGGCGATGGCCTGGAACGCGCCGTCGAGACGGTTCCACGACGGCGGACGCGGGAGTTCGCGCCCTGCCCGCAAACGGAACACTGGATCGATGAAGATGCCCTCGATCACCCTGACCGGGCCCACCAACGCCGTGTGCACGGTGAGGGGAGTGAGGCCGATCACGGCACCCAGGGCGCTGCGTGCCCAGGGGGCGTCGATGCGACGACCGGTGTCGCCATGACGCCAGCCGGTGCGCCACAACAGGAACACCCATGCCGCCACGACGGCCACGCCCAGGTCGGGGCGGAACGTGAGGGACAGTCCGGCCAGCGCACCACCGGTCACCCACCAACGGCGTTGTGAGGCGGCACTGGCGACGTGGCTGGCGCGCAGAGCCGCCACCACACTCCACAGACCCAGTGCAAGAGCACCGTTCCAGGCCATGGCCGACAAGCCGATCTGTGTGAGCACGAACAGTGCCGTGACCACTCCGATGATCGTTCCCGCCATGCGACCCCACACGCGGCCCAGCACGAACATCGCAGAGATGATCCCCACGTGCTGAAGAAGACCGAAGGTGCGCTCCACCTCGAGGGTCACCCCGAACAGCCAGTACCACCCGGCGAGAAGGTAGAGCGACCCCGGACCGTACAGGTGCAGGAAGTCCCGGTTGGGCAGGTCGCCGGCGAGAATGCGCTCGGGGAAGGCCAACATGAAGCCTTCCTCCATGGTGCCGCCCGTCATGAGGTAGAGACCTCGTACGGGTGCCAACGTGACCACGGCGACCACGCCGAGGCCCAGCCACGTGCGCCAGGCCTCCCGGCCACGGCGCAACCCTCCACTGCCCCCCAACACGAACGCCCGGTCGTCGTGCAGTGGTGCGGGACGTTCCCTCCATCGCCGACGTAACCATGGCACTCCCCGGGCCGCTCCCACTGCCGCGGCCACTCCGGCCAGGATGCACAGCACCGGTTCCATCGGGGCGCGGAACCTGGCCGTCCCGTAGGCGTACATGGCGGTGAGGGAGACGGCCACGGCATGGACGAGCAACGGTGTGAGCGCCACTCGGCGCCGACGCAACTGCACCGCACCCACCACCGAGGCCGCCGCCATGGCGTAGTACATGCCCAGTCCCACGCGACCGGCCGTGACGTCTCGTCCCTCGATGCTCACCAGTTGCACGTTCTGCCACGGTCGGAACAACTCCCATTGGCGACCCAGTCGAGCAGCCAGCACCTTGGGCACCTCGCCGAGGTGTTCTCTGGCGTAACCGAGGCCCTCGTGCCGCCAGAACACCGATTGTTCGGCCTGGTCACCAGGGGGCTCGCCGAACTCGGCTCGCAGGCGTTCCTGGCAGCCGAAGTCCCAATAGCCCAGATTCGGCCCCCGGTACACGGTGTCGCAGTTGGCGTACACGAACAACTCGTTGCCGTTGGTCGACAACGGCACGAACACCTCGAACGCGGCAACATTGCGCAGCGTCCACGGGGCGATGACCACCACGCAGGCGAGCCCTGCCAACACGAGATGCCGCCACCGGTCGCGCACCGACAGCACCCGGTGACGCAACATCCACGGCACCGCAAGGAGGGGACCCAGCAGCAGTCCCTCACCACGTGTCAGTGCTGCCAGGCCGATGAGTACACCGATCACCGCCGCAGTGGCCACTCGTGGCCGATCCCGCCACCGGTACGCCACCAGGATGATCGTGGTGGTGATGAGCGCGAACAGGCCTTCGGGGTACACCAGGCTGTCGATGAGCCACAAGTTCGGATAGACGGCGGCAAGAGCGGCTGCGATCAGCCCGGCGACGGGACCGGCGACGCGTCGTGCCACCAGGCCCACGACCGCCACCGTGGCGGCACCGATGAGCAGCGACAGCACTCGATGGTCCACCCAACTGGTTCCCCCCAGCCGCGACGACAGAGACAGCACCCACGGGTAGAGCGGACCGTGCAGGGCGCTGGCCAGTGACCGCTCGGCATCCATCCAGTTCAACGGCTCCGGCATGCCGTGGCCAGCAGCCACCAGGTTGGCGGTCACGTGGTAGAAGAGCGGGTCCCCGCCGTCCACGCGTTCGGGTGCGACCGTGAGCCAGGTGATCAGGCGAACCAACAGGCCGCCCGCGGTCAGCGCCGTCAGTGCTGTGGCGAAGCGGGGAGCGGGCCACCCACCGGTGCGCCAACGGACGGCTGGCACCACCACGCAGGCCGACATGAGCACCCCGAGGGCACCGGCGATGACCGTGGCCCACAGCCACAGCGTGATACCCGATCCGAGAAAGGCCGGTGGCGAGGCGGTGACCGTGAGCGACCCGGCTGCGGCGTCCACGAAACCCTCGCGGTACTGGCGAGCCAACAGCACCACGACCGACGGGGACGTGAGCACGATGCCGGGGGACGCCAACGCGATCCACCGGACCGCGCGCCACCCGGCGACACGCTGCCAGCGTCCCTCGGTGGGCGGTTCGTGAGCACGCCGGGGGAGCCACTTCCCGACCAGTGGTGCCACCGCCGCCACCACCACGACGGCCTGTACCCAGCGGGTGAGGTGAAGACCGGGCATGGTGCCCGAGGCTGTGGGCGACGTGAGCAGCAGCATCTGTCGCACCAGGCGGCCCGGACCCGGATCTGCGCCGACAGCGACCAGATTGACCATCACCGTGATCCACCACAGTGCTGCACCCACCAACATCACCGTGGTCACCTGACGCCGGTTCCACCAGCGCTCTGATCTGTCGACCCGCCAGTGATCCAACAGGAACCACCCTGCCACCAGCACCGCCACGAACGGCATCGCGTCGCCACGTTCCAGCACCCATGACCAGGGACCCGCGCCGCCGCCCGTCAAGCGGTGGATGAGACCTGCTGTGGCCATGGCACCGGTGGCTCCGGCCACGGCCGTGGCTCCCACCACGCGAGCGTCGTTCCACGGGTGGAGGCGTTGCACGGGAGGTCACTGTAGGTGGTGGCGCCCTTGCGTTGGCGCTTGCAGTGGGACCCGTTGTCGTATCGTCACGGCCGTGCCTGACGCGGAGCTAGGGGAGGTGGTCGCAGCGATCCTCGAGCAGGGAGTGAGGAAGCTCCACGCCCTGGCGTGGCGTGATCTCGACGACCCCGACGCCGGGGGTTCGGAGCGCCACGCCGACGAGGTGTTCGCCCGGTGGGCGCAGGCCGGCCTGGACATCGAGCTGCGCACATCGGCCGCCCGGAACCGTCCGGCTGAGGCGATCCGTCACGGCTACAGCGTCGTTCGCCGCGGGGGTCGGCTCGGTGTGTTCCCCCGGGCTGTCACTCGCGAAGTTCTGTCCCGCCGTACCCGTCCCGATGCCATGGTGGAGATCTGGAACGGTGTGCCGTGGGGGTCACCACTGTGGTGGCGAAAGCGACCGGGGATCGTGATCCTGCACCACGTTCATGGGCCCATGTGGGACCAGATCCTTCCCGGCCCCTTGGCCGCGTTCGGCCGCCGCCTCGAAGCGGAGTGGGCGCCTCCGTGGTACCGCTCCACGCCCACCGTGACACCCTCACAGGCCACGCGGAACGAGCTCCTGGCACTCGGTTGGCCACCACACATGGTGACCGCCGTGGACAACGGCATCGAGACGTGGTGGCAACCCGACGAGTCACGCCGGGCACCGGTGCCCACCGTCGTGGCCGTGGGCCGCCTGGCACCGGTGAAGCGCTTCGACCTGGTGATCCAGCAGGCGGTCGAGGCTCGACGCAGCATCCCCGACCTGAGGCTCGTGATCGTCGGCGACGGTCCCGAGCGAACCGCGCTGGACGCTCAGGTGGCCGCAGCGGCGGCGCAGGGTTGGATCACACTCACCGGACGGTTGGACGCCAGCGCGCTGCGCGAGGCGTATCAGCAGGCATGGCTGGTGGCGAGCGGTTCGCTGGCCGAGGGGTGGGGGCTGTCACTCACCGAGGCCGCCGCCTGCGGTACGCCTGCCGTGGCCAGCGACATCAGCGGACACCGGTGCTCGGTCGTGCACGGTGTCACCGGACTACTGAGCGCACCCGACCGACTGGGCGAGACCATGGCGCAACTCCTCGCCGACCACGGCACCCGTCGTCGGATGGGGGAGGCAGCGCTGGCACGCGCACGTACTCTCACCTGGGATGCCACAGCGACGGGCATCGCGTCGGTGCTGCTCGACGAGGTCCGGCGGCACCGCCGAGGCCGCTGCTAGCGTCGCCCACGCCATGACTGCGCCCACCTCCAGCCATCACGACGAGGTCGAGGCGACAGCGTCCAGGCCGCCGTGGTGGACCTGGGTACTCGCCGCCCTTTGTGTGGTGGTCGGAGGCTTGTGGTGGGCGTGGCCCACACTGACCGGTGCCGACGAGACGCCACCGACAGTGGTGATCCTGACGCCGGCGATGGCCGAGTCGGCCGACCGCTTCACCGGAGCCCTCCGGGAGCGAGGCCACCGAGCGCAGGTGGTGGTGGCCGATGGCGGGTGGTGCGCCACCGTAGAAGCTGGCTCGACGGTGGAGGGCTCCCGCCATGTGGTCATCGCCGACCCCGAACCGGGCTGCGACCCCTGGATCTCCGGCCTCGACGGTCACTGGGCGTGGATCTCGCCGTCGGGAGTGGCCGCAGGGGCTCCCGCATCGGTGGCGTTGATCGACGTGTCATGGACCCTCGGTGACGGTGGCACGCTGCGTACGTCGTGCGAGTGGTGGGACGTCTGTGAGGCCGATGGGCAGGTGACGCTGCGCAGCGAGCCTGGCGTCCTCACCGCCGCAGGCATCGACCGTGTGGCCCGAGTCGTGGCGGCTTGGCGATGACCACGGTGATCGTGGCACCCACGTACCAGGAACGGGAGAACATCGAGCGGTTCCTTCGATCGGTCCGGGCAGCGGTCCCCGATGGTCACGTCCTGATCGTCGACGATGGAAGCCCCGATGGCACCGCGGCCGCAGCACGAACCCTGGCCGAGGAACTGGGCGGCATCAGTGTCCTGGAACGTCCGGGGAAGGCGGGCCTCGGCAGCGCCTACCGACACGGATTCACCGAAGTGCTGGGTGCCGGATACGACCAGGTGGTCACCATGGACGTGGATGCCAGTCACGACCCGAGTGTGATCCCCGCGATGGTGGCGGCACTTGAGAGCGGGGCCGATGCCGTGATCGGCTCGCGCTACGTGGCAGGCGGCGCCACCGTGAACTGGCCACTGCATCGGCGTCTGCTGTCGCGATGGGGCAACCGCTACACCGCGGCGTTGTTGGGGGTGGGTGTGCGTGACTGCACCTCCGGTTTCCGGGCGTACCGGGCCGACGTGCTGGCAGCACTGGACGCCGGGACCACGACCGCCGAGGGTTACGCCTTTCTCACCGAGCTGGTGAGGCGTCTGGTCCGTCAGCAACGCCATCTGGTCGAGGTGCCCATCACGTTCGTGGACCGAGAGGTCGGCGTGTCGAAGATGTCGGGGCGCATCATCGTCGAGTCGATGTGGTTGGTCACCACCTGGGGAGTACGGGATCGCTGGAACCGCAGGCGCCGCGCCTCGTCACAGCGCTGAACAAGCGCCTCGCGGTTCGTCGAAGCGTGCTTCCTCGGTCCACTCTCCAGCCGCCCACGCGCTGGGTGGGGCGGGTACCACGCCGGGGGCGAACCGTGTGAGCTCGTCCATGAGCCAGGCGGCGAATCGGGCGGCTCCTGCCGGGCACAGATGCACGCCGTCGGGCTTGCGCTCGGGTACGCCGTCACCGTCGACATCGCGCCGGTACTCGTCGCCGAACACCGGTACCTGATCGATCACCACCACGCGGGAGGGATCCCGTGCCGCCAGCCAACGCGCCGAGTCCACCAGCGTGGGCATGGCAGGGTCGGCGAGTTCAGGCGTCTGCACCGGCGCCGTCACCAACACCAGCGATACGCCGTTGGAAGCCAGCAGATCGTCCAACGCCACCAGGGCGTCCCTCTGCTCCTCGACGGGTGCCCCTGCGTCCCACACCGACAACTGGTGCACCAACACATCGGGCGGGTCGACGGCGAGGCGGTCGGCGATGAAACTCAGGGGGTCGCGGCCGTCGTCGTAAGCAGTGAGGCGAACCCCGGGATAGGCCAGCGTGTCGGCGGTGAGACCGGCAGCGGTGAAGGCCGCCAGGACTGCGGGGGCTGCATCGAAGGCGATGGAGTCGCCGTGCCAGGTCACCGAACGCAACTCGGGCCAGTCGGGTACCACCGTCGTGGTCGTCGTCGTGGTGACGGCTGTGCTCGGAGACGTAGGACCAGGAGGCGCAGTGGTCGTCGTGGTGTTCAGGGGTGTCGTCGTGGTGGGGACCACGATGCTTCCGGGGTCGAAGTCGGCGATCTCGGTGCGCGGTTGGGGCGTGGTCACCCATAACAGTGCCAACGCTGCCATGGAGGTGACGAAGGCCGTGCGCCCCGCCGAACCACGAGCCCATGCCGACCGATGTCGAATCCGTTGCTCCACGAGATGGAACGACACGAGGGCCACCGCCACCGACGCCCCCAGACGCACTGCGGTGAGCGACCATCCGTCCCAACCCGTTCGCGCAGGCGACAGCACGGCGTACAACGGCCAATGCCACAGATACAGCGAATACGACAGCGAACCCACCCACACCAGTGGTCCCCATGACAGTGCCGTGCTGATGCCGTACGAGCGACCACTCAGCGTCTGGGCGCACAGGGCCACGAGGAGAGCGGCAGCAACGGAGTGGGCGAAGAGGCCACCCCGATACAAGCCGGGCGCCGAGGCTCCATCGATGGTCACCCACATCACGGCCAACACAGCGACCAGCGCGAAGAGCAGCACCTCCATCGCCGCACCGAGGTGTCCTGCCATCCAACGCCACAGACGTTGCGCCGGAGCGGTGGCGGCTGCGGCTCCAACCAGAATGGACGACGCCCGTGTGTCGGTGCCCATGTACACCCGCGTGGGGTCACCGCCGTCGTACAGCAGCGCCATGGCTGCCACCGATGCCGCCGTGGCGACCAGACAGCCGACCAACAGAGCGGTGTGTGGCCGGCGGAACACTCGCCACACCAACGCCACGATGAGCGGCCACACCACATAGAACTGCTCTTCGATGGCGAGGCTCCACAGGTGGTTCAGCAGTGGGGGATCGGCGAAAGACTCCCAGTACCCGGTGGATGACGAGATCTGGTGCCAATTCGCCAGGTATGCCTGCGCCCAAGGCCCATCGGTGAGCACACCGGCCCATTCGTCAGCGGTCCCGAACCATCTGGCCCACAGCATGGTCACCACCAGCAGGACCACCACAGCAGGCAGGAGTCGTCGGAAGCGGCGACCCCAGAAGCCGACCATGTCGATGCGGCCGGTGCTGTCGGCCTCCCTGATGACCAACGAGGTGATGAGAAAGCCCGAGAGCGCAAAGAAGGCGTCCACTCCGAGGAATCCGCCGTCGAGGTGACCGGCGTGGAACAGCAGCACCCCGATCACGGCCAGACCGCGCAGTCCGTCCAGGGCGGGAAGGTGCGCCCAGGCTGCCTGCGGCGCACCCACTGCGGTGCTCATGGCCGCCGGTCGAACACGGGGGAGTACTTCACGATGCACACGAGAGCCCGTACTCCGTCGCGCCATCCGATCTTCTTGCCCTCGTCGTAGGTGCGCCCGGCATACGAGATGCCCACCTCGTAGATCCGCCAGTTCCCGCGTGCCAACTTCGCCGTGACCTCGGGTTCGAAGCCGAATCGGTCCTCTTCGAGATGCAGACCCTGGATGACCTCTCGGCGGAACACCTTGTAGCAGGTCTCCATATCGGTGAGATTCAGGTCGGTGAACATGTTCGACAGCAGGGTCAGCAGTCGGTTCCCCAACGAATGCCAGAAGTACAGCACCCGGTGCGGTCGGCCGCCGAGGAAACGGGATCCGTACACCACGTCGGCCAGTTGACTCTCGAGTGGGCCCACCAACACACCGAACTCGGCGGGGTCGTATTCGAGGTCGGCATCCTGCACCACCACGTAGTCGCCCGAGGCGTGGGAGAAGCCGGTGCGGAGTGCCGCACCCTTACCCTGGTTCCGAGGCTGGAGCACGACTCGCACACGTGGGTCCCTCACCGTGGCCAAGCGCTCACGGGTGGCGTCGGTGGACCCATCGTCCACCACGATCACCTCGTGCACCCAGGCGGAGGCAAGCACTCGGTCCAACAGGGTCAGGACGGTGTCCTGCTCGTTGTAGCAGGGCACCACGACCGACAGACAGGGACGGGGGGCGTGGTCCACGGCGTGGAAACTACCGCGGGCGAACGGTTCCGAGCAGGGAGGCCACCAGCAACGCCACCATCACCAGGCCCGGGCGGTGCAGGTCGGCGAACTCGTGGGTCCACAACGGTCCGGGGAAGGGACGGTCTCGGCGAACCCGCCAAACCATGAGTACCCCCACGGCGACCGCCGTCACCAACGCCGCTACACCGGCCACATGCGGCCGTCGCCACCACGAGGCGGTCAGGGCGACAGCACCGGCGGCAAGACCCCATACCGGTTCGACCGTGAGCATCACCACGGCGGTGAAGGCAACCCAGACACCCCATTGGCGCAGGGGAGCCCGTGGCCGTGCGCCCTCATCGAGTGGTGCTGTCATGGAGACGAATCTGGGCTCATCGCACGTGCCGAGCACCAGGGGTCGACGACGGTCCCACAGCACCAGGACAACGCACAGCACCACCGCCAGCAGCGAGATGACCAGGCCCACGTCCACCTGACGCTGCGGTGTCCAGGCGAGATCGACCTGTTGGCTGGTATCAGAGGCCGGGAGCCACCAGGCGTTGAAGCCGCCGTCCATCAAGACGGGATCCCCCAGTGATGTTCCGTTCAGCGAGGCCGTCCACCCGGTGTTGAAGCCCTCGCCGTGCACCAGCCAACAGCCACGGGGACAGGCTGCGACCTGCAAGCCGTGCTCGGTGCGCGACGAGCGAAGCACCGTGACCTCGGGACGTTGCGTCACCGGAGACGATGGGGACGGACTACGAAGAACCAGGCGGTCCACATCCACTCCGGTGACCGTCCCCGGGGTGGCGGTCACGGTGGTGGTGCCAGCCGGCAGAGTCATCTCAGAGTCGCCGGTACCGCAGGGGTCCGTACGCACAGGTTCCCCCCGCCACAGTGCCTCCCGGTCGCCTTCCAGCCTCAGCGGAACACCCACGCCGTTCACCTGGACCAGGTCGTCCCGGCACGGCATCTCGAGGCGAGAGGGGAAGGTGCCGACCCGCACTCTCGGATGCTCCAACGACACCATCGCCGTGGGGAGCGACACGGGCAGTGCCGTGGTGGGATGCGGTGTGGTGGCCCCGTCGGTGGAGGCGATGGTGAGCGAGAACTCCTGGGTGCTGGCATCACTGAGCAGGTCGCTCACGTCGATGATGCTCGATCCGTCAGGTCCCGGAGGCGGAACCGGCAATCTCGTGTCGCCCACCCCCGGTACCGACAGGAGGACCTCGGTGATCAGGCCGTGACGGCCGTCGAGACTCTGCACCAAGCGCAGGTTCGAGAGCGGTGCTTCGGCATCCGGGGGGCTCTGCAGCGGGACGGTGAGCCGCGCCCCTAGTGCCGAGCCGAAGGGGGTCCGCCACGCCGTCGTGGCGTCACCGTCCACTGCCGCCCAGCCACCCGAGAACGGATCGCCGGTCAGTCGGCGATCGGCTGTGGCCCCCGTCCATCCCCAGAGGTCGGCCAGCACGGCATCGCTGGCCCGACGGTTCAGTCTCAGCGTCCACTCGGGGGTCAGGGTGCGCTCGGTACCCAACGCCATCTCTCGCACCATGGCCGGTTCCGGGTCACCGCGGTCGGCGTCGTGTGGATCAGCGCGCCAACGACTCATGACGATGTCGAGAGGTACCTCGTCCGGGGTGTTCGTGAGCGCCGGCGAACGAAACACGACGGTCTCGGTGGTCGGACCGAGTTCACTGCGGATCTCAGCGAATCCCACGGCATCGAGATGCTCCCAGCCTGGTGCGATCTGCTCGGTGGCCACGATCACCAGGTCGACGACCCTTCCCGGGCGGGGGAGTTCCAGCCGTTGTCCCTCGGGCCCACGAGACGACTCGTCGAGCACCACCGTTTGACGGTCGACCTCGTCGACGACGACGTCCACCGTGGTGATCCAGCGTCTGCGACCATCCAGTGGCTGCACCACCGTGAGGTGATCAACAGGTTGATCCGCTCGCAGTCGTAGGCGCTCGCCCACAGCATCGACACGATCGGCGACCAGCCACGACGATTCCAGGTCACCGTCGACAGCGCGCCAAGCGCGCACCTCTGGTCGATAACTGAAGGGGGCTCCGTAGGCGCTGGCAGCGGCTCGCAACCCCCCCTGCTGGCGGGCGATGGTCTGCTGCGAGGCCGCCTCGGGCGCAAACACCGGCAACCGTTGATCGCCGCTGACAGAGGTCAGAACACCACCTTGGGGACCTTCGTCCTCGGTGAAGCCCCAGACCTGTTGCGAACTTCGCCAGTGATGAGCCCGGCGTCGATCGGTATCGGTCACCACGACACGGTCTGCCTCGACGAGGGCCTCGTCGAGGTGATCGGCGGGGATGCTGGCGACGTAGCGAACGGCGGCGTCGGCGGGGAGGAGACCGGCCGCAGCGCTGTCCACCAGTCCATCACCACTGCCAGCCAGCAACACGCTTCGCGTTGCCGCTCTGAACACGGGGAGAGGCTGGGGGACCTCGACGAGCTGTACCGGAGGGACCGCCGTTCCCACCCGAGGGTCGGCGATGGCCGCGGCATCGAGCGTCGGGCGAACCGAGGGCATCGAGCGGGGTTCACCGAAAGAGGTCACCGGCCCCAGGCCCGACCCCGCCGCAGTGAGCGCAGCGGCCAAGGGCTCGGGACGGGCCGTGCCGAATCGGTCGAACGCACTGTCGTTCGTCAACCACACCACATCGGCCCCCAGCAGACGCGCCACGGGGGCCACCGAGGCCACCTCCAACACACCCTCCTGGATGCGATCGTCGAGGGCGTACAACAGGTCCATCG
This sequence comes from uncultured Ilumatobacteraceae bacterium, assembly GCA_964393535.1. Lineage (GTDB taxonomy): Bacteria > Actinomycetota > Acidimicrobiia > Acidimicrobiales > Ilumatobacteraceae > CAYMUC01. The sequence goes on along the minus strand of CAYMUC010000004.1, from coordinate 30,467 downwards.
TTGCCGGACTTCCCAGGGGCAAGAGATCCCGGGTGACCACTGGTCGTGTGGTGAGTCCGGGGAGTGGCGGGTCCACCGTGTAACCCCACTGAAAGGCACCGAACTCGGCACCGGGGATCTGGAGCACCCGGTATCCCTTGGGTCGTGCGTCCAGTGCCGCGGCGGCGTCCAGCCAGGCATTTGGTGGATGCTGTTCTCGTTGCAGCGCAGGATCCAGCAGTTCAGCCCGCCAGAGCGCGGGCAGGTTCGCCACCGCCAGCATCACCACTGCCGTGGCCAGCCATGGCGTGGGATCACGACGTTGCCAGCCTGTTGGGGTGCGATTCCTCCACCAGGTGGTCACTGCCATCACCAGTGCCCCGGTACCCAGCGCAAGTCCCAAGACCACCAGAGGAACAGCGCGCGTACTGGACCTGAGCGCCAAGGCCAGGGCCGAACGGGATCGATCGGCCAACGGCGACATGAGTGGTGACGGGTCGTCGACCGGATACACGCCCACCGCCAACACCACGCCCACGGCCACCAGGCCGATGGCGTAACGCCTATGCGTCCAACGGGTGAGCGCCAGTCCAGCGACACCCAGTCCGGTGACTGCCAAGGAGGTGAGCAGCGTGAACGTGGAAGCCTGGTAGTCGATCGATGCCGTGGTGGCGTAGGTGAACGCGTCTCGGACGTAGAACAACCAGTACCCGAGACCTCGCAGCACCTCGGTGCTGGTGGCGGTGAGCGACACGTCCTCGAGCGTTTCGGAGTAGCCCAGCACGTCGGCACCATGACGACCCTGTACCGCCAGCATGGCGATCCACCAGGTCGACACTGCTAGTGACAGCGTGCCCACTCGGCTGAAGGTGGCCAGGACCCGTCGCCCCGGCACATCACCACTGGTCCACGCGAGGAGTAACCACAGTGCCGGTGCCGGCGCGATCATGGCCGTGGCGGTGGCATTGGGTGCGGCAACCGTCGCCACCACCAAGGCGAACAGCGCGGGGTATCGCCAACCACCCTGCGTGGCCGAGCGCACGGTGAGGCCGACCAGCCAACCCAGCGCCGCATAAGGAGCCAACATGAGCGATGTGCGGGCGATGTAGGGCAACACGAACGGTGACAGTTGGTAGACGGCTCCCACGACCCACGCGGCCTGCGCTGTGACACCGAGATGGCGTGCGGCCCATCGGGCACCCAGACCTGCCGACGCCAGCAGCAACGACCACCACAGCCGATGGGCGATCCAGTCCGGCACACCGATGCCGTCGAAGAGGGCGAACCACGGTCCCGACGGCCACAGGTAGCTGATGGTCTGATGCGGAACCCACCCCCCGAACTGACGGGGGTCCCATGACCAGCGGGCATCGGACACCAGGCGTGCCGGATCGAGATACAGGTACAACTTGGTATCGGCCGACATGCGACCGGGCGAGGACCACAAGGCGGGCAGCGTGGCGAGCAGGATCAGCGACAGCACCTCGGCTCGCTGATGCACCGCACGCCACACACGGATCACGGAATGGCTCCGAACACCCCGTACAGAGCAGTCAATGCAGTGAGCCCGGCGCCGCTTGCCACCAACATGAGCCCCCATGCCTGGTGGCGTTCACCACCTGGCCACCACGCAGCGGCTGCGATGGCCAACGGGAAGGCCGTGAACAGGAAACGCGGTCGGGCGGTGACGGTAGCGGGGAGCAGCATGAGGGCGATGACGACGATGACGTAGGCGGTGGCAAACCACGGAAGCGGTCGACGCACCAGGGCCCACACGGTGATGCCGAGGGCCACCAGTGTGGCGGCGGTGAGGGCATCGGTTGGGGACGCCAACGGGTGAGAGAGGAAACTGAAGGTGTTGGAGATGGCGGTGGCACCGAAACTGGTTCCTTCACGCCAGGCCTCGCGCTGAACCCGGAACCAGGCGGCACGTTCGTCGGTGTGTTGGGCGAGGAACCACTGGAAGGCGAGGAATCCGATGGGTGCCAGCAACGGCGCTACGAGCGATGTCCACTGGCGCTTGGAACGAATGGCGAAGGCCGCAGCCACGGCGCATGCCGCCACCAGGGCTACGCCATTGGGACGGGCCGCCGTGGCCAGCGCAGCGGTGATGCCCGCCAGAAGCCATCGTTCATGGCTCAAGGCCAACAAACAGCTGGCCGCCAGGACCACCAGCAGTGCTTCGGAATAGGCGAACGACAGCACGAACGAACCGGGAAACACGGCGAACAGCACCATGGCGCGGCGGGCGGTAGCCACGTCGAACCATCGACGCGCCAGCAGACCTACCAACAGGACGGCGATCACCGACAAGACCAGGTTGGTGAACAACGCGGCGAACGTGTCGCCGCCGGGCAGCACCACATCGATGACCCTCACCAACAGTGGGTACAGAGGAAAGAACGCGGCACGCGCCTCCAACTGCTCGTAGGTGATGTTCGGGGGAATGGAATGGGGGTAGCCCGAGCGGACGATCTCGAGGTACCACCGACCGTCCCACGAGGTGAGTACCTCGGAGATGTAGCCGGTCGCGGTGCGAGCTCGCGGCTCGCCTGCTTTGTTGGCGTCCACCACCAACTGCGCGGCCCGTACACCGGCACCAGCCACAACTGCCAGGCGAGAGACCAGCAGCGCCACCATTCCTGTGATGACGGCCGACCGCCACGAGGGCTGCGGCTGATGGGAGTGGGCGTCGGTCACGGTGTCAGAAGCTGGGCTGCTCATCACGTCCTCACACCCATGGGCTGACCGACGCTAGCACTGGGGTGCTGGGCATCCGGTTGGGAAACGGGGCGTAGCGATGGGTCACCACCGATGCATGGGCAACACGCGCTGCCCCGGTCCGCGCCGCTCCACCCGGTGACCGGCGGCGATCAGCAGCCGCACCACTCGCGCTCGCTGGCCAGACCACGGTTCGAGGAGCTCCAGCATGTCGGCGTCGCTTCCTCGAGCCCGGCCGGTAAAGGCTCGCACCACGAGGTGCGGTAGCCAATAGTCGCCCACGATCACCGCGTCGGCGTGCCCCCAGGCGATCTGCGCGACGTGTGCGGTGGTCCAGGGTCCGATACCCGGCAGCAGTTCCATCCACCGACGGCCGCCCTCGGGATCGTCGGGATCGCAGCGGTCCAATCGGGTGGCGTGACGCGCCACCGTGCGAAGTCCCTCGGCTCGGGACCGTTCGATTCCCAGTGGGTGGTACCACCACGAGGGATGGTCGAGCAACGCCTGGGGAGTAGGTGGAAGGCGAAGCTCGGCACATGGTCCGGGGGCCGGCTCACCCAGGCGGTGGCACAAAAGACGCCACTGCCGGTGTGCCTCACGCGCCGTGATGCGTTGACCCAGGATGACGGGGAGCGCGTCGTGGAAGGGTGTGAGCGTGCGGCCGAACCTGGGTGGTGGCACTTGACGGAGCGCACGGGCCACCACCGGATGCCGTGGCTCCAACTCGGGAGCGGAGTCGGCGACACCGCACAACAGAGGCGCATGCTCGACCAGCCAGTCCCCACCGGCACCGTACCCCTGGCAGCTGATGCCGGACGCCTCTCGCCAGATGTGGAGCGTGCCGGGACCCTGCGGCGTGTGAGTAGCCCGCCACCAGCCGTTGGCCATCGCCCGCGTCGTAGGGTCGAATTGCCCCACTGCACAGGCCTGAAGGGTTGCGGCGACGTGGTCGGGAGCGAGGGGTAGACGCTCCCGGATCAGCGACGACGAGGTACCGGCGGACATGACCTCCAACGTAGTGAGGGGGTGTGGCGCAGTACGGTGATGCCCATGTCGCAGGAGCAGGTCGAAGCCCCGCCGGTCGTCCGATCCTCACCCCGGGAGGGGGTCGTGGTGCTGACGATGAATCGGCCGTGGGCCCTGAACGCCATGACGTCCGCCCTCGTGAGCGAACTTCACGAGCAACTCGACGACATCGGAGGTGACCCATCGGTGCGGGCCGTCATCCTCACCGGTGCCGGACGAGGTTTCTGCGCCGGACTGGACCTGGGCGGCTACGGGGAGGTTCCAGGTGCCAGGGCGCTCGGACGCCCCCAGGCAGGCCTGGCCGTCCAACGGCACATCGCGTCGCTCATCACGCACCTCCGCTCCATTCCCCAACCGGTCATCGCTGCCGTGAACGGGCCAGCAGCCGGTGGTGGATTCGCCCTCGTACTGGGATCCGACATCCGCATCGCCGCTCCGTCGGCAAAGTTCAACGCCGCGTTCATCAAGATCGGCCTGTCGGCGTGTGACATCGGGACCAGTTGGCTCCTTCCACGTCTGGTCGGCGTTGCGCGAGCCCAGGAACTGATGCTCACGGGCCGAGTCTTCGACGCCGAGGAGGCACTACGCATCGGCTTGGTGGTCGAGGTGGCCGACGACTTCATGGAGGCGGCCTTGGTGTCGGCGGAGCGCATCATGGCCAATGCGCCCTTTGGCGTGGCGCTCACCAAAGAGGGCATGTGGGCGGCGTTGGAGATTCCCGCGCTGGCCACGGCCATCGAGTACGAGAACCGTCAGCAGATCATGGCCACGTTCACGGAAGACCACCGCGAGGCCATGGCGGCCTTCATGGAGCGGCGGGCGCCTCGGTTCGAGGACCGCTGATCGTCACCTCGGTCACCGGGTGGTGGCAGGCGACGAAGTGACCGGGGGCCAGTTCGCGCAAGAGGGGCTCCTCGGTGCGGCAGCGGTCCGAGGCCGCCGGGCACCGAGGATGGAAGCGGCAACCCGGGGGTGGCAGTACCGGTGAGGGCGGCTCGCCCTCGATGCGTTTGGCGTCCACGGGTGCATCCGGATCGGCCATGGGAATGGCTGCCATGAGCATGGTGGTGTAATGGTGCGCGGGGGAGCGGTACAGGTCGTCGGAAGGTGCCACTTCGCAGATCTTGCCCAGATACATCACGGCCACTCTGTCGCTCACGTTCTTCACCACAGCGAGATCGTGTGCGATGAACATCAGAGTGAGGCCATAGCGGGCCTTGAGATCCTCCAACAAGTTGAGTACCTGTGCCTGCACGCTGACGTCGAGTGCCGACACAGGTTCGTCGCAGATGATCAGGCTGGGATCGAGCACCAGCGAACGGGCGATGGAGATTCGCTGACACTGCCCACCCGAGAACTGGTGAGCCTGGCTCTCGGCTGCGCGGGCGGGATCGATGCCCACATCCTCGAGCACGCGGTCCACCACGGCTGAACGTTCCGAGCGCGTGCCGCGCTTCCAGATGTTGAGCGGCTCCATCACGATGTCCCGAACCTTGCGCCGTGGGTTCAGAGACGAGATGGGATCTTGGAAGATCATCTGCATGCGGGTGCGGGCAAGTCGAAGCGCTGCACCAGAAAGCTGAGTCAATTCCTCACCGTCGAACCACACCCGCCCCGCCGTGGGTCTGAGGAGTTGCATGGCGGCGCGACCAGTGGTGGATTTCCCGCACCCACTCTCGCCCACCACACCCAACGTCTCACCCTTGGCGATGTCCAGGCTGATGCCCGACACGGCATGCACCTTGAGACCAGTGCGACCAACCGGAAACTCGACGGTGAGATCTTCCACCCGCAGCAGTACATCCTCCACAGGGCGCAGATGGGCCTGTCCTGTTCCCGCCATCAGTGACCGCCCCCCGGTGCCGGCGACACCGAGAGTTTTTCGGCGATCTCGGCATGTTCGGGCGACCCCACCGGATACCAGCAGGCGTAGAGGTGGTCTGGGGTGTCGGCGGCGCGCAACGGCGGCTCCTCGGTTCGACATCGCTGCTGTGCATAGGGGCAACGTGGGGCGAAACGGCAACCCACGGGGGGTGCGGCGAGATCAGGAGGACGGCCTGGGATGGCAGCGAGTCGCTGGTGGCTGGGTTGGTCGAGCCGGGGGATACTTCGCAGAAGTGCCTGGGTGTAGGGCATCTTCATCTTGGTGAACAGCGTCCGGGTGGGTGCCTTTTCCACCAACTTCCCGCCGTACATCACCGCGATGTCGTCGGTGTGTCCGGCCACCACCCCAAGGTCGTGGGTCACCAGGATCAACGACATGTTCCGGTCACGTCGTTGCTCGCCCAGCAATCCGAGAATCTGCGCCTGGACGGTGACATCGAGTGCCGTGGTGGGTTCGTCGGCGAACAGCATCGACGGGCCACAGGCCAAAGCGATGGCGATCATGACCCGCTGCCGCATACCACCCGACAGTTCGTGGGGGTATTGCTCCATCCGGCGTTCCGGCTCGGGGATGCGAACGTCGCTCAGCAACCGCACAGCGGTATCACGAGCGGCGGCGCCCTCGAGGCCGAGATGCACCGTCAGCGGTTCGGTGATCTGACGCCCGATCTTCATCAACGGATTCAACGACGACATCGGATCCTGGAAGATCATCGACATCTCACGACCCCAGATACCGCGCATCTGCTTGGGGGAGAGGTCGATGATCTCCCGACCCGCAAAGGTGACCGAACCGTGGCGGATGGTGCTTCGTTTGGGGAGCAGTCCCATGATGGAACGGGACAGCACGGTCTTGCCCGAGCCCGATTCGCCCACGATGCCCAACGCTCGGCCACGGTCCACGGTGAGGCTCACGCCGTCGACGGCGCGCACCACGCCGCGTGGCGTGCGGAAGTGGGTCACGAGATCTCGTACCGCGAGCAGTGGTCCGTCGACCCCCCGCATCTCGGTCTGCAGCGACGGGGTCACAGCGTGGCTTCTCTGATGTCGAACCGGCGGGCCAGACGGTCGCCGATGAGGTTGAACGACAGCACCGTCATGAACATCATGAGGCACGGCATGATCGTGGCCCACCAGGCCTCGCTGATGCGTTGGCGACTTTCCGACACCAGCAGGCCCCAGGTAGGTGTGGGGCTCTTCACGCTGTACCCGAGAAAGGCGAGACCACCCTCGGCCACCAGCAGCACGGCAACACCGATGAACAACACCGACATCATGGCCGGCACCAGGTTCGGCAGGATCTCCCGCATGATGATGCGACCGTTGCTGGCACCCAGACTGCGGGCTGCCAGCACGAATTCACGTTCTCGGAGGCTCATGGTCTGGGCTCGAACGATGCGCGCAAGGGGAGCGATGGCCAGCAGGGCCAGGACGAACGTGATCGCCCACGTGCGAGTGAGCCAGCCGAACGCATCGGGATAGTTGCCAGCGAGAGCGTCGGTTCGTTGCACGATGAGCAAGGCGATGACCAAGGCGGGAAACGCCAGCAACACGTCGATGATGGTGGACACCACTCGGTCCACCCAGCCGCGGAAGTACCCAGCAGCCAGGCCGAGACCACCACCCACCACCAGGCCGGTGAGGATGGAGAACACGGCGATGCGCAGCGAGATCTGCGCCCCGTAGATGCATCGCGCGAACACGTCGCGCCCCAGTTGATCCGAACCGAACCAGAACTCGCTGCCGGGTCCGAAAGCGAAGTTGCCGGCTCCCTTCACACGGTTGGTGGAACGGATGAAGGGGAGCCAGTCGGCGAAGACGGCGAGGAACGTGAGCACCGACAGCCACGCCACGCCCAACCAGAGACCGAACGAGGGTCGGCGGCGTTGGGGCGGTGGCGTCTCGTCGAGGAGTGTCGGGACTTCGTCGGCCGTAGCCGTTGCAGACGTGGTCATGGGTTACCTCAGCGACCGTGCGGCGCGGATGCGCGGGTCGATGACGCCGTAGAGCAGATCGACCAACACATTGACGATGACGACGATGCCCACCAGGACGGCGGTGATCGCCTGCAGGGTGAGTACGTCGTTGGCCTGGATGGCGAACACGAGGCGATCACCCACCCCGGGCATGGCGAACAACTGCTCCACGACCACGGCGCCCCCCACGAGACCAGACATCTGTACAGCGACGCTGGTGACGAGGGACAGGATGGAGGCCCGAAGAGCATGCCTCCACAGGACCCGCCTGGGCGACATGCCCTTGGCCCGCGCCAGCATCACGAAGTCGCTCTGGAGGGTGAGGATCATGTCGGCCCGGAGCAGCCGACTCCACACCGCTGCCAGACCAAGCCCGAGAGTGAGTGACGGCAGGAAGAAGTTCTGGAAGTGGCCGATGGGCGAATCCCAGGGTGCGACGTAGTCGGAGTCGACAGGGAAGAACGAGAAGCGAACCGCCACCAGATAGATGAGGAAGATGGCGATGACGAGTGGGGGGAACGAGATGAAGCCGAACGAAATCTGTGACGACACACGGTCGAACCAACCGTCTCGCCTGTAGGCGCTGTACATGCCAAGTGGCACAGCCACGAGCAGCCCCAAGAAGATCGCCCAGAAGCCGATGAAGAATGTGGACGGCAGACGTTGCTGGAACATGTCGACCGCCGACTGGCTGAGGGCGTAACTGCGTCCGAGGTCACCGGTGACCATGTCGCCCAGCCAGTATCCGTACTGCACCACCAGCGGCTTGTCGAGATACGGATAGTCCTCTTCGATCTGCGCGATCACGTTGTCGCTGGCGATGCCGCCCGCGAGATCCCGCACCGGATCCTCGCTGCCGATACGCGTGGCGACGAGCACGATGAACGTCACGACGACGAAAACGATGGCGAATTGTCCGAGACGTTGCAGCGCGTAGCGCACAGCACTCCCTGTGGGTGGGGACGGATCTGTCGGGTCGAGATTAGGTGAGACTGTAGGCGCCTGCGGGGGAGTGAGGACGCAGACGTCGAATTGGCGAACAAGGACGACGGGAGAGGGGACGGCGAACCGCCCCCTCTCCCGGTACGGAGAGGGTCAGCCCTCCACGAACACGGCGTGCATCCACACCTGACCCGGGAAGCCCTGACCATCGCGAAGGAAGCCTTCGCCATTGGCCTGGGGGCTGCGGCCGATGTTCTGCACCTTCGGCGACGAGATGACGCCCCACTTGGTGAACGACTGCGGGAGGATCCAGCACTGCTCGGCGAAGCGTCGGTTGATGTCTTCGGCGTAGCCCCGCCGCACGTCCGGATCGCTTTCGCCACGCGCCTTACCGAGGAGATCGTCGATCACCGGATCGGAGAGGCGACCGAAGTTCAGCGAAAAGCCGGGCAGGATCGCATTGGAGTTCCACCAGAAGTTCTGGCTGTCCACCAGCAGACCGGCGTGGTTACGCCAGCCGAATGCCTCGAAATTCTCCGAACCGGTCAGCGCGTTGGTGATCAGCGTTGACTGTTCGATCTGGTCGATGTTCACATCGACGCCGATGGCCCCCCACACCTCTTGCAGATACTGGGCCGTGGCGAGGTTGGTAGCGGTAGGAGTCGCCGAATAGTTGATCACGATCGGACCATTGGCTTCCTCGTATGCCGCAATGGCCTCGGCGGCGGCATCGGGGTCGTACGGCAGCGAACCATTGTCTTCGAGGTACCCCTCCTGCCCCGGTGAGAAGGGACCATTGGCGGGCTCGAGATAGCCCGACGAGAGCACCTCGATGGCATCGACCCTGTCCACGGCCTGCGACAGAGCACAGCGAACCGACTGGTCCTGCAACGGGCCGGGCTTAGCGAGGTGGAAAATGACGTAGTTGGTCTCGCCGTAGCGGTTCTGATCGGCCAGATTGAACGCCGTATCGCCATCGAAGGTCTTGATCACATTGGCGTCGGAGGTCGCGATCAGATCGACGTCACCAGCTCGCAGAGCCTGGCCGCGTGTCTGACTGTCCACGATGACGCGGAACTCGATCTCGTCGAGATAAGGCAACTGATCACCTTCAGGCGTGGTGAGCCAGTAGTTCGGGTTGCGCTTCACCACCAGCTTGTCGCCCGGGGCGTAGCTCGAGAACATGAAGGGCCCCGTGCCTACCGCATCTGTGGGAGCTGCCGTCCCTGCCTTCACCGCTTCGAGCCACTGCTGCGAGGCGATGAGACCCCACTGGGTACCCAGTGCATACGGGAACGTGGGCCACGGCCGCGGCTGGTTGGGATCGCCGTCGAGACCGGTGCGCACCTCGACGGTCAAAGGTCCGGTAGCGGTGATCAGGTACTCACCATCGGCATCCTTGGCGAGGTCGCGCAGCGCACCCGCGAGCAGAATGCCCTTGCCAGCGTTGCGGAGGTTGTAGGCAACCGCTTCGGCGTCCAGTGGGCTGCCATCATGGAAGGTGACACCCGGACGGACGTTCAGCGTCCACACGGTGAAGTCGTCGTTCGATGTGAACGACTCGAGGAGGAAGCCCACGGGTTCGAGATCGGCGTTGGTCACCACCAACGGGTCATAGAACGACCGTGCGCGCATCTGGCAGTACGAATCGCACTGCATCGACTCGGGGGTCCAGGGGTTCGCCACCTCGGCCTCACCCGCCACGACGAGACGCCCGCCGTACACCGGCTGCACCGTGGGGGCCGGTGCCGTGGTGGCGGGAGGAATCGTGGTGGTCGTGGTGTCGGTGGCGGCAGTGGTAGCAGGTGCTGCTGTGCTGGGACTCGTGACATCGTCGGACTTGCTGCCACATGCACCGGCGACGAGGCCGGCTGCGGCGATGAATCCCACAGCTGCTGCGACCGGGCGACGCCGGCGCTGTCGAGACGTTCGAACCATGTTTCCCCCTGATGGTGATGAGTGTCGGTGGTGTGACCTGAGCCACACCACTGCGGCTGACTGTAGTCGTCGAAGGGAACCTGTCAACGCGCTTCCCGTGGCACGGTACGGGCAGACTGGGGGGATCATGCAACCCCCGACGAGGCTGCGCGCCGATCATCTCTCGCACCCGCACCCATCCCGTCTGTCACCCACTCATCCGCAACGGAACATCATTCTCGAGCGACATGCCCAAGCCGTGGCGACGGGCCGGCCGACGTACCGGGATCCTGTCAGCGGTCTATCGGTGCTGACCTCGGCTTTCTTGGCATCGCGGGGTTGGTGCTGTGACAGTGGGTGTCGGCACTGCCCCTTTGTGGGAGCAGGCGATGCCCGCGACGGGGTGGGGGATGCGCGAGGATGACCACGGGCGGTCGCCACACCACCCATCGCATCACATCGAGGAGGCACCGGTGAGCCAGGAACGCGAGATCATGACCTGGAGCGATTTCGGTCGTGCTTCACGTGACCTCGCCCGGGCCGTCGTAGCCGATGGGTACGAGCCCGACATGATCCTGTCGATCGCCCGCGGCGGTCTCATGATCGGCGGGTCGCTGGGGTACGCCTTGGCCGTCAAGAACGTCTACACGATGAACGTCGAGTTCTACACCGGGGTCGACGAACGCCTCGAGGTACCGCGCATCTTGCCGCCAGCCCCCGACTTCGTGGATCTCGCCGATGCACGCATCCTCATCGCCGACGACGTGGCCGACACCGGGCACACCTTGCGCAGCGTGCAGGAGTTCTGCGCCGGCAAGGTCGCCGAGGTCCGAACCGCAGTGCTGTACGAGAAGCCACACTCGGTCGTGACGTGCGAGTACGTGTGGCGCCGCACCGACCTCTGGATCAACTTCCCGTGGAGCAGCGACGAACCGTTGATTCAGCGCGACGGCATGGTGCTCGACGCCTGAGCCTGCCCCAGGCGGTCTTGGAGCACGTCGGCGGGGACCACACCCACCAGGCGTTCACCCACCCACACCGTCAGGGTGGGATTGGTGGATTGCACATGACCGAGTGCTTCGGCCAGGGGTTCCTCGGGGCGGACCCGGCCGAGCCGTTCGAGAGGAGTTGCCACCGCCTGCACCGTGGTGTGTTCACGGAGGTCGGCCGGGACCTCCCAGAGTTGGTCCTCGGTGACCAGGCCCGTGATGTGCCCACGATCGTCAATGACCGCAGCCACCCGAGCCGGCCCCAGGCGGAGTCGTTCCCACAACAACCCCTCGACCGTGGAGTCATGTCGAGCGTGTGCGATGCCGTAGCGGGTGAGGTCGCCGATGGTGATGCCCCCGAGTCTCTGTCGGACCTGAGCCCCGACACGCTCGGCCGTGGCGTTGAGCGCGATGAACGCTCCGCTGATCGCGATGAAGATGCCCCCGTAGCCCGACAGCATCATCCACACGCCCACGCCAGCGATGGTCCAACCAAGCACTCGACCAGCGATGGCCGCTTCCTCCATGGCCCGGTAGCGATCACCGTGGCGCCCCCAACGAATCGCTGCCAGCACCCTGCCGCCATCCAGGGGTGATCCCGGGAGCAGGTTGAACACGGCGAGCAGGCCGTTGATGACGCCCAACCAGGCGGTCACGGTGACGATCTCCTCGGGCACACCAAGACCGTGTAACAGCACGGCGGCACCGAGTCCGACCACTCCGAGGGCCAGCGACATGGCGGGACCCGCCACCGCCACCCATCCCTGTGCCCGAGCCGACGACGGTTCGCGATCCAGTCGGGCGACGCCCCCCAGGGCCCACAACGTGATCGATTCGGTGCCCACCCCATATCGGCGTGCGGTGAGGGCGTGAGACAGTTCGTGTGCCAGCACCGATGCGAAGAACGCCACCGCTGCCAAGACGGCTGCCACGATTGCCCATGCGGTGATGCCACCGGTGGGACTGAGGACCTGGCCGAGGTTGACGGCGATGAGGCCACCGATGACGAGCAGGCTCCAGTGCACCAGCAACGGAATGCCAGCGATGTGACCCAGGCGCAGCGTGCCCGACATGGTTCCAGGGTAGACAGCCCTGACCCGACTGCCAACGCGGGGATCAGAGGCGTTGCAGGTCGCGCATCACCACGGCCGCCGCGTTGCGACCACTGGCTCCCCACACGCCCGCTCCCGGGAAGGTGGCGGCTCCTGTGAGGTACAGACCCCTCAACGACGTCCGGTACCGGGTCAACTCCGGATCCGTGTGGCGTAGGGCTGCCAGGGGACCACCGGCGAAGCTCGCAGCATGGCCGAGAGGGAGATGGAACTCGGACTCGTAGCGATCAGGTGTCACAGCTCGTTGGTGCACCACATGGTCAACGAGATCGGGCTCCACCAACTCGGCGAAACGTTCCAACCACCGCTGCGGCTCATCGCTGGTCGCCCATCCGCCTGGCAGGTGATACGGAGTGAACAGGGCCTCGAGGCTGAGGACATGCAATCCCTCAGGGGCCATGGTCGCATCGAGTGCCGTGGGCACGTTGGCCAGGAACGCCGGTCGGCCCATCATCACACCGGCGGCGAGATCGAGGTACCCGCGATGCAACTCGTCGATGCTGGGTGCCACCACCAGGGTGGGGCCGACGGGGTCGACACCATGGAGGAGATCTGCGATCGGCTCGAGTCGGCGGTATCGCAACGCCGTGTCGAGCACCACGTCCAGTTTCGATTCGTACCCCGCCACGTGCTCGCGCCGGCGCCACCTGGCGAGCAAGGGCTCCATCGATGCCGGTGGATGGGTGAGCCACTGGAGGAACGTGCGCTTCGGATCGGCTGCAGACACCACCAGTTCGGCCTCGACCACCTCACCGCTGGCGAGCCGCACACCGCGCACGCGGCCTCCATCGCACAGGATCGCCGTGACCGGCGAGTTCATCCGCACCGTTCCACCGTGATGTTCGATCACGGAGGCGAGGGCCCGAGGCACCGCACCACTGCCGCCCACAGGTCGTCCCACGTGAGCAACGTGTCGCAGCGCATAGGTGATGGCCCCCAGGCCCGTACCCGGCAACCGGGGTGACAGGCCCCAGACCACGGGGCCGACCGTGACCGCCGGAGCCACGAGTGCCTCGTCGTCGAAGTACTCGCCGAGCACCTCCACCGCACTACGTCGACTCCAGGCCAGCAAGCGTGCGGCGCCTCGACCTCCGCGCGCTGCCACCACTCTCAGAAGAGACCGCCACGAGGGAGGTCCACTGGCGGCGGCGTCCAAGATGAGACGGGCGACGGGCGCAGCGTCGGCGACATAGCGCCGATACCCCGCCACAGCCCCCGGATGGGTTCGCGCCAGAGATTCCAAGGTCTGCTCGACATCATGGAACACCGCCCACATCCGGTCGTCGTCCCATGTGCGCTGGAGTTGACCCGGTTCCACCTCGAGGTACCGCAACCCGTGAGCGGCAAGGTTCAACTCGTCCATCACGGGCGTAGTCCGGAACGTCAGGTGGTCGCAGTTGCACAGATTCACCTGTGCGCCGCCGAACGACTCGGTACCGGCGGTGCCTCCCACGACGTCGCGCGCCTCGAGGACGACGACTCGTCGGCCAGCCTTAGCCAGATAGGCAGCAGCCACCAGACCGTTGTGGCCGGCACCGATCACGATGGTGTCGGGAGCACTGGAGGTCATGGTTGCCAGTGTCTCATGTCGCTAGGTTCCTAGCCGTGCCTGCACACCATCGACTTCGTCAATTCGCAGACCTCACCGGACCTCAGGTGGGCGAACGCATCACCAGTCGCAGCATCTTCATTCAGCCTCTGGGCGCGGTGGAGCAGCATGGACCCCACCTCCCCATGTCCACCGATCTGATCATCGCCGAGGCGACGGCGCAGGCCGCCGTCGACCAGGCAGGCGAGGATCTGGACCTGTGGCTGCTGCCACCGTTGGCCTACACCAAGTCCAACGAACACGCCTGGTCCCCGGGGACCATCTGGCTGTCAGCGACCACCATGCTGGCGGTGCTCGACGATCTCGGGCGTTGCCTGGCCAGCACCTCGGGCCGGAAACTCGTGTTCCTCAACGGTCACGGTGGCAACAGTGCCCTCGTCGCCATGGCCAATCGAGAGGTGCGCCTCGCTCACGGACTCATGACGTTTCTCGTGCATCCGTTCGTCCCCGCCGACCAGGGCGGAGCCAGTGCGGCCGACGAATTGGGCATGGGTATTCACGGAGGAACCGACGAAACGTCGGTGATGTGGTACCTGCGACCAGACCTGGTCCACATGGATCAGGCACGGCGTTCGGTCCCCGAGGCTCTGAGCGGCTTCTCCAAGGTGCGCTTCGGTGGATCCGTCCCCTTCGGCTGGCTGTCCAACGACTTCGGACCAGACGGTGTCATCGGCGATCCGACCCTGGCTGATGTGGACTTGGGAGAGCGCCTCTTCCACGCCGGTGTGCAGTCGGTGGTGGAAGCCCTCGTCGAGGTCGACCGTTTCGAACTTCCCCTGCGCTGAGGAGATGACATGAGAACGAGATTCGATCTGGTGACCTTCGACGTGGAGCGGCCCGACGACGCCGCCGCGTTCTGGGGTGCGGCGTTGGGCTTGGTGGAGACACAGCGCGAGGACGGCGATCGATGGATCGTGCTCGGTGATCACTCGACCGGACGCCGGATCGGGCTTCAGCGCGGCGCTGCGCGTCCCGGCGGGGTTCACCTCGACCTGGACTGTGAACTGGCGGACTTCGACGCCGAAGTGGACCGCCTGATCGGCCTGGGTGCGCGATTGGTGTCGCCGATCCGGGTGGAGCCGTACGGCTCCATCGCCAATCTGGTCGACCCGTTCGGGTACGCCTTCGACCTGTGCGCCTACGTCGCTCACTCGTGAACCACCCGGACCAGATCTCCTGACGCGACGAGGGGGTGCCGACCTGATGGTCGACACCCCCTCGTGAACCTCACTGGTTCAGTGCAGGCTCACCGTGATGTCACGGCATACCAATGCTGGGATCGATGAACTGGTTGGTCACCACATCGTCGACGGTGAGGCCGTCGGCGATGGTGATGCCCAGCGAATCGAGCAGCGGAAGAGCCTCGTCGTACAGGGCCTTCACCCGGTCCAGGTCGAAGTTGCCGTAGGTCGAGTCGGGACCGTTCGAGCCGATGCCCAGTTCCTCGAACAGAGCGAAACCGGCGTCGTTCAGTTCGGGGGTGATGGTCCAGTAGTTGTTGTAGGCCTCGGTGATGGTCACCAGACCGTCACCCATGGGCTTGGGGTCGGTGAGGTAGTCCACCCAGGCCTGCTGCAGCACCGGAACCAGCACCTCGAGGCACGGCGACAGTTCTTCGAGACGATCGCTGAGCACGGTGTACATGGCGGGGTAGGGCTGCCAACCGAGATCGTGGATGAGCACGTAGTCGATAGGTGCCGGCGCGCCGTCCTTCCACTCGATCAGGTTCTGGTACTTGTAGCGCTCGTTGGTGACGAAGCCCTGCTGCACGAAGTCGGCCCCGTTGGCGATCCACTGGTCGGGCGCCCCTCCGTAGTTGGGATCACTCTGGGAGGCGTCGATGAAGCCCTTGGCCGTCAACCAATCCATGTAGGTGGTCCCGGGGAAGTGCAGAATGCGAGCACCCGACTCACCCAGCGACGCGGGGTTGGTGGGGTCGATGTCGAGCTGCTCGGGGTCCCACATGAGGAACTGCGGGTTGATCTCCAACGTGGTGGCCACGCCGGTCACGCGCACCGTGCCGCTCGACTGGATCACGTCGTCGGTGTTCACGTAGCCAAGCGTGATGTCCTGGTCGGTCTGCATGACGGCGACCACGGGCTGGAACTCGATGGCGTCACCACCGGCGCGTACTTCCACCGTCTCGATACCTCCCACGGCGTACTTGGGATCGATGGGACCCGAGTAGGTGAAGAGTTCGGGGTTGGCAGTTCCGCCAGGCCCGATGAGCTGGTACGTGCCGCCATGCTCGATCTCGGGCCACCAGTCGGTCTGGATCACCAGATTCGACGGGCACACCGCTTCGTCGGGAGCCGGCTCGCCGCCGCCATCGGTGGTGTCAGGCGCCGAGGTGGTATCGGGAGCAGCGGTGGTGGCCGGAGCCGCCGTGGTTTCGGGCGTGGCTTCGTCGTCGTCACCGCAGGCAGCGGCCACCAGGGCCAGAGCTACGGCGACGGCGCCGAACCGTCGGGTCGCATGCTTCATCAGTTTCTCCCCTTTTGGGTGTGGGTTGTGGTGAGGGGTGTTGCCACGGGCATGGTGTTCACGACGCCCGTGCCTCCGACTCGTGCCAGTTCCGCAGAACGCGGTTACCCAGCCAGCCGATGAGGAGGTAGATGGCCACGCCGAGGAACGAGGCCAAGATCACGCCGCCGAACAGCTTCTCGTACTCGAGTCGCTTGGCGTAGTTGTTGAGGAGCCGACCGAGACCGAGGTCGCCTCGACTGAAGAAGAAGTCGGCCACCAGGGCTCCGATGACGCACAGACCCGCACCGATACGCAGACCGGTGAAGATGGACGGGAGTGCGGCGGGCAACTGCAACTTGAACAGCCGAGTACGCAGACCGGCCTTGTTCAATCGGAAGAGATCGAGATGACCGCGGTCCACCGATTTGAGCCCGAACAGAAAGCTTGTCAACACCGGGAACAGTGCCACCAGCACGCAGGTCACGACTCTGGCCGTGCGTGTGGGACCGAACCACACCGAGAACAACGGCACGAGTGCGAGCACGGGAACGGTCTGAAGTGCGACCGCGTAGGGGAACAACGCACGTTCGAACATTCGGCTGATCGCCATGATGACCGCTCCCACCAACGCCGCGAGGGACGCGATCACGAAACCGATCAGCGCGATTCGCCCGGTGTTGACCAACCCTTCGAACAACTCCGATCGAGCCTTGTCGTCGAGAAAGGCCCTGTCGATGACGCGGTGTGGTGGGGGAACGATGAACTTCCGTTGCTCGCTCAGAACGACGTGATGGACGCCGTACCAAACAGCGATGAACAGTCCGAACACGATGACGGGGGGCCCATACGACAACGAGGTGGCCAACGACGACCGACGGGGGGCGCTCATCCGTGGGCCTCCTTCAGGGCATCAGACACCTGGCCGCACAGTTCGGCGAACGACGGTTCGTACCGGAGATCGTGCTCACGCGGATAAGGAAACGACACCGGGATGTCGGCAATGATCCGACCAGGCCGCGCCGACATGCACAGCACCCGGGTCGACAGGAACACCGCCTCGGAGATGGAGTGCGTGATGAACAATCCGGCGAAGCCCTCACGCACGAAGAGGCGTAGGAGTTCGTCGTTGAGGCGTTCACGAGTGATCTCGTCGAGGGCTCCGAATGGTTCGTCGAACATGAACACCGATGGATCGAGCACCAACGACCGCGCCAACGAGCAACGCATGCGCATGCCACCGGACAACTGCTTCGGGTACTTCGCCTCGTGTCCGGTGAGTCCCACCAAGTCGATGGCCTCGGCGGCCCGACGGCGCCGTTCGTCCTTGGCCATCCCCTGCAACTCGGCGTTGAGTTCCACGTTGCGACGGACGGTTCGCCATGGGAGCAACGTGGCGTCCTGGAACACATAGCCCAGATGCTCTCGGTCCACTTCACACACCCCGTCGCTGTGACGGGTGAGCCCCGATGCGATGCGCAACAGTGTGGACTTTCCGCAACCGGACGGCCCCACGACCGTCACGAATTCGCCCCGGTCCACCGTGAACGACACGTCTTCCACGGCATGGGTGCCATCGGGGAACACCATCGAGACGTGATCGAACACGAGTGCCGGCCGGGACACCGAGCCATTGCTCGTTGGTGATCCAACGGCTCCGGGTTCGGTGTCGGGACGAGGGGGCGACGTCATCATGGCCTCCAGGAACATAGGGGACGTGTCGGAACGGTCATGTCTCGTGTCTGTTGACTTTGTGTTAACGGCACGTCGGAGGCGGTTGGCTCAGACGCCCCTGTCGCCACACGAGGCGGTCGGGCGGCCCAAAGGCAATGGCTTCACGCACGGTGCCGGCACGAACTGCCACCAGGTCTGCCCGAGCGCCCGGGCGAACACCAGGCGGATCGACTCGCAACACACGGTGTGCGTCGTGGGCAACCATGTCCAGTGCCACCTGGGGGAGTGCGTGGGCGGTGGCGATCATCAGTCCGGCGGTCTCCAACGGATCGCCGCGGCCGAGTGGGTTGAAGGGGTCTTGGAGGTTGTCTGCCCCTGCACACACCATCACGCCCGCCTCGCGCAAGGCACCGACGGCGGTGACGCCCCGAGGCATGGCTGTGGGGTGTCCGCGCCCTTGGAGGAACAGGTTGGTCTGCGGAAGCGCCACGACACCGATGTTCGCTCGGGCTACGGCTTCGGCCACCGAGCGTTGAACCTCGACTGGTTGCACCCCCAGGCTCACGCAGTGGCTGGCGGTCACCTCGTGGGGGAAGCCACTGGATCGAACACGCTCGGCCAGATCGGCGAGCGACAGCATCGCCGGGTCCAAGGTCTCATCGGTATGGAGATCCACCCCACATCCACGTTCGGCGGCGATGGACAGGAGCACCTCGTTGGCACCGGTGGGGTCACCGTCGAGATGCGGACAACCACCGACGAGATCGGCTCCGGCGTCCAGAGCGTCGCGCAGCAGTGCGCGACTGTCGGCCCCATCCACGCCTGTCACCGGCCATCCGGTCAGCGCCACGATCTGCAGCGTGACCACGTCGGCCACGCGTCGCCGTACCTCGACGAGGGCCTCCACCGAGCGAAGTCCGTGATCGGGAGTGGTGTCGGCGTGGGTGCGAATGACACTGCACCCATTTGCGGCGAGTAGCCGGGCGGCGCGCTCGGCGCGCTCCACGATGTCGGGAACGTTCAGCAGATGTCGACCAGCACCCATCGCCTCGATAGCCCCGAGGAGGTCGCCGGTCTCGTTGGTGATGCGCTCGGCGAGGAACGCCTTGTCGAGATGGGCATGAGGTTCGGCGAACGCCGGCAGCAACACGTATCCCGCAAGATCCACCGATTGCTCACCCGGTTCGGCCACGAGTGAAGGACCAACCTCATCAACCCACTCGCCACGGAGCCTGACGTTCGTAACGGTGCCGTCGGGGAGCGAGGCGTGGACGAGCAACATGTGACGGCACGTTAGCCCTCCCGTCATCCTGCGCTGATACCTTCAAGGTGCAGCAAGGCGGTCGGCAACCGCCCACCGGACACGAGGAGGCCGTGGCGTGAAGGTCGGAGCGTTCTTCTTCGGAGGAGTAGAGATGGATGATGCGGGTGCAGGTGCCCCGCACCCCATGGATCGTCGCTATGACAACGAACAGGTGTGGAAGGCGACCACCGAATACGTGAACTCAGCGATCGAGGCCGATCGGTTGGGATTCGACTCGTTCTGGACCACTGAGCACCATTTTCAGTACGAGGGCTACGAGGTCATCCCGAACGGTCTGCTCATCTCCACCTGGATCGCCGCACAGACCAAGAACATCCGCCTCGGCGCCATGTTCAACGTGGTACCGCAGTGGAACCCGTTGCGTCTGGCCGAAGACTTCGCCACCCTGCACAACCTGTCGGGGGGCCGCGGCATGTTGGGCGTCGGACGTGGCACGGTTCCTCGCGAGGTGCTCCATCTCAACGACAAGGGTGTGTCCATCGGTTCCCACGACAACCCCGATCAGGCCTCCGACGACACGCTCAACCGTGAGGTGTTCGAGGAGTCCATGGAGATCATCCGAATGGCACTCTCACAGGAGCGATTCGCTTTCTCGGGTAAGCACTTCCAGATCCCTGTTCCGGGCATTCCCGACCGGGGTTCCACGGTGCAAGACCTGACACTGCTGCCACGGCCTCGCTATCCCTTCGAGATCTGGCAGGCGGTCACCAGTCCTCCCACGCTCGACTATGTGCCGGTGGTCGGCCACAGTGCTGTGTTCTGGAACCAGCACTACTCCTTCATCAAGAGGTTCTGGGACACCTACGGCGCCAAGTACGAGGCCGCTCACGGCACGTCGCTGCCAGCCCACGAGAAGCGCATGTTGGTCGTGTCGGTGCGAATCGAAGACACCTACGAGAAGGCCTACGCCTCGGCCATTCCCGGCCATGACGAATTCTGGAAGTTCCTCGGGCCCTACGGATGGAGCCGGGGGTACATGGGCCCCGACGGCAAGCCGGCCAAGCCGGGCCTCATCCCCACGCTGGACGAGTCCATCGAGAACAAGACCATTCTGTTGGGTACCCCCGAGCAAGTGGCAGAAGGTGTGCAGTTCTACAAGGACCTGCTGGGCATGGAGTACCTCACCATCTTCCCGCACCTGCTGGGCGACCCCTACAAGAAGGCCGACGAGCAGATGGCACGGTTCATGGACGAGGTCATGCCACTGGTGCGTTGAGCGTGGCCGACGTCGCCCAACCCGTGGCCCGGGCGCTTCGCGCTCTCCTGGGTGACGACGTCGTGGTGACCGACCCTGCGATCAACTCCGGTTACGAGGTCGACTGGACCGGACGGTTTCGCGGTAGGGCGGCTTGCGTCGTGCGTCCTCGCAGTGCCGACCAGGTCCAAACGGTCGTCCGGTGGTGCGCAGATCACGGCGTGCCCGTGGTACCCCAGGGCGGGAACACGGGCCTCGTGGGTGGCGGAGTCCCCGACGAGTCGGCACAGGCGGTCGTGTTGTCCCTACGTGGGCTCGACACCATTGGCGAGTCCGACACCATCGCCGGCCAGGTCACGGTGGGGGCAGGGGTATCACTGGCCGAGTTGGACTCCGCACTGGCTGGCACGCCGTGGGAGTTCGGAGTCGATCTCGGTGCCCGTGACTCGGCCACCCTGGGTGGAATGGCCGCCACCAATGCCGGAGGTCTGCGGGTGCTCCGGTACGGCACCATGCGGGCCAACGTGTTGGGTGTGGAAGCGGTCCTGGGCACCGGGCAACGCATCAGTCATCTCCAGGGACTGGTGAAGGACAACACGGGCTACGACCTGGCCGGACTGCTCTGCGGGAGTGAAGGCACGTTGGGCGTGGTGATCTCATTGCGTCTTCGACTGGTGCCACGCTGGCGTGACCGATGTGTCGTATGGGTGGCGTGTGACGACTGGGATCACGCTGTGCGACTCGCGTCACGAGCTCGTCTCGAAGTCGACGGCCTCGATGGTCTGGAGGCCGTCGACGAAGCCTCGATGCGCCTGGTGCAGCAGCAACTGGGGCTGCCCGAGTTGTTCCGACCCACACCATCGGTAGCGCTGTTGATCGCGTGGGCCGGTCGTGGCACGCCGCCCGATGCCCTCGGTGAGCTGGTGGCTCCACACAAGCACCTCGTCGGCGTCGATCCGCCGGCGTGGCGATCGTTGTGGGCCCACCGAGAGCGCGTGAGCGAGGCGGTCGCCACCCGAGGGATCCCCCGTAAGTTCGACGTGACCCTGCCCTTGCACCGCCTCGCCGAATTCACCCGAAACCTTCCCGACGTCGTCCAGGGGGCTGAGGCCGCGGTGTTCGGGCACCTGGGTGACGGCAACCTTCACGTGAACCTCGTGGCCGCCGGTGAGTCCTCGCCCCATGCCGACCTCGACCATCGCATCCTGTCGAACGTGGCCGAGTTCGGTGGGTCGATCAGCGCCGAGCACGGCGTCGGTCGGCACAAGGTCGAGTGGCTGGGCCTCAACCGGACACCTGAAGAACTGACCGCCTTCGCCAGAGTGAAGGCGGCACTGGACCCTGCCGGGATCATGAATCCAGGAGTCATCCTGCGTCGGTGACCGGCCCATGTGGCATGCGACACAGTGGCGCGGCCACAATCTCCACTTGTGATCCAACATCTCCACGCCGCATGGGCGCAACTGACTGCGCCGGGAGCCCCTTTCGCCCTCGTCGACACCGAGGTACGTGGCATCCCCATGAAGACCTTCGCCACGGCACCCTCCGACATGCGCGTGCTGTGGGAACTGACCGCCGGTCGGGGAGATGACACCTACCTGGTGTACGAGGACGAGCGATACACCTACGCCGAGGTGCACGCTCTGGTGCGATCCCTGGCCCATCGCCTCCGCCACGACTACGGGGTCACATCAGGTGACCGTGTGGCTTTGGCCATGCGGAACTACCCCGAGTGGGTGATCGGCTACTGGGCCACGGTCTCGGTGGGCGCGGCTGTTGTGGGGATGAATGCCTGGTGGACCGGACCAGAGATGGAGTACGGCCTTTCGGATTCACGACCGAAGGTGCTGATCTGTGATGACGAGCGCCTCGAGCGGGTGTTGCCGCATCTCGAGGGCCTGAGGGCGACGTCTCCGCTTCCCCTGATCAGTGTTCGCACCGACCGATCGCTCCCCACCGACGCAGTCCGCTGGGAGGACACGATTCGACGAGATGGTGCCCCTGAGACGCTGCCGCCGGCCACCATCGACCCCGATGACGACGCCACGATCTTCTACACCTCGGGCACCACCGGCTTTCCCAAAGGTGCGCAACTCACCCACCGTGGATCGGTCCACAACATCATGCATCTGGTGTTCTGGACCACGGTCACTCAGGCAGCCGAGGCACTGGCCGTCGCGGCCGGAGACCTTCCCGCACCACCTACCCCGGTTGCCGGGTCAGCCCCCTCCAAGCCGGTCTTCATGGCTCCGACCCCGTTGTTCCACGTCACGGCGTGCAACTGCCTCCTGCACCCCTGAACCCTGGCTGGCGGGACCCTGGTACTCACCTACAAGTGGGACCCTGCCCGGGCTTTGGAACTCATCGAGAGGGAACGGGTCACGAACTTCTCCGGCGTGCCCACCATGAGTCGTGAACTGCTGGCACACCCCGATTGGGCGCACAGGGACACGTCGTCGCTGCAGGGGATGGGTGGCGGCGGTGCAGCCCTGCAACCCGACCTCGTCGAGAAGATCGACAAGTCGTTGAGCAAGGGCGTTCCCTCCACCGGCTATGGCCTCACCGAGACCCACGGCATCGTGACAGCGAACTCGGCGCGGTACTTCGTGGCCAAGCCCGCGTCGTGCGGCCCCGTCATGCCATCGCTCGAGTCGAAACTGGTCGATGAGATGGGCCAAGACCTGGCGCCGGGACCCGACGTGGTGGGACAGTTGTGCGTGAGGGGACCGGTGGTCATCAAGGGGTACCTCAACCGACCCGAGGCCACCGCTGAGTCCATTCGCGATGGTTGGTTCAACACCGGCGATATCGCCCGCATCGACGAGGACGGCTTCGTGTACATCGTCGACCGTGCCAAAGACATGGTGTTGCGTGGTGGCGAGAACGTGTACTGCTCAGAGGTGGAGACCGCGCTGTACACGCATCCCGACGTGGCGGAGTGCGCCGTGTTCGGCATGCCCGACGAACGCCTCGGCGAGGAGGTGGCAGCCGCCATCGTGCCCGCCGCCGGTGCCACCATCGACGAGGCTTCGCTGCGGGCCCATCTCGCCGAACGCATCGCCAAGCACAAGATCCCGGCGCGCATGTGGTTTCTCGACGAACCACTGCCGCGCAACGCCAACGGCAAATTCGTCAAGCGGGAACTCAAGGAACGACTGCTCGGTTCCGCCTAGGTGGGTGGCCCAGGGTCAGTGCCACTGGCCTCGGATCTCGAGAACCTCGCGCAAGACAGCGGGTCTGTCCGTCATGATGCCGTCCACGCCGGCGTCCAGCAGTCGGTGCATCTCGCCGGGATCGTCCACGGTCCACACATGCACCTGAAGTCCCAGGCGATGGGCTGTGCGCACCAGTGCAGGCGTGACCACCGGCACCGGTCCCTGACGAAGCGGGATCTGCGCTGCGAGACCACCCGGACGCGCCATCACGGCGTGCGTCCGACTGGCAACCACCAGACGAGCGGTCGCGACTGGTCCGAGTGACGAGCACAACCCAGGGCCCAGTTGCTTGCGAAGTGTGCGCAGGCGGCTGTCTGAGAACGACCCGATGCACACTCGGTCGAGGGCGTCGAGACGCCGGATCACCTCGACGAGTGCCTCCACGGCGTGATCGCTCTTGCAATCGATGTTCCACCGGGTGTGAGGCCAGGCTGCGATCAACTCGTCGAGGCGGGGCACCGGCTCACGACCCTCCACCCGCGCCGTGGCGACCTCGGCCCAGGTCAGATCCCGAAGACGACCGGGGCGACCACAGGTGCGCTGGAGATCGTCGTCGTGAAAGGCCACCGCCACCCCGTCTGTGGTGACGTGGACATCGGTTTCCAGGTAGCGAAAACCCAACTGCACCGCCTGCTCGAACGCAGCAGCGGTGTTCTCAGGGGCATCGCTGGCACCCCCTCGGTGAGCGAAGGGGAGCGGTCCAGGATGATCCAGAAAAGGATGACGCACCCCCGAAGTATGGTCGCTGTATGCACGACGTGACCCCACTGCCCCTGGCCGGCGACCGGTTCGGCGGATCCTCCACCTCACCGCAACCTCTCGAGGTACGTGCACCCTTCGACGGCCATCTTGTGGGTCGGGTCCCCGTCTGCGGCGTCGATGACGTACGCCGCGCAGTCACCTCGGCTCGGCGGGCCTTCGAACGAAACGACTTCGAACGGCACGCCCGAGCAAACGTGCTCGATCGAGCGGCGCGTGTGCTCGGCGACCGCGCCGAGTCGTTTGCACGCCTCATCGCCTCGGAGGCAGCGAAGCCACTGCGTACCGCCCGGGTCGAGGTCGAGCGAGCAGCTGGCACGTTTTCGTTCGCTGCCGCCGAGGCCCGATCGTTCACCGGCGACATGATTCCCCTCGACGCGTTACCCAGTGGCGTCGGGAAGTTCGGTTTCGCTCTGCGTGTTCCCGTGGGGGTGGTGGGGGCCATCGCCCCGTTCAACTTTCCTCTCAATCTCGTGGTGCACAAGGTCGCTCCCGCCATCGCCGCCGGCTGCCCCATCGTGTTGAAACCGGCCAGCCAAACACCGCTCACGGCCATCCGACTGGCCGACATGCTCATCGACGAGTGTGGCCTTCCTGCCGATTGGCTTCATGTGGTCACCGGACCGGGAAGCACGGTGGGCAACGCGCTCGTGGATCATCCCCACGTTGCCATGGTGTCGTTCACCGGCTCGCCCGAGGTGGGTTGGGCCATCAGGGCGCGGGCACCCCGGAAACGAGTGGGCCTGGAACTGGGCAACAACGCTCCGGTGATCATCGCCGCCGATGGCGACTGGCAGCGGGCTTCCGCGAAGATCCAGGTGGGTGGTTTCAGCCACGCTGGCCAAAGCTGTATCTCCACGCAGCGCATCTACGTTCACGACAGCATCGCCCAGCCGTTCCTCGACGATCTGGTCCAGCGGGTGTCGCAGCTGGTGGTAGGCGATCCTCTCGACGAGCGCACCGATGTGTCGGCCCTGATCTCCGATGCCGAACGCGACCGTGTGATGTCGTGGATCGCCGAGGCTGTCGAGGGCGGAGCACGGGTGGCAACCGGAGGTGCGGTCGACGCCAACGGGGTACTGGCTCCCACGGTGCTCACCGAGGTCACACCCGACATGAACGTCTGCGCCCGTGAGGTGTTCGGCCCCGTGGTCACCGTCAGCCGATTCCACCATCTCGACGAGGCGTTCGAGGCGGCGAACACGACCGACTACGGACTGCAAGCAGCAGTGTTCACGTCTGACCTGGCCACGGCGTTACGAGCGGTGCGCACCCTCGACTTCGGCGGCGTGCTGGTGAACGAGGTCCCCACGTGGAGAGCCGATCACCAGCCATACGGTGGTGTACGCGACAGCGGCAACACCCGCGAGGGTCCCGCTTATGCCGTGCGCGAAATGACCGAGTTGCGCATGGTGGTGCTCGGCGACTGAGCGTCGCGCACACGTCGCTCAGATGGAGCGACCAGCCTCGCGCCAGTACTCGTCCTTCAGGAGCCGCTTGTACAGCTTCCCGGTGGGATGCCGGGGAAGTTCGGGGCGGAAGTCCACGGACCGGGGGCATTTCACATCGGCAAGATGCTCTCGGCAGAAGGCGATCAACTCGCGCTCGAGTGCCTTGGCGGCATCGGCGTCGGTGGGCATCTCGGCGGGCTGCACCACCGCCTTCACCTCTTCGCCGAACTCCTCGTTGGGCACGCCGAACACGGCGACGTCGATCACCTTGGGATGGGTCACGAGAAGGTTCTCGGCCTCCTGCGGGTAGATGTTCACCCCACCCGAGATGATCATGTAGGCCTTGCGGTCGGTGAGGTACAAGAAGTTGTCGTTGTCGAGGTACCCGACATCACCAAGCGTGCTCCATCCCTTGGGATGGCGGGAACCCTTCGTCTTCTCCGGGTCGTTGTGGTATTCGAAAGTGGCCCCGCCCTCGAAGTAGATGGTGCCACTCTCGTAGGCCGGCAAGTCCTCGCCATCCTCGCCCACGATGTGCACGGTGCAACCGATGGGCATACCCACGGTTCCCTCGTGACCCAACCACATCTCGCTGTTGCAGTACACGAAGCCGTTGCCCTCGGTCCCGGCGTAATCCTCGTGCAACACGGGACCAAACCACTCGATCATCTGCTTCTTCACCGGGATGGGGCAGGGTGCCGCCGCGTGGATCACACACGTGATGCTCGACACGTCATAGCGGGTCCGAACGTCCTCGGGCAGTTTCAGCAAGCGCACGAACATGGTGGGCACCACCTGGGTGCAGGTCACGTGGTGCTCGTCGATGATGGCGAGAAACTGCTCGGCATCGAAATGCTCCATCACCACGGCCGTCCCGCCCAGTCGATGCACGCCCATGGTGAAGCGCAAGGGTGCGGCGTGGTACAGGGGTGCGGGGGACAGGTACACCGTGTCGGCGTTCACCCCGAACAGCATCTGCATCATGGGTGCGACGTTCCCACCCGACTGCTCGAGAGCCTGGGGAGTGAACGCCGGCAACACGCCTTTGGGCTGGCCGGTGGTTCCACTCGAGTACAGCATGTCCACACCGGCCACGCGGTCGGCGAGAGGCTCGTCACTCGACGCAGCGAGGGCTTCCTCGTACGACTCGTAGCCCGCCACCACACCGTCCACCATCAGGCGACGCTCGACGCCCGGCGTCGTGGGCAGCACCTCTGTGGCCTGCGACGCCTTGTAGGCCGACGTGATGAACACCCGAGCGCCACAGTCGTTGATGATGTAACTGAGTTCCTCACTGGTGAGCCGCGACGAGGCCGCTGTGTAGATGAGCCCCGCATAATGGCAACCCCAGATCATCTCGAGGAACCGAGGATGATTCTCGAGGCACAACGCCACGTGGTCGCCGGGCTGCAGACCCGTCGATCGCAGCAATTGGCTCAATCGGTTGGCAGCAGCATCCAATTCGGCGTACGTCTGCACGAATCCCGATCCGGCCATCACGACGGCTGGTTTGTTCGGATGCTGATCGACGAAGGCTCCCGGGAACATGTCCGGCAACGTAGTCCACGATACGTTCACGGTGTGGAGCCGATCTCGCGCTTTGCAGACGTGATGGCCCAACCGTCACCCGCCCTGGACGAGGCCTCGATGTGTATCGCAGCGCCACTCATCCCCGGTGTGGACGTGCTGGAGGAGTTGACGCGTCTCGACGTGCTCGCCGCCGACTGTCCCTCGCCCACCGTAGAGGGAGTCCTCCGGTTCCTGTTCGGGGGGTCGCAGCCTTTCGTCGGCGACGACGTCACCTACGCCGACCCGCACAACTCGTTCCTGCCCCGTGTGCTCGATCGACGGCGCGGTATTCCCATCACGTTGTCGGTACTGGCCATCGAGGTGGCGAGACGCTTGGGAGTGGATTTGGTTGGGGTGGGGATGCCAGCGCATTTCCTCGTCGGTGAGCCGTCGTCTCCCACTGGCATGCCGCTTCGATGGTTCGACTGTTTCCACGGCGCACGCGCATTGGACGTCGATGATTGTCGAGCCCTCTATCGCCGGGTGAGCGGGGGCGACGAGCGTTTCGATCCGCAGTGGCTCTTGCCCACTCCCAATCGTCACATCGTGATCCGCATGCTCACCAACCTCAAGGCCTCGGCGCAACGCCGCGGCGATGTATCGATGCTGAGGACCGTCATGCGCTTGAGGGTCGTACTCCCTGAACTCGCCCTCACCGAAGACGACGAACTCGCACGACTGATGGCACCGTTCAACTGAGCGCACGCCACACTGATCGGCATGATCGATCAGCACATCAAGCGGTGCCTGGGCCAGATGATGCACGGCGTGCAGGTGGTGGGTGCTGCGCACGAGGGCGTGGTTCGTGCCTACACCAGTCACTGGGTCTCTCAGGTGAGTTTCGAGGAACCGGTCCTCATGGCCTCGGTATCGCCCAAGCACGACACCTACCCACTGATGGTCGCGTCGGGCTGTTTCACGGTGTCGATCCTCGGTGGCGATCAGGTTGATGTGGGGCAGTACTTCTCGTATCCAGGTCGCAAGTTCCGTCATGTGGTCGACGAGTACTTGGAACTTCTTCCCGACAGTGGGCTACCGGTCGTGGTGAACGCACTGGCATGGCTGCGATGCGAAACGTTCCAGGTCGTACCGGTGCTGGATCATGAACTGCACCTGGCACGGGTCGTCGAGGTGGGACCGGGCAGGTTGCGCGAGGCACCACTGCTGTACTCGAGTCGTCTGGGTTGGCGGATCGCTGGGGACAAGGCACGCGAGCCCGGCGTCTCCATCCGGGACCGGCTGTTGGAGCGCCTTGGGGAAGTGCCCCTCGACGACGACTGAGAAGCGCCCGCACGACTGGGGAGCGCTCAGTACCACAGGGTACGGTTGGTCCAGTTCGTACAGTCCGGTCACGCCAGGGGGTTCTCATGACCAGCATCGACACTGCGCTCACCCACGAGCAGAAGGTCAACCAGCTCATCGACACGCTGCTGGAGCAGTATCCCCCCAGCAGCACCCCGCCCGAGGTGTTCCTCGGTGCTCAGTTCGACCTGGGACTTGCCTGGGTGCAGAACGAGGAAGGACACGGGGGCCTCGGCCTCAACCCGAAGCTGCAGAAACTCATCAACGAGCGGGTGTTCGCTGCCGGCGGACCCAACGCCTTTGGCCGCAATCCGATCGGTTACGGCATGTGCGGCCCCACGGTGGCGGTGTGGGGCTCGGAGGAGCAGAAGCGTCGGTACCTTCGCCCACTGTTCACCGGCGAGGAGATCTGGTGTCAGTTGTTCTCGGAGCCCGGCTCGGGTTCCGACTTTGCGGGGCTGTCCTCCAAGGGCGTCCGCGACGGTGACGAGTGGATCGTGAACGGCCAGAAGGTGTGGACGACGCTGGCTCACTTGTCGCGGTGGGGACTTCTGGTGGTTCGCACCGAGGCCGAGGCCGTGAAGCACGCTGGTCTGACGGCGTTCGTGGTCGATATGCATGCCCCCGGCGTCGAGGTGCGTCCCTTGTACCAGATGACGGGAGAGGCCGAGTTCAACGAGGTGTACTTCACCGACGTCCGTGTCCCTCAGAGCGAAATGCTGGGCCAGCCCGGCGACGGTTGGCGAGTGTCGCTCACCACGCTCATGAACGAGCGGGTGTCCATCGGTGGAGTGATCCCCGCCAAGGGGTCGGGCACCATCCGCGAACTGGTGAAGACCTGGCAGCAACTCCCCGAGGAGCGGCGCGATGCGGTCAGCCGCGACGAGGTCATGAAGTTGTGGATCCGGGCCGAACTGCTGCGCCTCACCAACATTCGTGCGGCACAGAACCGCAAGATGGGTGACCCGGGTCCCGAGGGTTCCATTGCCAAGATGGCCTCTGCAGATCTGAACAAGGACATCTACGAGATGGTGATGAACCTTCTTGGTGCCGAAGGGATGCTGTACGGCAGCTACGAACGGGTTCGTCCCGAAACTGCGATGGGCTACGACAAGGTGCAGAAGGCGTTCCTGCGAAGCCGTGCCAACTCGATCGAGGGTGGCACCACCGAGGTGATGAAGAACATCCTCGGCGAGCGCGTTCTCGGGTTGCCCGGCGACGTCCGTGTCGACCGCGATGTGCCATGGAGTCAGGTGCCGCGCAACTGACAACCGTGCCAACGTGTCAGGTGCCGCGCAACTGACGACCGTGCCAACGTGTCAGGTGCCGCGCAACTGACGACCGTGCCAACGTGTCAGGT
>CAYMUC010000003.1:57325-62653 GCA_964393535.1 uncultured Ilumatobacteraceae bacterium | reverse complement strand
GTCTTGCCGTGGTCAACGTGCGCGACAAGCGCCACATTGCGAATGGACGCCGACATGGTGCTCCAGTGCGAGGGGTTTGGTGGGGGGAGGTGGCGCTGTCGAAGCGGTCAGTGCTCGTCGTCGTCGGCGACGTCGTCGTCGTCGAACGTGACCCCGTAGCGCTCGGCGATGGCGGCGTACTCGTCATCATCGTCGTCGGACGACGATCCGCGCCCGGACGCGCCGAGACCCAGATCGAACGCAGACGGACCTGCTTGCTTCAACTTGCGCGCTTCTTCGAAGCGACGGTGGCGACCCTTTTTCACGGTCACGCTCCGGAACCTAGAGAGTTGACATTGGAGGCGAGTCTACCGGTTGCACCATGCAAGTGTGGGATCGCCCGCACACCGACGTGGACCACGACCGGTGTCACATGCGCCATGATGGCCTCATGACGGCGACCGTGGCGATCGTGAACCAGAAGGGTGGTGTGGGAAAGACCACCGTCACCCTGGGGTTGGCCTCGGCCGCCATGAACCACGGACGGCGCGTCCTGGTCGTTGATCTCGACCCCCAGGGAGCCAGTACCTGGGTGTTGGGCGTGGACCCCGAGAACGTGGAGGCATCGACCGCAGATGTCCTCGACGGGATGCCCCTCGATCGTGCCGTGGTGCCGAGCACATGGGGTGACCACGTGTCGGTCCTGGCGGCCTCCCGGCGTCTGCAGCAGCACGAGTCCGGCTCGCCCAAGGGACTCCGCAAGGCCCTGCGTGCCTCCTCGCTGGCACGGGCGGCCGATGTCGTGCTGTTCGACTGCCCCCCGTCCTTGGGCAACGTCACACGCTCGGCCCTCACGGCGGCCCAACATGCCCTCGTGGTGGTGGAACCCTCAGTGCTCGGGCTCAGGGGGCTGGGTGCGGTGGCAGACCTCATCGACGACGTCTGGGCACGTCATCATCCCGAACTCGATCTCGCTGGCGTGGTGGTCAACCGGGTGCCTGCTGTCTCAGGTGAGGCCGAGCGTCGACTCGAGGAACTGACGCGCATCGTGGGTGCAGGTGCGGTGTGGCAGCCGTTCATCCCGCAACGCGTCGTCGTGGGTCAGGCCCAGACCGAACGTCGACCTCTCCATGCCATGGGTAGCAGAGCCAGCGATCTCACCGCTGTGTTCGACTCCCTGTGGGTACGACTGCGAGGCGTCATCTCGTCATCGGCCTGACGTCGGGCCCCACGCCATGAACTCAGCCGGCGGGAACGTCGAACAGTCGCAGACCGCCCTGGCCATCGAAGGTGAGACCCGCTTTCCCTTCCACAAGACGGGCGATCCCTTCTCCCACGAGATCGGCCCGCCACCCTGTACGCAGTCGGGCGTCGGCATCGCCACGGAGCAACGCCGTGAGATCGGCCCTCGTGGCCAACAACGCCGTATCGATGCGTTCCTGACGGGCCAGTTCGGCCACCCACGCCGACACCAGGGTGACCGCTGGACGCAGCCGTCGGTCGAGTTCGTCCCCGGCGTCTTTGGGAAGGTCCACCGGATGATCCACGCCACGAGCGACCGCAACGAGGATCTCGTCGGCAATGGGACCCCGGGTGTGGCGTGCATCGAGCCCACGACACCGGCCCAATTGCTCGAGCGTCCGAGGTGCCTGTTGAGCCACTCCCAGGATCCCCAGGTCGGGAACCACCTGGCGGGTCGGCACATCGCTTCGTCGCGCGCGCTCCTCGCGCCACGCCGCCACCGCCCTCGCCACCCCTCGGGCGCGAGGCTTCAGCGAGCGCACGTCCTTGATCTTGAGCCAGGCCTCGTTCGGATCTGCAGGCCCCACGGGCCGTGTTCGCAACTCCTCGCACACCTCCTGTGCCCAGCCGTCGCGACCCAGTGCTGCCAACTGCGCCGCGAGCAGGTCGTACAACTCGAGGAGATGCTCCACGTCGGACGCTGCGTAGGCCAATTGCTCGTCGGTCAGTGGGCGCGCCAGCCAATCGGTCAAGCGGTCGCCCTTGCCCAGCGCAACCCCCAGTTCGCCCTGCACCAACGCCGACAGCGACGGCGTGGAATACCCGAGGAAGCCAGCGAACAACTGTGTATCCACCATGCGTGTGGGAATCGCCCCGCAGGCATGAGACAACACATCCAGATCCTGCTGGGCAGCGTGGAACACTGCGAGGCGGTCGCTGCGCAAGAGGCGAGCCAACGCACGCGGATCACAGGTCAACGGATCGACGATGGCCGCTCCTCCGGCCCACGACAACTGCACCAACGCCAACCGCGGGTAGTAGGTGCGCTCCCGGTGGAACTCTGTGTCGAGCGCGTACCTCTCGACCTGAAGGATCTCGTCGATGAGTGTCTCGAGCGCGTCAGCGGACGCGACGAGGCGAAAGGTCACGAAGGCTCCATCCCCTCGACCACCTCGAAGCCGCTGGCCACCCAGGCCATCGTGCCTCCCGCGATGTTCACCGCCACGATGCCCTGGGCATCCAACTTCTCGCACGCCCTCATGCTGCGAGCACCCGATCGACAGATCATGTAGACAGGGCCGCTGCCGGCTGACCTGGGGGTCGCCTCTCCTGCGAGGATGCTTCCCAACGGCACCAGAATGGCACCGGGTGCGTGGCCGCTGGCGTACTCGTCGGGCTCACGCACGTCGATGAGGGTGATCCCCGTGGGCAACAGTTCGGACAATTCGTGGACGGTGATCTCGTCGACCATGGGGCCGACGTTACCGGCTTGGACGAGATCGCTCGGCGTGTTCACGTTGTGCAGATCATGGGCGGGCACTGCCACGATGTCCACCACCAACCCGCCGAGCGATCCCAGCAAGGAACGCTCCCCGGCGTCCCACTGACGCCGAACCTCCGTCACCACGGCACTGCGTCGCCATACGGCGCAGGCCGGTTGGAGGCGCTGAGTGGCGGCAACCACGACGTCGACGTCGGATCGGCCCACAGCCCGGGCGATCAGTCGTTCCAGCGTGACCGGGCGCAGTCGCGGAAGATCGCAGGCCACCACCGCCAACCACCCCTGGTCCAACGCGTCGGCGGCAGTGAGCAGGGCTCCGAGCGGACCTTGCCCAGGATGCCGATCGGGCACGAGGGTCACGCCCGTGGCGGCGTCTCCTCCCACCTGGATCACCGGTTCGCACCCCGCCGAGGTCAAGGTATCGGCTACGTGATGCGCCATCGGTGCTCCGCACCAGTCGAGAACCGCCTTGTCGCTCCCCATGCGACGACTCCGACCGCCCGCCATCACCACACCGGCACAGTGGCCCTGCACGTCTTGTCGTGTCACAGCGTGCTGGGGACTCCCGAGGGATCCAGTTGCAGCAGGAACGTGTGGCAGCGTTGCGCCTCGTCCAGTTCGCCGAGGCGTTCCGCCTGACGGGCCAGTCCCGCCAGACACCGCAAGAAGCCGTGGTTCGATGGCGTCGACCACCGCACGTAGCCCGAACCGCGCCAACCGTTGGCACGTAAGGCATCGAGACCGCGGTGGTAGCCGATTCGATACGCCATGTAGGCCTCGACATCGTCACGAGCGCAGTCACCCAGCGCCGCCCACGCGTCGAGGGACCGTGGCCATCGTCCGGCCACGGCAGCCACCGCATCACGGCGACCCGACTCGTCGACCCCGAGGGCCTGCGCCAGTGCATGACGGACGGCGACATCCTCGGCGGGAAGCACGGTGGTGGGCGGACCCGAACTCGTGAGGTTCACGGGAAGATCACTCATCGGTCTCACGCTAGGCCGTAGCGTGACCCACCATGGCGACCCTGCTGTCCGTTCTTGCCGTCGATGCCGACTCCGTCCGTACCGGAGCCCTGGTGGCGATCGTCGTCGTGGTGTTGCTGGGGGCCCTGGCCGTGAAGATGTTCGTCAACACGGTGGTCCGGATCATCACGGTGGCGGTGGTGGTGGGTCTGGGCGGCGCCATCTGGACCCAACGGGAGGAATTGGCCGACTGCGTCGACAAGGCCCAAGACCTCGCCGAGATCTCCGTACAGGATGTCGCACGGGGATCCATCTCCTGCACGTTCTTCGGAGTCACCGTCGACGTGCCCTTACCCGTCGGCGTCAACTGATCCACTCACGCGAACGCGGCGCTCGGCACACCACTCACGCCCGCTCGAGCAGTGGCACCACCAACTGCTCGGCGAACTCCGCCGCACGGCTTCGGTGGGCGCCATGGTCGGCGTCGGTCAACGTCACGTGCCGGGCGTGGGCAATGGCTCCAGCGATCCATGACGTGCCCTCGCGGTGATGCGGTAGAGCACGGTCCCCACATCCCACGATCACCGGCACGATGATGCGCTCGGGCGACCACGGTGCCCCACGCCGCAGGTCGCTGAGTTCGCCCACCAGGACCTCGCCCTCGGCGCGTCGGGCGGCACGAGTGGTCTCGGGCAGCATCGTCCACGCACGATCTCCGACCATGCGACGCATGAACGCCTCGGCGACATCGGCCGGATCGCCGCCGTCAAGGCGGCTCGAGGACCCGGGCCATCCCGGCTGCCACGACAACGGTGCCTCGTACACCGCGACTCCCCGAACCAGGTGGGGTCGGGCCTGTGCGGCCGCCAACACGACGTTCCCACCGAAACTGTGACCCACCAGCACCGCAGGGGCATCGCCCAGCAGGACCAGAAGATCCGCGACATTGCCCGAGACGTCGAAGGGGCCGGGATGCGGACGCGAACGGCCGTAGCCGCGCCGGTCGTAACTCGTGACATCGGCCCGCTCGCCCAGTGCACGCGACAAGCGGGCCATTCCTGCCGCCCGGTCCATGGAACCGTGCACGAGGATCACCCGAGGGGCACCTGGCACACCCGATCGGACCACCGCCAGAGAGGGGTCGCCGGCACGTTCGATGATCGCTGGAGAACTCACGCCTGCTTATCTAGTCGGTCATGGAGCTGCTGCTCATCCGCCACGCCTTGCCCGTCCGCCGCGAACTCGAGGAAGGTGCCGCCGACCCCGAACTGTCCGAGGCCGGTCACGAACAGGCGCGGCATCTCGCCGAGTACCTCTCCAGCGAGCGACTCGATGCGGTGTACGCCAGCCCCATGCAGCGTGCTCAGCAGACCGCCGAACCCGTTGCTCGCACCCAGGGCCTCGAGATCATCACCGCCGACGGTGTGGCGGAGTGGGACCGCAATGCCAGCCACTATGTGCCGGTGGAGGAACTGAAGGCCACCAACGACCCCCGTTGGCAGGCCATGGTGGCTGGTGAGTGGGATTCCGACGAGCCCCAGGACCAGTTCATCAGCCGGGTCGTGACCACCATCGAGCAGATCGTGGACGGACACCGATCCCAACGGGTCGCCGTGGTGTGCCATGGTGGTGTCATCAACC
>CAYMUC010000003.1:0-57315 GCA_964393535.1 uncultured Ilumatobacteraceae bacterium | reverse complement strand
GGCCCACATCCTGGGTCTCCCGGCATCCAACGGTTTCTTCTACCCGAACTACACGTCCATTCATCGGGTTGCTGCAGCCGGTTCGGGTGAGCGTTCCGTCGTGACGGTGAACGAAACCGTGCACCTCCGCCACAAGGGTCTCCCCATCGGGGTGTTCCAGCGATGAATGCTGCTGCGCCGGCATGGCAGGTCGACCTGGCCGCCCTCCGGCAGTATCTCGATCAGTCCCCATCGCCCTTTCATGCGGTGGCCACCTCGGCGAACATGTTGGAGCAGGCTGGATTCACACGGTGGTCGTGGGACGATCGATGGGACCTGGAGCAGGTTCGCGCCGAAGGAACCCGAGGCGGCTACCTCCTTCGCGATGGTGCTCTGTTCGCCTGGCGTACCGACACCCATGTGCCCGCCCAGGCCCCATATCGCATCATCGGTGCGCATAC
Organism: uncultured Ilumatobacteraceae bacterium; assembly: GCA_964393535.1. Lineage (GTDB taxonomy): Bacteria > Actinomycetota > Acidimicrobiia > Acidimicrobiales > Ilumatobacteraceae > CAYMUC01. The sequence continues at coordinate 56,875 of CAYMUC010000003.1, read as the reverse complement.
CGACAGCCCAGGACTGCGCATCAAGCAGAGGCCCGAGTTCACCAATGTCGGATGGCGGCAGTTGGCCGTCGAGGTATACGGCGGCCCCCTGCTGCACACATGGCTGGACCGCGACCTCGGCCTCGCCGGACGCCTGGCGCTGCGAGCCGGTGGCAGTGCACTGGTACGCATCGACCGCCCCATCGCCCGCATCCCCAGTGTGGCGATCCACCTCGACCGAGAGGTGAACGAGCGAGGTCTGGTCCTGGATCGCCATGCGCACCTGGCGCCGGTCTGGGCGACCGAGGCCGGTCTCGATGGTCACACCTCACCAGCGGGCCTGGCCGAGTTCCTGCTCCAGGGCAGTGGGCTGGACGCTTCCGAGATCGCCGGTTGGGAACTGCAGTTCTTCGATGTGACGCCCTCTGCGGTGATGGGTGCCGATTCATCGCTGCTGGCCAGTGGCCGCCTGGACAACCTCGTGTCGTGCTGGGCAGCCACGAGGGCGTTGCTCGCAGCCCAACCCTCCCCACAGCACCTCCACGTCATCGCCCTGTTCGACCACGAAGAGGTCGGGTCTGCCAGCGCCACAGGTGCCAGTGGACCCATGTTGGAGATGGTGCTGCACCGACTCAGCGCTGCACGTGGAGCCGACGACCTCGGCTATCTGCAGGCCATCGGCGGCTCGCTGTGCATCTCGGCCGACAACGCTCATGCGGTCCACCCGAACTACAGCGACCGTCATGATCCACTGCACCGCCCCATGGTGAACCGTGGTCCGGCGATCAAGGACAACGTCAATCAACGCTATGCCACCACCTCGCTCACCGCTGCGGTGTTCCAACGGGCCTGCCGTGCTGCGGGCGTGCCCTGGCAGACATTCTCGAGCAAGAACACGATTCCCTGTGGTTCGACCATCGGCCCCCTCACCGCCACCCGCCTCGGGATCGACACGGTGGACGTCGGGATGCCGCAGTTGAGCATGCACTCGGCCCGAGAGTTGTGCGGCTCCATGGACCCGCACTACCTGGCCGAGGCACTCACCGCGTTTTTCGACGGCGCCTGACCGAACCGCATCGGCGGCAACCTGCGAGGCGACCTCAGCGCTGCACGCCGGCGGCTCGATCGGCGCGATCGAACAACTCCTGGAGTCGTTCGTGCAGTGTGGCGCTCAGTTCACGCACGCCGTCGCGCTGGGCCCGACCCCTGTCCGACGAGGCATCGAGATACACCGGATCGCCCACGATGACGACCACCTTGCGGGGTCGCGGCAGGCGCACTCCTTTGGGCATCACACGCTCTGATCCACCGATCCCCACGGGAACGATCGGCACACCGGCCTTCGCTGCAACATAGGACGCCCCTTGGAACAAGGGTTGCACCACAGGTCCGCTCTTGCGCTCGCCCTCGGGGAACAGCACCACTGGTTCCCCTGCGTCCAGCACGGCGATACAGCGTCGAAGGGCTTCTCGATCGGCACTGCCGCGAGACACGGGAAAGCCGCCCAGTGCCGAGAGCACCCAGCCCGGACCTCGCCACTTCCACAGCGAGTCCTTACCCATGAACCGCAGACGCCGCCGCGTCACCGAAGCGGCGATGGGAGTATCGATGTAACTGCGGTGCACCGGTGCCAGGACGAACGCGCCAGAGCGAGGAACGAGGTCCGCTCCTTCCACCCGCAAACGGGTGAACAAGCGGGTGGCACCCACCACGATGGCTCGCGCCACCACGTACAACGCTCGGCTCGCACGACTCTGACCGACCAGGAATGAGTCATATTTCGTCATGACGGATCTAACGGCCTCGGACTTCGGAAAGCCGAGCGTGATATGCGGCAACCACTCGATCGATCACGTCATCGACGGACATCTCGCTCGTATCGAGAGTCCAGGCATCATCGGCGGGACGCAACGGACTGTCGACCCGTTGCGAGTCCATGGCATCACGGCGCGCGATCGAGCGCTCGATCTCGTCGAGATCGCCACCCGCCTGCGCCACCCGGCGCTGCGCCCTCACCCGAGGCGACGCCGTGAGGTACACCTTGAGGGCGGCATCGGGAAACACCACGGTCCCGATGTCGCGACCCTCCACCACAGCACCGGGCCGGGCGTCGACCCAGTCCCGTTGGCGACGAACGAGATCACGACGCACCATCGAGTTGGCCGCCACGGCACTCACGGCGGCGGTGACCGTGGCACTGCGGATCTCGACGCTGACATCGTGGCCATCGACGGTCACGACGTCGCCGTGCAGATCGATCCTGACCTGCTCCAGCAACGCACTGACCGCGGCCTCGTCGTCGGGATCCACACCCTGCCGTATGGCCACATAGGCCACTGCCCGGTACATGGCTCCTGTGTCGAGGTGATCGACGCCCAGGCGTTGGGCCACGCCGCGGGCGATCGTCGACTTGCCCGCCCCGGCGGGTCCATCGATGGCGATCACGCGGCGCATGTCACCAACTGGTCCGCTGAGGGCGACCCTCGTCGTAGCCAGCACTGCTCTGTACGCCCACCATGGCGCGCTCTGCGAACTCGACCAGGTTCGCTGCACCCGCGTAGGTGCAGGCCGAGCGAACACCTGCGACCAACTGATCGATGATGTCTTCCACACCGGGACGCTCGGGATCGAGATACATCCGCGAGTTGCTGATGCCCTCCTCGAAGAGTTCCTTTCGGGCCCGCTCGAAGGCGCTCTCGCTGCGAGTCCGGTGTCGCACCGCACGGTTGGACGCCATGCCGAAACTCTCCTTGTAGAGCCGACCCTCGGTATCTCGCAGCGTGTCGGCCGCCGACTCGTGGGTTCCCGCCAACAAGGAGCCGAACATGACGTTGGACGCTCCGGCCGCGAGGGCCAGTGCCACGTCGCGTGGGTAGCGGATACCACCGTCGGCCCACACGTGTTGCCCTGTGCGACGGGCCTCCTCACTGCACTCGAGCACGGCGGAGAACTGTGGCCGCCCCACACCAGTCATCATGCGGGTGGTGCACATGGCACCCGGCCCAACGCCCACCTTCACGATGTCGGCACCGGCATCGAGCAGATGTCGAGTCCCGACGGCGGTGACCACGTTGCCGGCCACGATCGTGGCGCCTGGCACGCTGGCACGTACCTGCTCGATCACCTGCAACATGCGGGTCTGATGACCGTGAGCAGTGTCGATGACCAGGACATCCACACCCAACGCGCGCAAAGCAGCAGCCTTCTCGGCAGGTTGTCCGTTGATGCCCACAGCTACTGCCACCATGAGGTGTCCATCGGCGTCGACGGCCGGCCGGTACAGGGTGGAGCGCAGCGCCCCCTTGCGCGTGATACACCCCGCGATACGACCCTGAGCGTCGACCACTGGCGCCATGCTGACGCGAGTACGGCACAACTCGTCGAACATCGCCTCGGCCGAGAGGTCGTCGGGCAACGACACCACGTCGCCGTGCATCACGGTGCGCAACTCCGTGAACCGGTCGTAGCCCGGAGCGTCGTGCTCGGTGAAGATGCCGACCGGACGCCGCTCGTCGTCCACCACGATCACGGCCCCATGGGCCCGTTTGTGCACCAGCGACAGCGCCTCACCCACCGTGTCATGGGGTGACAGGGTGATGGGGGTCTCCAGCACCGGATGGCTGCCCTTGACGTACCGCACCACCTCGGCGATGACATCGAGGGGAAGGTCCTGGGGCAGTGCCGCCAGGCCTCCGCGCCGGGCCACGGTCTCGGCCATCCGGCGTCCGGCTACGGCGGTCATGTTCGACACCACCACGGGGATGGTCGTGCCGACTCCGTCAGGGGTGGCGAGATCGACGTCCAGTCGCGAAGGTACCGAGGAGAGGCTCGGCACCATGAACACATCGTTGTAGGTGAGGTCGTAACCGGGGGGTTCCTGGATGAACTGCACACTTCCTCCTCGTGGCGAGGGCCGCTTGAGGCTAGCGGTCTCGCGTAGCGTGTGGAACCATGCTCACCGCTCCAGCGCCTCCAGTCGTCATGATCCACGGCTGGGGCGGTTCGTTCGCCGAGACATGGGAACGACCTGGGGTCACGGCCCTGCTCGGCGATGCCGGGCGAAGGGTCATCGGAGTGGACCTCTTGGGTCACGGTACTGCACCCAAACCACATGACCCCGCTGCCTACGCCGACCTGGGTGCTCGCATCGTGGACGCTCTGCCCGACGAACCCGTCGACGCGGTGGGATTCTCACTCGGAGCACTCACGTTGCTGCGGGTGGCGGTAGCGATGCCCCACCGGTTCCAGCGCCTGGTGGTGGCCGGAGTGGGCGACAACGTGTTCCGGCGCGACGACACCGGGACGCAACGCATCATCGCGGCATTGGAGGGAGGCACACCCGACGGCGACGACAACATCGCTCGACTGTTCGTGCAGTACGCCGACCAACCTGGAAACGACCGGTTGGCTCTGACGGCGGTGATGCGGCGCCCTCCTGGTAGCGCGCTGACAGAAGAGGTGTTGGCCGGCCTGGACCTCCCAGTGCTGGTGGCAGTGGGCGATCGTGACTTCGTGGGCAGTGGACAGGGGTTGGCGGACGCGCTCCCCCAGGGTCGCCTCGCCGTACTGGCGCGTACCGATCACTTCGCCACACCATCGTCGTTCGCCTTCCTCGATGCCATGCTCGAGTTCCTGGACGCCGTTCCGTCGTGACTCCACCCGTCACCAGCGATGCCCTCCGAGCAGCATCGGTACTGGCCGCGGGGGGTGTGGTGGCGCTTCCCACCGAGACCGTGTACGGCCTCGCCGCCGACGCCACGAACCCGAGTGCAGTGCGTCGCGTGTTCGCCATCAAGGACCGGCCCCTCGATCATCCCCTGATCGTGCACATCGCCGACCCCGAGGACCTCGAGCGATGGGCAGGCGACGTGAGTTCCAGTGCCCGCCGACTGGCGACGCTGGCCTGGCCGGGACCGATCAGCCTGATCGTGGAGCGCAGCCCACATATCGCCGCCGAGGTCACCGCAGGACGCAACACGATGGCAGTTCGCTGCCCGGCCCATGCCCTCGCCCGCGATGTCATCAGGCATCTCGGTCGGCCGGTGGCGGCACCATCGGCGAACCGCTTCGGCAAGGTGAGCCCCACCACAGCGCAACACGTGGTCGATGACCTGGGCGACGACGTGGACCTGATCGTGGACGGTGGCCCGTGTGACATCGGGGTGGAGAGCACCGTGGTCGACTGCACGACCTCCCCGGTGCAGGTCCTGCGCCCGGGCGGTGTGGACGCCGAGCAGATCGAGGCACTGCTCCACGAAAGCGTCGCGGCGGCGAGCGGACCGATCCGGGCACCGGGCATGTTGGAGGTCCACTACGCACCCACCTGCCGGGTGTATGTGGCGTTCGACGACGCCGAGGCTTCCTCGATCGGACAGGACCTGGCCATTCCCGACGTGATGGTGGAGGTGCTGGATCTCCGAGGGGACATCGTGGCCGCAGCGCGTGGACTGTACGGCTGGCTGCGCGACGCCGATCGGCGAGGGGTGACCGACCTGATCGTGCGACCGCCGATCGCACAGGGGCTGGGACTGGCGGTCCTCGATCGCCTCACTCGGGCAGCGGCAGCTCGTTCAACACGGTGATCCAACGGTCACGCACGGCCATGGCCGAAGGTGGGGTCTCGCCGTCCACTGCGGCCACCGTGAGGCTCACGGTCGTCGCACCGGCATCGGGTACCAACTCGAGGCGACACCAGCACGGTGCCGGTTCGAACAGATGCACCTCCAACAGGTACGGGGGTTCGTCCACCAGCACCTCCCCCAACCAGGTGGTGGCCACCAACAACGCCTCGAAGGTCACCACCGGCAAGGCCTCCACCACGAACGATGGAGCATCACTGGTCATGACCTCGTCGTCGACGGCGACGGTGCCCTCCCGCTCCACCAGATACTGGCAGCAGGCCTCGTAGTCGGCGTTCAGGCGTTGCATCGAGGCCTCGTCACCTCCGGCATCGGGATGCAGGTGCCGAGCCTGGCTCAACCATGCCCGTCGCACCTCCTCGGCCGACGCCTCGTACGACACTCCCAGTCGAGCGAATGCCGCGTGGGGAACGCTCACCATGCCGCAGGTGGCTCGGTGGCCCACGCCGCACCGGCGTCCCAGTGGCCTTCGGTGACCACCTCGCCGAGCGGCCGTCGCCGCACCGGGCCGTGGTGCCCTCGAGGAAGACCCAGTGTGATGGTGGCCGAGATGGCGGCGTAGGCGGGGATGCCCAACAGTTGACGGAGTTCGGGCTCGACCGATTGATGCCACATGGTCAGCACCCCGCCGTACCCGAGTGCACGGGCGGCGAGCAGCAGGTTCTGGCAGGTCGGGTAGATGGAAGCACCCTCGTAGGGATTGGGCTCCCGGTACCTCACCAGGCACGGCAGCACCACCACAGGGATCTCTTCGAAGTGATCCACGTAATGCTGCATAGTGGCTGCTGCCCTGGCCTTGGGGCTCGCGGGGTCGGCGCCACTCCCCTTGTCGAAACCCCCCTCACGCCGCTTGTCGGCCCAGGATGTCCTGAACGCATCGCCCAGGAGCGCCTTGGCCTGTCGGGCGATATCGCTGTCACGCAACACCACGAAGCGGTACGACTGCCGATTCGAGCCCGTTGGCGCGCGTGTGGCATGCCACAGAATGGTGGACAGGTCGTCGTCGGGTATGGGGTCGGTTCGATACCGGCGGATGGCCCTGGTGGTGGCCATCGCTTCCAGCAACTCCACGTCAACGTCCTTCGAAGTGGGGGGCTCGCTTCTCCATGAACGCCGTCACTCCTTCGCGGAAGTCGGCGGTGCGCAGCAACGGCAACAGTTGCAGGAACACGTGATGGACGTTCTGGTCGAAGGTCTCGGTCTCCGCGGCGCGCATCATGCGCTTGATCGCCCGAACCGCCAATGGCGCGTTGGCGGCGATCTCCGCGGCCAACTCGGCCGTGGCGGTGGCCAGTTCGGCGGCGGGCACCACCCGATTCACCAGACCCAACTCCAGCGACTCCGCCGCCGTGAGCGTCCGCCCGGTGAAGGCGATCTCTGCCGCCTTGGCGTAGCCCACCATGCGCGGCAGCAGCCACGTACCGCCGCTCTCGGGAAGGATGCCCCGCTTGGCGAAGCCGGGGTTCAACTTGGCCGAATCGGCAGCGACACGCAGGTCACATCCCAGCGCCAGGTCCAACCCGTAACCGGCCGCACCGCCGTTCAGGGCAGCAATCGTGGGAGTGTCGATGTGGTGAAGCACGACAGGAGGCGCGTTGCGGAGGTCGAACTCGCCAGCGGCTCCAGCTGGCGAACCCATGTTGGCCAACTCCCCGCTTCCACTGCCCATCTGCGCTGCCAGATCCAGACCGGCGCAGAACGCACGCCCCGCTCCCGTCAGCACGATGCAGCGCACCTGGCGGTCGTGATCAGCCCGGTTCAGCAACTCCGACAGTTGGTCCAACATGGCACCCGAGATCGTGTTCAGGCGGTCGGGGGCGTTCAGCGTGATCGTGGCGACGTGGTCGGCCACGTCGTACAGCACCTCGGCATCGGTCATGTCGGTCACGGTAGCCCAGTACCGCCGAGTCGGAATGCCTGGTCACGATGCGTCGCTCGCCTGTTGCCACCTTGTTGCGAAAGTGCTGCATGGTTGGCATGGATGCCGATCCATGTTTACCCTTGAGTAACTCACACGGTGGGTGGATGTCCCGCTCACCATCTCCACAGGGGGAGACAACACCATGAAAACCACCCGCGCACGCCGCATCGGCGCGCTGCTGGCCACTGCTGCGCTCGTCGGCGCAGCATGTGGCGACGACGAGGACTCGTCGGCAGCCATCGCCGGAGCGCTCGAAGGCCTGAAGGGGACTACGCCGTTGGTCGAACTCAGCGATGAGTTCACCTCCCGTATGGACACCTTCTGGCAGGAGAAGGGCAACGCCGCACTCAGCGACTTCAACTACGGCGCCGAGGCCTATGACGCCGTCGTGATGATCGCCCTGGCCGCCGAGGCCGCTGGCACCGATGGCAGTGCACTCGGCAACGAGATCGTGAACATCTCCAAGGGCGGCGAGAAGTGCACCACCTTCGCCGACTGCAAGGCCTTGCTCGACGCCGGAAGCGACATCGACTACGACGGCGTGTCCGGACCTCAGGACATGAACGGCAACGGTGACCCGCTCATCGGTTCGTACGGCGTTCTGTCCTTCGGTGCCAACAACCGCATCGACGACACCAAGACCTACTACGAGGTCGCCGCCGCCCCCGAGTCGCTGTTCGTGGACAACGAGCCCGTCACGGTGGAGCGCGCCGGTGACGGCGTGCTGAAGATCGGCTCGCTGCTGCCCGAGACCGGGTCGTTGGCCTTCCGCGGACCACCCGAGTTCGCTGGCGTGGAACTTGCCATCGCCGACATCAACGCTGCAGGTGGCGTGTTGGGCAATCCTGTCGAGTACGTCCAGGGCGACTCGGGTGACACCTCCACCGACATCGCCAGCCAGACGGTCGACCGCCTGCTCGGCGAGAACGTCGACGCCATCATCGGCGCCGCCTCGTCGTCGGTGACCCTGACGGTGATCGACAAGATCGTCGCCGCCGGTGTGGTGCAGTTCAGCCCGGCCAACACCAATGCCAAGCTGAGCACCTACGACGACAAGGGCCTGTACTTCCGTACCGCTCCGTCCGACATCCTGCAGGGCGCCGTGGTGGCGGGCCTCATCGCCGCCGACGGCAACTCGTCGGCCTACATCATGGCTCTCGACGATGCCTACGGCACCGGCCTTGCGGCCACCGCCGAGAGCGTGCTGAAGGAGAGCGGCGTGAACGTGTTGGGCGTCAAGATCTACGACCCCAAGGCGACGAGCTTCGACGCCGAGGTGAACGAGATCAAGTCCGCCGACCCTGACGCCGTGCTGCTGATCACCTTCGAAGAAGGTGCCCGCATCCTGCGCACCATGGTCGAGCAGGGCATCGGCCCCAAGGTCAAGAAGGTCTACGGCGTGGATGGCAACATCGGCAACGCGCTGGGCGAGAGCTTCGAGGCCGCCGAAGGCTGACCAGCCTTCCGGTCGACGACGACCGAGATGTGAAGAGGCCCCCGGAGCAATCCGGGGGCCTCTTCGCGCCGGTGAGACTGCCAGGCGCCTAACCGCCGGTGAATCGAGCGAGTGTGCCGAGGTACAACTCGATCACATTCGGGTCGCTCAAGAGTTCACGCCCCGTGCCCGTGTAGGCGTTGCGGCCCTGATCGAGTACGTAACCGCGATGCACCACCTGAAGGCAGCGACGGGCGTTCTGCTCGACCATGAGAATGGCCACACCGGTGGCGTTGATCGCACGGCATTGCACGAACACCTCGTCCTGCAGCGCGGGCGACAAGCCTGCCGACGGCTCGTCGAGCAGCAGCACGCTGGGCTCCATCATGAGCGCCCGACCCATGGCCACCATCTGGCGTTCGCCACCCGAGAGCGCTCCGGCGCGCTGAGCGGCGCGTTCACCGAGGCGAGGGAAGAGGCTCACCACGTAGTCGAAGCGCTGGGCGAACAGCGAAGGCTTCAGGAAACAGCCCATCTCCAGGTTCTCGCGCACGGTGAGACTGGGGAAAACGTTTCTCGTCTGGGGAACGTACCCGAGGCCCATGGCCACCAGGCGGTGTGCCGCAGTTCCCGTGATGTCGTCACCACGCAGTCTCACAGTTCCCGAGCGAACCGTGCACTGCCCGAGCACCGCCTTGAGGAATGTCGACTTGCCAGCACCGTTGGGACCGATGATGCCCACGAATTCGCCAGCACGGACCTCGAGATCGCAGCCGTTGAGAATGTTGACCTCGGGCACGTACCCCGCCACGAGGTCGGTGGCTTCGAGCACGATGTCACTCATGACGCCTCGTCCTCCATGAGCGACCGCCCCTGGTGCGATCCCAGATAGGCATCGATCACCGCCGGATTCGACGAGATCTGGTCCGGCGTTCCCTCAGCGATCACCTGGCCCTGGGCCATCACCACCACCCAATCGGAGATGTCGTGAACCATGTCCATGTCGTGTTCCACGAACAGCACGGTCATGCCGTCATCGCGCAAGCCGCGAATGTGGTCGTTCAGGCTCTGTTTCAGGGCCGGATTCACGCCGGCCATTGGCTCATCCAGCATCACCAGACGGGGGTCGGTCATGAGAGCGCGTGCCATCTCCAGAAGTTTGCGCTGGCCACCTGACAGGGCACCGGCGTACTCGTCGCGGACGTGGTCCAACTTGAAGCGCTTGAGGAGTTCATCGGCTCGTTGCTCGATCTGCTCCTCCTGACGCCGCCAGGTCGAGCGGAACAAGCCCCTCCACAGGCGTTCACCGACTTGTCCCCGCGCCCCGAGTTTCATGTTCTCGATGACCGGAAGCTTCGTGAGGCTCTTGGTCAACTGAAAGGTGCGGACCATACCCAAGGCCGACGCTCGGTGAGGCGACATCTTCGCCATATCGCGGCCGTCGAAGCTCCAGCGTCCCGTATCGGGCTGGTCGAACCCCGTGAGCAGGTTGAAGCAGGTGGTCTTGCCAGCGCCGTTGGGACCGATGAGTGCCGTGATGGAGCCGCGCTGCACCTCGAGATGATCGACGTCGACCGCCACGATCCCGCCGAATGATCGTCGGAGTCCGTCAGCCGTCAGGATGGGGTCGGGTTTGCGACAACCGGGTTCGGGCGCCACGGTGGCCAGTGCCTGCCGAGCCGCCTCCGCAGCGGCCGTGATGGGGCGTTCACCGTCCATCGAAGGCCATCTCCTTCCGGTTACCGAACAGACCCTGTGGTCGGTAGACCATGAGCAACATGAGGCTCGCACCGATGAGCATGAAGTTGACCTGACCCACTTGCGTGGACTCGATGAGGGTGAAGTCGCCGATACGGATCGGGCCGTTCTTGGAGGCCTCCCGCAACACGTTGTCGACGAACTGGAAGATCGCCCAGAACAACATGGGACCGACGATGGAGCCCGACACCTTGGCCACCCCGCCCAGTACGAGGGCGGTCAACACGTAGAAGGTGACATCACGGCTGTAGTTGTCTGGCTGTACCGAACCACGGTCCAGAGCCAGCATCATGCCGGCGAATGTACCGATGACACCCCCCAGTAACAGGGACTGCATCTTGTACCAGTACACGTTCTTGCCCAGACTGCGAACAGCGTCCTCGTCCTCCCGGATGGCCTTGAGCACCCGGCCCCACGGACTGCGCATGAGCAGGTACACCACGACGCCGAACAGCGCTACGAGCACCCAACCGATGAGCATGGTCCAGAGTTGGCGTCCGGTGAACTCGAGTGGACGGAGGCCGTAGTCGCTGGCCGGTTGGATACCCAGGTCCTGACCCACCCGACGAAAGGCGTCGGAGAAGCCGTTGATGCCATCGCTGCCGCCGAAGTAGTGCTTGAACCGTACTGATCGCACCACCAATCGGATGATCTCCGCAGCCGCGATGGTGACGATCGCCAGATAGTCCGCACGGAGTCGCAGAGTGGGCACGCCCATGAGGAGACCCAGGATCAGGGCAAAACCGATGGCGATGAAGGGCCCCCACCAGAACGAGATGTCGAAGTAGTGACTGGTCATGCCCAGTCCGTAGGCACCGCAGGCCATGAACCCCGCCTGCCCGAAGTTCAGGAGTCCCGTGTAGCCGAACTGAACGTTCAGACCCAACGCCGCAATGGCGAAGTAGACGGCGTTGATACCCACGAACGCTTTGAGGGTGTTCTCGAAAATCGCTACCCAGTTCATGATCGGTCCGTCACCCCACCCTTTGCGCTTTGCCGAGGATGCCCTGCGGACGCAGCAGCAGCACCAGGATCAGAACCACCAGTGCCGGCGTGTTCTTCAACTCGCTGGGCACCACCAGGGTGGCCAACTCCACGAACAGTCCGACCAGGAAACCACCCACGAGTGCGCCGAATGCCGAGCCCAGCCCACCCAACGTGATGCCGGCGAACATCAGGAACAGCAGATTGGACCCCATCTCGAAGCCCACCTGCTCGGTCATACCTCGGAACACACCCCCGAGAGCCGCCAAGGCTCCGCCGGCCATCCACACGATGCGGATGACGCGCTGAGTGTCGATACCAGTTGCCCGTGCGAGATCGACGTTGTCGGACACCGCCCGTGTGGCCTTGCCCAACCGTGTCCTCTGGAGCAGCAACGCCACGGCCACCAGGATCAGTGCCGACAGCACGGTGATCACGATGTCTCGTGGGGTGACCGACACGGGGCCGATCTCGATGGCCTCCTGCAGGGTGTAATCCTTGAGCGGCCGGGTTCGTCCACCGAACTGGTACAGGTAGGCGTTCTTCAACAAGATGGACAGACCCACGGTGAGCACCATCTGTGTGATGAGGCCGATGCCACGGCGGCGTAGGCGTCCGAAGATGCCCCAGTCGAAGGCGTAACCCAGTGCCGCTCCGAGGCCCATGGCCAGCGGCGCAGCCAGCAGTATCTGGAAGCGACCATCACCATCGACCAGGGGCAGGAATCCCAGGAATCCCAGGAAACCCAACCCGGTGACGTTCAGCAGATACGCCATGAGCGCACCCCAGGTGACCATTTCACCGTGAGCGAAGTTGGTGAGCCCGGTGGTCCCGAAGATCAGCGACAGACCGACCGAACACATCGCCAGAATGAGACCCAGTTGGATGCCGTTGGCCGTCAACTGCGCGACTTCCTCGAAGCCACTCTGCGTGGCGCTCTGCGACGTTCCGGTGAAGTAACTGACGGTTCGGGTACTCGTGGTGAACGAGTCACCAGCGATTCGCTGCTCTACCAAGGTCCCGGAAGCCAGTGTCTGTCCGTCGGGCAGCGTCTCCTCGAGCAGAGTGATCACATAGTCGGCCCTCGCGCCGACGGGAAACAGGGCCACGCCCTGCTCATCGGTCGTGAGTCGCTGAAGCTCGACCCCGTTGCCATCGGCCAGGACGATGGTCACGCCCGCCACCGGCTGGTTGTCGGGCCGGCCCTGATCGTCTCGCTGCTGATCACGTACCTGCACTCGTATGGACGCGCCCGAGTCCTGGGCAAGCGCTGCGCCGACGAAGCCCAAGGCTCCCAGTACCGACATCACCAGCACGAGTAAGCCCTGGAACACTCGTTTCGGCAAGACCCCTCCTCGACGATCACCCGCGGGGGTGCAGTGGGGTGCTATTTCAGTCGGTGTGACATCCGGCGTCAATACGGAACCTCTCTGTGACTCGACGTTCACGCGCCGTGCATGGGTTGCCACCGGGTCGGTGGTGGCCGCAGCGGTCCTGTTCGGATCTACCGGAACCACCCGCGCTCTGGGACCCGATGAGGCCACCACGCTGGGAGTGGGTGCCGTACGCCTTGCCCTCGGCGCTGTGGTCCTGGCACTCGGAGTCGCAGTCGCGGGCCGGCCATGGGGAGCCCTCCGGCCATTGGCCGTGGCCGTCGGTGGACTCGCTGTGGCGGGCTACCAGGTCACGTTCTTCACCGGTACCCAACGCACCGGTGTGGCAGTGGGAACGGTGACGGCGTTGGCGACAGGACCTGTGGTGGCGGGTCTGCTCGAGGTGGTGCGTCGACGTCGCCTTCCCTCTCCCACGTGGATCGGCGCCACAGTCCTCGCCATCGTTGGGGTGAGTTTGATCGTCGGTGCTTCAGGAGGCGTCGAGTTCGACCCGGTGGGCACGTCGGCCGCCGTCGCCGCCGGTGCCTGTTATGCCGTGTACGCCACGACCGTGGGATGGCAGATCAGCCAGGGTGCCGACCCGCTTGCGGCCATGGCCGCCACGTTTCTCGCCGGTGGTGTCGTCATTGCGCCCCTGCTGTTCACCGAACCCGTTGGATGGGTCATGTCGGGGTCGGGCCTGGCGGTGACCCTGCACCTGGGAGTGGCCACCGTGGCCGTGGCCTACGCCCTGTATGCCGTGGGCTTGTCACGGCTCAGTGTGCCCACCGCAGTGACGCTCACGCTCGCCGAACCCGTTACTGCGACCATGCTGGGACGCTTCGTCCTGCACGAGGATGTTCCAGTCCAAGCATGGGTCGGTATCGGCCTGGTGATCGTCGGATTGCTCGCCGTCGGGCGTTCGGTGGCCGACCAGTAAGGTCCCGGCCATGAGCACCTCGACGACGGTTTCCGTGCCTCCCCCGCCGCTTCGGACCCGGGTCAGCGACCTCCTCGGCATCGACTACCCGATCGTGCAGGCACCGATGGGGTGGATCGCCCGTTCCCAGTTGGCCTCTGCGGTGTCGAAGGCAGGTGCCATGGGCATCATCGAGACCTCATCGGGCGACCTCGACGCCGTACGCCGCGAGATCCTCGCCATGCGCGAACTCACCGACCGCCCCTTCGGCGTGAACATCGCTCAGTTGTTCGTGCGGGATCCCTCCATCGCCGACTTCGTGGTCGAGCAGGGCGTTCGATTCGTGACCACCTCGGCGGGCGACCCGACGCGCTACACCCGGCAACTCAAAGACGCCGGCCTCACCGTGTTCCACGTGGTGCCGACCCTTGCCGCAGCACTGAAGGCCGTCGAGGCCGGGGTGGACGGCCTGGTCGTGGAAGGCGGTGAAGGCGGCGGGTTCAAGAACCCCCGCGACGTCGCAACCATGGTGCTGGTGCCCCTCGTGGCGGCGCACGTCGACGTTCCCGTCATTGCAGCAGGCGGCATCTGCGACGGCCCCAGCATGGCTGCTGCATTCGCCCTGGGCGCCGAGGGTGTTCAGATGGGGACTCGCATGGTGTCGGCTGCCGAGTCCCCGGTGCACGAGCACTGGAAACAGGCCATCGTGAACGCAGCCGAGACCGACACCGTGTTTCTCAACCGTTTCTCGCGGCCCGGTCTGCGAGCCCTGCGAACCGAACGCACCACCGAACTCGAACGGCAGGAGCATGTCGGTATGGACCAGTTCGGTCGCGTGCTGGACCTGTACTTCGGCGGCGACATGGAGGCGTCCATCGCCCTCACCGGGCAGGTGGCGGGCCGTATCGATGCCGTAGAGACCGTGGCCGAGGTGATCTACCGCACCGTGGCCGAGGCGCGCTCGGTGATCATGTCGTGGGCGTCGAGACTGTCCGCCGACGCCTGATCATCGCCCACCGCACGCGTCGACGCAGCCATGTTGACCAAGGCCACCATGATCGCGGTGGCCAGCGCGATGTGCACGGCGACGAGGCCCACGGGAACGCCGGCGAACCACTGCACGTAGCCCACGGTGCCCTGCACGAGTCCCAGGGCGAGGAAGGTCTCGAGCGGTCCGCGAAGAACTGACCACGACGCCCCTCCCCGTCGCCGAAGTTGCCACCCCATGAATGCAGCGAGAGCAAGGGTGCACACCACGGTGACTCCGTGCACCCGGGCCACCGTACCCAGGTAGAAACCCAGGCGTTCGGCGTTCTCGTCGCCGGCGTGCGGTCCCGTGGCAGTGACCACCGTCCCCGTCACGATCGCCAAGGACCCCAGGATGACCACACCCCAGGTGAGGCGCTCGCTCGTGGTGTCGACCACCCGACGTCGCCGACCGATGTCGGGTTCACCGGCTCGGCGTACCAGCAGCGTCGCCATGGTGACCAACACCATGGACACGAGGAAGTGCGCCATGTTCCACAGGGGGTGCAGACCGGTGAGGACCACGATGCCGCCGATGACGACCTGGGCCAGCACACCGGCAACGAGACCCAGCGACAGCCACGTGAGATCGCGCCGTCGGGGACTGCGCCACAGCGAACCCAGCACGGCGATGATGACCGAGAGCGCCACGACACCGGTGAACAGGCGGTTGACCTGCTCGATGGCACCGTGGGTGGACGAGACATCGATGAAGCGTTCTTCGTTGCAGGCCGGCCAGTCGACACAACCAAGTCCTGAACCGGTGAGCCGAACCAGGGCTCCGGTCACCACGATCACCGCCAACATGGCCAAAGCCACCACGGTGATGCGCCGATAAGCCCGGGGGGAGAGCCGACGTCGCGCCATGACCTCAGGCTAGGGCCTCCCCCGGGAGGACTACCCTGCCGAGCGTGCTGTCTCGCTTCGACGATTATCCGATCCATCAGGCGTCGGTCCCGGTCGCCCACACCGCCGACGGCGACCTGAATCGCTACGACCGCTACTTCTTCAACGGGTATACCCTCGATGGCCAGGTGTTCTTCGCCGCGGCGATGGGTCTGTACCCCAATCGCCACGTGGCGGACGCCTCGTTCAGCGTCATGTCGGGCGGCGCGGAGCAGATCAGTCTGCACGCCTCACGCCGGGCACCCGACGACCGTGCCGATGCCAACGTGGTGGGACCCATCCGCGTAGAAGTGGTGGAACCCCTGGCCGTGTTGCGCCTGCATGTGAATGCTCCCGAGCACGGCCTGCGCGCCGAGTTGACGTTCCACCGACGTAGCGAGGCACTCGAGGAACCGCACTTCTTTCACCGGGTGGGTCAGCGGTTGATGATGGACTCCACTCGCCTCACGCAGTTCGGTCGCTGGCAGGGGTGGTTGGAGGTGGATGGCACTCGCCACGAGGTGAGGCCCCAGACCGCGTGGGGAAGTCGAGACCGTTCCTGGGGGGTGCGGGGCGTAGGCGAGCGCTCCAGCACCGGTGCACCACTTGGTGCGCCGCAGTTCTGCTGGCTGTGGTCGCCGATCAGTTTTCCTGACTTCAGCGTCCACGCCGATGTGAACGAACTCTCCGACGGTCGACGGTGGCACGAGGTCGGCTTCTTGGTGCCCGACGACGGCGAACCGGTGGCGATGCGCCACGTCGACTACCGCATCGAGTGGGAGCCGGGCACTCGGCGCGCTCGCAGCGCCGAGTTGACCATGCGTCCGTGGTCAGGCGACGAGATCGTCGTGACGCTGGAACCGCTGTCGCACTTCCAGATGCTGGGTCTCGGGTACGGGCACCCCGACTGGGGCCACGGCATGTGGAAGGGCGAGTCCGAGATGGCGGTGGAACGATGGAGCCTCCCCGTCAACGACCCGCTCTCCCCCACCCACCTTCACGTCCAGACGCTGTGTCGCGCTACCTGCGACGGCGTCGCTGGACTGGGGGTCCTCGAGCAGTTGGTCATCGGGCCCCACGAACCGTCGGGGCTGACGGGCCTGTTGGACGGTGCCGGATCCCGGTGAGCCCTCAGGTGTGCCGGATCGACATCCCGCCGTCGACGGCGAGGACCGCCCCGGTCACGAACGAAGCCGCCGGGAGGCACAGGCTGAGCGTGAGGTGAGCCACCTCTTCCGGGTCGCCGTAGCGCCGCACCGGGACCCTGCGATGGGCGTACACCGCCTTGGCCTCGGCCGGGATGGGTGCGGTCATGGCGGTGTCCACCGGACCGGGACAGATGCAGTTCACCGTCACACCTCGAGGTCCCAGTTCCACCGCTGCGCTTCTCGTGAAACCGATCACACCGGCTTTCGACGCTGCGTACGCCGACAGACCCGGTGTGGACACCAGGGCTTCGGTGGAGGCGATGTTCACCACCCGCCCACCACCCGGCGCAGCGAGCAACCCCGGAAGGCAGGCCCGCAGCATGCCCATCTGTGCGTTGAGGTTCACGTCCAGCGTCATCTGCCAGACGTCATCGAACCCCTCGGCGTCCAGGCGGCTCGGCAGTGACACGCCTGCG
Source organism: uncultured Ilumatobacteraceae bacterium (assembly GCA_964393535.1). Classification (GTDB taxonomy): domain Bacteria; phylum Actinomycetota; class Acidimicrobiia; order Acidimicrobiales; family Ilumatobacteraceae; genus CAYMUC01. Next base: position 39,332 of record CAYMUC010000003.1, on the reverse strand, counting down.
TTGTTCACCAGCACGTCCACACCACCCCACGCGGCGGTCACGATGTGGCCCACGTGCTGGGGCGCAGTGCCCTCGGCGAGGTCTGCCACGACGCCCATCACGTTCGAGTCGCCGTGCACGGCGGTGATCTCGCCCACCACGGCATTCACGCGTGACGATTCCCGGTCCACGATCACCACTCGTGCGCCTTCATCGGCGAAGAGATGTGCCGTGGCCCGCCCCATGCCACTGCCGGCCCCGGTCACCACCACCCGGCGATCGGCAACCGACCGCGACAGTCGGGTGAGACGCTGCGGTTCGCCGCTCACGCCCGCCAGGTCTCCCGGCCAGCCAGGCCCATCCCCCGCAGGATCGTGGCCCGCCGCGGCGTGATCTGGATGAACACGTGGTTGTCGCACGTGGGACCGCCCGGTTCGAAGCGCGAGAGGTCGTAGCCCATGCGGTCCCACAGTGCCGTGCGACCCTCATCGGTGTCGATCACGGTTGCGTCGCCCCACACGATGCACGAATCCCATCCCGACCCTTCACCCACGGCGAAATGCACCGTGGCCCGCGGGTTCTGGCGCACATTGCGCACCTTGCGTCCCGACGACAGCACGAACGCGCACAGTGTGTCGTCGACCCATGCCACCGCGACAGGTGCCAGGTGCGGTTCGCCATCGGCACCGGCGGTGGCCACGTAGGCCGTGGGTCCGTATCGACGGGAATCATCACGAATGTGGGACAGTGTGACCGAGGTGGCTTCCATGGAGTGGAGCCTCGCGCACCGGCCCCGTGCCGACCGAGGTGCAGGGGCCACTGGTGGGTATCGTGCCCGCCGGTGAAGAAGCAGACCGTGGAGACACGCCGAGCCGAGATCCTCGAGGCCACCTGCGCTGTGGTGATCGAGCGGGGGTTCGCCGGCACCCGTATCAGCGACGTGGCCACCCAGTTGGATGTGTCCACCAGTCTCATCCACTACCACTTCGACTCCAAGGAGCATCTGCTGGCAGAGGCCTTTGCTCACTTCGCCCGCAAGGATCTCGAACAACTCGGCGAGCAGTTGGCCGAGGCACCCACGGCCATCGCCCAACTGGACCGGTGGCTGCTCGACAGCATCCCCGAGGGCAGCGAGAACCTGGAGTGGATGCTGTGGATCGACGCCTGGGGTGAAGCCCTGCGAAATCCGTTGATGCGCCGTATCAGCCAGGAACTCGACATCGAGTCGACCCGGGTCCTCGAGCACCTCGTGCAGTTCGGCGTGGACCGAGGCGAGTTCCGTTGCGTCGACCCGGCTGCAGCGGCCGAACGCCTGTCGGGACTGGTCGACGGTCTGGCGGTGCAGTTCGCCGCACATGACGGGGTTCTGGCCCGTGAACGCCTGCTGCACCACCTACGAGTGGCAGCCTCGTCGGAACTGGGTGTTCCTCTCGACGTGCTGGAGGGCTCGGCTCCGGCCCCTGCCTCCCCCGGCGTCCTCCAGGTCGCCGAACCAGAACTCCATCGCCTCATCACGCGCTGGTGCGATGCCATGACCCACGGCGATGAGGACCGGTGGATGGCGACCTGGCATCGCGACGGCCGGTGGGTGTTGCCCGACGGCGAGACACTGGAGGGGGAGGCTGCACTGCGGGCGCACTGGGCCACAGAACGACGCCGTTGGCAGTGGACGCTCGACACCGCTCCCCTGGTGAGTCTCGACGTCGATGCCGATGGACGCAGGGCCACCGCCCGAGTCGTGGTGTCGCAGCGGCGCGCTGACGCCAACGGAGCCGTTCACGAACTCCTTGCGGTCTCGAAGGACGAACTGGAACTCACCGACGCCGGATGGCGGTTCGTCGGGCGGCACTGGGCACCTCTGCCGGGCGCGTCGCCCCTGCTCACGGACTGATCTTCAGTTTTTTCTCAAGGTCGGCGGCCCAAGGCCCGATACCTCTCCCGTACGTCTGAGGAGAGCAATGACGATGAGCCCCCGCCGCAACCGATGGATCCGCAACACCGCCGCTGTGATGACCGGACTCGTGATCGCCGGTGGCTTGGTGGGGCCTGTGGGGCACGCCAACGCTTCGAACGACTGCCAGTGCCCCGCATGCTGCCCGGCCAATCAGGCCAAGGACGCCGCCGCCGTGGAACTCGCCATGCAGAACCACGCCACGTTGACCTCGATGCCGACGTCGCTGAATCTCGGCACCCGTGGACCCGCCGTGGCCGACCTGCAGAGAGCTCTCATCGCTTCGGGTGTCACCGTGCGGGGCGGAGCCGATGGCGTGTTCGGCCAGGCCACTCAGGCCGCTGTTCGGGCGTTCCAGACCGAGCGTGGCCTTCCGGTGTCGGGCACCGCCGACGGGCACACCCTCGTCGCTCTCGGACTGCTCACGACGCGTATCGTCGCCACGACTCCCACCGCCACCGCCCGGCGAGGCCAGGCCGCCGACCCCGCCGCCCTTCCCGCACCGGCCGCGCGCCCTGCCACACCGGGAGCACTGACCGCTCCGGTCTCCCTCGGCGCACGAGGCGACGTCGTCGCCGAACTCCAACGGGCACTCATCGCCGCTGTAAACACCGAACGTGGAGGCGCCGATGGCACCTTCGGGGCCGCCACCGAAACCGCTGTTCGCACGTTCCAGCGTCGTCACGGCCTCCCGGTCACCGGGACGGTCGACCAGGCCACCTACCGGGCTCTGATCGCACCGGCGGGCGACAACTCGAGCGCCCCGACGCCTGCTGCAGCGCCGGCGGTGGATCCCTCGACGGTGATGTTGCGCCTCGGTGCTCAGGGTCCCGACGTGAAGCGGGTGCAAGAGGCGCTGATCTGGAATGGCATCAGGGTGCCTGGCGGAGCCGACGGCGCGTTCGGTTCGGGAACTGCCGCTGCGCTGCGGACGTTCCAGACCAACCGTGGCCTCACCGTGAACGGCCTCGTGGACCGGGCCACGTGGGAGGCGCTGAGTCTGCACCTCGATCCCAGCGTGGCTCGCCACAGCATCGAGGTGTTCCCCATGCAGGGTCCCTGCTTCTTCATCGATACCTGGGGTGCCGCCCGGTCCGGTGGGCGTCGCCACGAGGGCGTCGACATCATCGGTGCCTCGGGCCTGGAGATCTATGCCGTGGTCACCGGCACCATCACCCGGGTGTACAACGACCGGCCGGGTACCCTGACGGGCAACGGCCTGCGCCTCACCGCCCCTGACGGCACCTACTACTTCTACGCTCACCTCTCGGGTTTCGCCGAGGGCATCGAAGTGGGTACCGAGGTGACGGCGGGACAGGTCATCGGCTTCAACGGCTCCACCGGTAACTCCTCCACCCCGCATCTCCACTTCGAGGTGCATCCCGGTGGCGGCGCAGCGATCAACCCCTACCCGATCGTCAAGGCGATCGACGGTTGCGCCAAGCCCGACTGATCAGCGGCGAACCTCGAAGAAGGCGTTGACCGAGTGGTCGATGGCGAGGCGCCGGAAACGGGTGAAGCCAGCCGCCGAGGCCAACTCACGGGCCCGTGACTCGGGCAGGCCCAAGGTCCCCAGACCGGCGCCACCGGGTTCCGATAGTGCTGACGCCATGCAACTCATCACGCTCATCCCGTACATGAGCGAGGCCATGGGGTTCTTGGCGGCGTTCTGCTCGAAGGTGTCGAGGGCCTTGATGTCCACGAGCAGCCACGTGCCGTCGGGGCCGAGGGCACGGGCGAGTGCCCCGATCACCTCGTGCGGATGAGTCATGTCGTGGATGCAGTCGAAGGTGAGTGCCAGGTCCACACTTCCGTCGCTGGGCAAGGGATCACGTCGTGGATCGTGGAACGACACGTTGGCCAGTCCTGCCGCCTCACGCTTGGCGTCGGCCCGTCCCAACGCGTACTGCGAGATGTCATAGCCGTGGAACGTGCTGGCGGGAAATGCCGCTGCGAGTTGGAGCAACACACTTCCTGCTCCGCAGCCGATGTCGACCACTCGGGCACCCCGCTCCAGTCGCTCCACCATGCCGTCGAGTGCCGGGAGTACCACCGGGATGAGGTTGGCGGTACTCCACGGCTCGAAACTCCGCTCGATGCCGATGGCACCTTCGAGACCGTGATGGTCGTAGTCGAAACCGCAGCCGGTGCGGAACGATTCGGGAAGGTCCTCCAGCGTGCGCATGAGGTGCGGGAGTTGGTGGAACATACCCATGCCGAACGTCGGAGCCTCGGCGTCGGCCAGCACCGCCACGGCCTCGGGAGCCAGGTCGAACACCTCGTGTCCCGGCATCGTGGCGTCGACCCTGATGATCTTGGCCGCCGCCTGGTTGTAGGCCCATTCCCGCACCCACCGTTCGTGCAGGCCCGTGCGCTCGGCCAACTCGGCGCTGGTCAGGGGTGCTTCAGCAGCGGCGAGCGTCCGGTACAGGCCCAGGCGGTCACCAAGATGGATCATGCCGGCGGTCACGGCACCTTCCAGTTTGGTGAACACGTGGAACGAGAAGCGCTTCAATCGGTCGGGATCCACCACATCGTGCATGAGCGCACTGTAGGTGGCGCTGCCCGACTCGGGTGTCGACTCCTCAGCGAGTGCGATCGGCGTTCGGGAGATACTCCACATCGGACAGTCGGGTGAGGGCAAAGGTGTGGAGGCCTCCCACCTCGACGGCCTCCACCCTGGTGCAACTGGCGTGCTGAAGCACGAAACGCTCCCACTCCCAAGGGGTGGCGGGAAGTCCGAGAAGGTGACACAGGGTCACGCTGTTCGTCCCGGCGTGCGCCACCAGAGCGATGCGGATCCTCGGCGACTCGAGCCGCCAGATGGGGAGTTCGTCGTCGACGCGCTGCACACCTCGTTCGGCCAGGAACAGCGAGGCGCCCAGGCGAATGCGCTCCTGAAAGGCGTCCACGGCCTCGCCGCCGTCCAGTCCCGACCAGTGCTGCTGCGGTGGCCGAGCCCGCTGCTCCTGATAGGCCTGCTCGGCCTTCTCGGCAGGAGTGCCGTGCCACATCGGGTTACGGATCTCTTCCAGCCACGGGGCCACCACTTCGTCGCGTCCGAGACGCTCCAGCAGTGGAGCCGCCGTCTGCCGGGCTCGTACCAAGGGTGACACCAACACCTCGTCGAAGTGCTCCTCGGCCAGTGCCTCTGCCATCCGTCGTGCCTGCTCGTGACCCCGCAAGGTGAGGGGCGGATCGTCGACGTTCAAACCGTCACGCACCCACTCGGGTTCGCCGTGGCGGATGAGCACCAGTTCCATGACCTCGGGCCCTCAGATCTCGGGGCGGGCAGGCAGATCGAAGTGACCTGCGTTGGCGCTGAGCCCACCGTCCACCGGAAGGGTCACACCGGTGATGAACGAGGCCGCCGGCGAGGCGAGGAACCACATCGCCTCGGCGAGTTCCTGGGGCTGACCCCAGCGTTGCAGCGGAATGCGGCGCGCCATCTGACGGTGAAGTTCCGGGGCGTCCAGCAACCTTCGGGTCATTCCGGTCTCCACCGGTCCCGGCGCAACGGCGTTCACGCGTACACCCTGGGCGGCGTAGTCGATCGCCAACGCTCGGACCAGGTTGATGACCCCCGCCTTGGAAGCGTTGTAGGCCCAACTGCCTGGATCGCCTCCCAGACCAGAGGTGGATGCCGTGACCACGACAGCACCCTGACCATGGGCTCGCATCGCTGGTGCGGCGTGGCGCACACCCAGGGCCACGCCACGCACGTTCACCGCCAAGATCTGGTCGAGGCGCTCGATGGCGCCCGAGGCCTCGAGCGACGGACTGCCCACGATGCCGGCGTTCAGCACCGCCACATCCACACGGCCGAAGCGCTCCAGTGAGGCTGCCACCATCGCCTGGTTCGTCTCATCGCTGGAGACGTCGCCCACCAAGGTCACCACGTTCTGAACGCCTGCCAATGCCGACATCTCCACGGCGTCCACGGCCACCACACCGGCACCCCGCTCGGCGAACACTCTCGCCGCCGCCAACCCGATACCCGATGCGGCACCCGTCACGACCGCCACCGGCTTCCACTCCGTCGTCATCGTTCCTCCGTCGCATCGAGCGGCCTACGAGCAGTGCCCGACGGTCACGGTAGCGCGGGCTTCGTGATGCGCCGGCGGTGAAGGAACCGTAGGCTCGGAGCGTGCCGGAGCCGTGAGTGCACCGGCGATGAGGAGTACACATGGAACCCGGTGATCTTGCGGCGCTGGTCATCCGCCTCGTGTTCGGACTGTTCCTCGCCGCACACGGCCTGAACAAGATCCGAGGCGCCTCGGGTCTCGCCGGTACCGCCGGATGGTTCGGCAGTATCGGCATGAAATGGCCCCAGGCACAGGCACGCATGGCAGCGTTCACCGAGATCGGCGCCGGCGTGCTGTTCGCAGTGGGTCTCCTCACGTCGTTGGCCGCAGCTGCGATGATCTCGCTCATGCTGGTGGCCTGGTTCGTGGCTCACCGACGCACCGGGTTCTTCATCTTCAACCAGGGCCAGGGTTGGGAGTACGTGGCCTCCATCGCCGCGGCCTCTCTGGCCGTGGGCATCATGGGTGCTGGCAGTGTGTCACTCGACGAGGCACTCGGCTGGCACCTCGAGCAGTGGTGGGGGGCCGTGGTCGCTGTTGCCGTCGGGGTAGGCGGCGGTGTGGCGCATCTCGCCGTGTCCTATCGCCCGGGGGTGTCCTCGCGATGACGGCCACGGATCCCACATCGGCCCGGTCGGCGGGCATCACGCGACGCGTCTGGACCGTGGCGGCCAAGGCGTTCCTCTTCGTGGCCATGGCCTTGATCATCGCCATGTGGGTGTACGGCCTGTTCTTCGCCAGCAAAGAGGCGATCAACAAGATCTACGACCGCGAGTGGGCCGCCCGGGCGCAGGCGATCTGTGAGCGCGCCGAGGTCGAGCGTCTCGCCCTCACCGACCTCCGACGACTCGACGATGTGGGCCCCGACGCCCTCGCCGGTCGTGCAGCTCTCGTGGACCGCGCCACCGACATCCTCAGCCGCATGTTGGACGAGGTCGTCGCCGTGCAACCCACCGACGCCAAAGGCCAGGAACTCATTCCCATGTGGGAGGGTGAGTACCGCGTGTACCTCCAGGACCGCCGGGACTACACCGATCTGTTGCGAGCCGGGATCAACCGCCCCTTCGCCGAGACCCAGAGCGACGGCCTGCCCCTCAGTGAGCGCCTCGAGACCTTTGCCGGTGACAACGAGATGCCCGAGTGCGCGCCCCCACGGGACCTCACCACCTGATCAGACGCTCACCCAACCAACACCTGGTTCGTGACGACGGATCACTCTGGCGGGTGCACCCACTGCCACGCTGAAGTCGGGAATGGTGCCCGTCACCACCGAATTCGCCCCGATGACCACGTGCCGCCCGATGTCGGCCCCCGGCAGCACCACCGTGCCGAAGCCGAGCCACGAACCATCGCCGATGCGCACTGGCCGCTCGGGCATGGTCTGACGAGAGATCGGCAGGTCCACATCGGTATAGCCATGGTTCTGATCGGTGATGTAGACGTGATGTCCGGTCCACACGTCGTCGCCGATGTCGATACCGAAGTGACCGACGATGCCACTGCCCTTGCCGATGAGGCACCGGTCGCCGATGCGCACGATGTGATCGTGCACGCACTGCTGGCCGGGCACCATACCCGCCGACAGCGTCACGTCAGGTCCGATCATGGTGTGGCAACCAATGTGGATGTACCGCTCGTTGAACACGGTGTTGGCGGGAAAGCAGATGATGCTTCCCTCCCCGAAGGTTCCGAATCGCTTCCCGCGGCGTGTGTCGGGACCGATGGCGGCCATTCGTCGGAGCCGCTCGTGGCTGCGCAGCACCCCCTCACCCACAGCATGCGCCGCCCAGGTCTCAGCGCGTCGCCACCACGGGGTCGGTCTGCTCATGCTCGCCACGATGCCGCACCGTACCGCCTTCGACTGTCGTGGCCCGGTGTGCCAACCTCCCGACATGGACCTGACGCTGGCTCCCGAGGTGATCTACCGCTACGCCTCCGGCATCGACGAACGCGACTGGGAGCGCTACCGCTCGTGTTTCACGTCCACCTGCTGGTTCGACTTCTCGTCGTTCATGGGCACCCCGGCCTCGGAGATGTCGGCTGACGACTGGGTGGCCCGGGTGCGGGCGGTCAACGGGAACTTCGACGCCACACAGCATCAGATGACCAACGTGACGGTGCGATCCGACGGCGAGCAGACCGCACAGGTGCGGGTGGAACTTCGGGCGCAGCACTGGTTCTCACCCGAATCGATGGCGACGTTCCAACGCCCCGACGACGTGAACTGGTGCGAACTCGGTGGCCACTACGACGGCACGCTGCGGTGGCACGACGACGAGTGGCGGATCACCCGGTGGCGCCTCACGGTGCGCTGGCGCCTGGGCAACATGGGCGTGTTCTCGCTTGCCGTGAGCCGAGGAACCACACAGTGATCGGTTCCGGCCACCTCACCGACGTCCCAGGGCTTCGGGTGGGTCACGCCGATCGGCGACGCGGCGGCTGGCGCACCGGGTCCACGGTGGTGCTGCTGCCACCGGGCACCGTGGGTGGAGTCGACGTCCGTGGTGGAGCGCCCGGTACCCGCGAAACCGATGTGTTGCGGCCCGAGAACCTGGTGGACCGGGTGGATGCTGTGTGCCTGACCGGGGGAAGTGCCTACGGTCTGGCGGCGGCGGACGGTGTGATGCAGTGGCTCGCCGAACGGTCCCAGGGGGTGAAGGTGGGCGAGGACGATCACTGGGTGGTACCGATCGTGCCGACAGCGGTCATCTTCGACCTGGGACGCGGTGGCCGCTTCGACGCCCGACCCGACGCCACCTTCGGCTACCGGGCGGCCCAAGCCGCCCGCGCCCGACCCGAGGCGCAGGGCTCGGTAGGTGGCGGCACTGGAGCGCGTGCCGGAGGCCTCCAGGGCGGCGTGGGTTCGGCCAGTCGCCGGGTCGGCCGCCATGTGGTGGCCGCCTTGGCCGTCGTGAATGCCGCCGGTTCGGTGATCGACCCCGCCACCGGACTTCCTCACGAGCGGTGGACCTGGTCGCAGTTGGGCCTGGGTCGACCCACCGCTGCCGAGCGACGCAGCCTGGCCGATGTGGTGAGCACTCCCCCGCCCGCTGCGCTCAACACCACCATCGGTGTGGTGGCGACATCGGCACACCTCGACAAGGCTCAGTCCCAACGCCTCGCCACCTCCGCCCACGACGGTCTGGCACGGGCCGTTCGCCCAGCGCATCTGATGCGCGACGGCGACACCGTGTTCGGCGTGGCCACCGGAGAAACCGGGGGCTCGGCGACCCTGGTCGAGCGTGACGCACTGCTGGCCGCCGCCGCCGATGTGTTCGCGCTGGCGTGTATCAGGGCAGTCATCACCGCCACCGGTCACCCGGGGGGACCGCCTGCGTGGAGGGACCTCGCCCCAGATGCAGCCCCGTCTGGGTGATTTCGCCCATCACTTGGCAGACTGGGGTACCGGTCGACCGGCCGGTGGGTGACCGCCAAGCGATCACCGCCAGTTTCCAGGAGGGGATTGCGATGTCCTCACCCACCTCACGCCCCAAGGTCACGGTGCCCTCCCTCGCTGCCCAGGCACGCGACGGTCGTCCCATCGCCATGATCACCGCCTACGACGCCACGTTCGCCCGCCTGGTGGACGCCGCCGGGGTGGACATGATCCTGGTGGGTGACTCGGTGGGGATGATGTTCCAAGGAACCTCCACCACCCTGCCTGTCGATCTCGACGACATGGCCTACCACGTACGGGCCGTAGCCCGAACCGCTCCCCGAGCCCTGGTGGTGGGCGACCTACCGTTCGGGTCCTACCAGGTCAATCCCGAACAGGGTGTGGCCTCGTCGGTTCGTCTCATCAAGGAAGGCGCCGAAGCGGTGAAGTTGGAAGGCGGAGTGGCCATGGCCGACACCATCGCCGCCATCGCCCGGGTGGACATTCCGGTGATGGGCCACATCGGCCTCACACCGCAGAGTTACCACCGCATGGGTGGCCACAAAGTGCAGGGCCGCAACAGTGGTGAGAGTGCTGGCAGCCGGGAACGCCTCCTCGAGGACGCCCATGCCGTGGAGCAGGCCGGCGCCTTCGCCGTGGTGATCGAAGGTGTGCCGCGGGACCTCGCTGCCGAGATCACCCAGAAGTTGTCCATTCCCACCATCGGCATCGGTGCCGGACCCGACTGCGATGGCCAGGTGCTGGTCGTGCACGACGTGCTCGGACTGTCGGACCTGTCGCTCAAGTTCACCAAGCGTTTCGCCGAGCTCGGCGAACTCGCCGTGGCCGCCACCCGCGACTACGTGGCCGAGGTGCGGGAACGGCGCTGGCCCGACGACGCCCACAGCTTCCACTAGGTCACCCGACATGGAGGTGTTCGATCACCCCGACTCCATGCGTCGGTGGAGCGACGAACGACGTCGCGCCGGACAGCAGATCGGCTTCGTACCGACCATGGGTGCCCTGCACGACGGTCACGTGGCGCTCATGGGCATCGCCCATCAACACGCCGATGTGGTGGTGGCCTCCATCTTCGTGAATCCACTCCAGTTCGACCGACGAGACGACTTCGATCGGTACCCGCGGCCACTCGACGACGATCTCCACGCCTGCGCCGACGCCGGGATTCAGGCGGTGTACGCCCCCACCGCGGCGGCCATGTATCCACCCGGGTTTCAGACCCACGTGGAACCCGGCGGCTTGGCCGACCCGTTGGAGGGTGCCGGTCGACCCGGACATTTCCGGGGCGTGGCCACCGTGGTCACCAAACTGCTCACCGCCGTACGCCCACATTCGGCGGTGTTCGGCCAGAAGGACTACCAACAGTTGGCGGTGGTGCGCCGCATGGTCAGCGACCTCGATCTGGGCGTGACCATCGTGGCGGCTCCGACGGTGCGTGAAGGCGACGGCCTGGCGTTGTCCAGTCGCAATCGTCGCCTGGGGTCCGAGGACCGTGCTGCGGCCGTCTGCGTGCCGAGGGCCCTCGATGCCACCGTGTCGGCATTCCAGCGAGGCGAGCGGTCGGTCGTGGCCCTCGAGGAGACTGCCAGGGTGGTGCTCGAGCATGAGCCCCGCGCCCGGGTCGAGTATCTGGCGATCGTGGATGCCCACACGCTCACCCCATTGGAGATGGTCGACCGCGATGCCGTGGTGCTCGCCGCAGTGTGGTTCGGTGAGGTGCGCCTCATCGACAACATGCCCCTGACCGTCTCGGAGGCGTGACCACGGTGGCAACCGCCACAGTGCTGTGGAGCGACGAGCGCGCCGCAGCAACTCCGGTGCGGGGCGACGACTCCAGCGAACACCTGCGCCAGGGTGCCGACGTGGTGATCATCGGTGCGGGGTTCACCGGACTGTGGACCGCCTACCACCTGCTGCGTGACCAACCGTCACTGCAGGTGCTGGTGCTCGAAGCCGAGCGCGTGGGATTCGGAGCCAGTGGCCGCAACGGAGGTTGGTGCACCCCCGAGATTCCTCTCTCCCTCGACGAGGTCGACCGTCGACACGGTCCCGGCGCCGGTGCCGCATGGCGCAGCGCGTTGGTCGACACGGTGGAGCAGATCCGATCGGTGTGCCATCACGAAGGCATCGACGCTCACTGGGCTGACGGCGGGTGGTTGCAGTGGGCGCGCAATCCCGCCCAGGAACAGCGCATCCGAATGCTGGTCGCCGAGTACCGACGTCACGGGTTCGACGATGCGGCCATGCACTGGATGGACCCCGACGAGGCCGCCACGATCGCCCGAGCCACACGGGTGCGGGGTGCCTCCTTCAGCACTCAGACCGCTGCGGTACACCCGAGGCGCCTCGTGGAGGGGCTCGCCGCAGCCGTGGAGCGCCGTGGTGGGGTCATCGTGGAAGGTGTTCGAGTGGACGACGTGGCACCGCGTGCGGTGAGGGTCGGCGGCGTGACGGTGCCGGCTCGGTGGGTGGTGCGAGCCACCGAGGCCTACAGCGTTCGACTCCCCCGACTGCGGCGATCGCTGATCCCGGTGTACTCCATGATGATCGCCACCGCTCCCCTCTCGAAGGATCAGTGGGACGAGATCGGCCTTGCCGGACGGGCTGTGTTCAACGACGCCCGCCGTACCGTGATCTATGGGCAGCGAACCGCCGACGGTCGCCTGGCGTTCGGTGGCCGAGGTGCGCCCTACCACCTCGGGTCGAGGATCGCCCCCACCTTCGACGCCCACGACCCCACGCGCCATCACCTGGTGGCCACGTTGGCCGAGTTGTTCCCCTCGTTGGAGAACGTCGAGGTGACCCACCACTGGGGTGGCCCCTTGGGGATCGCCCGTGACTGGCACCCGTCGGTGGGCGTGGACGAGCATCGGGGTTGGGCCTGGGCTGGCGGATACGTGGGCGAGGGGGTGGCGGCCGCCGCCCTGGCAGGTCGCACCATCGCCGACCTGATCAGCGATCGCGCCTCGGCACGTACCGAGTTGGCGTGGGTGGGCCACCGCAGCCGACGATGGGAACCCGAGCCCCTCCGCTGGCTGGGTATCGATGCGATGGTGCGCCTGGCCCGGTTCGCCGACCATCGCGACATGACGGCCGGTCGCTCACCACGACTCGTCGATGGCCTGCTGCGACGCCTCCTCGGCCACTGAGACCAGTCGCAACGGGATCGTCAGCGCTGCAATGTCGGGTCGGTCTGTACGGCACGCAGACGCACGGTGTGCACCGAATCACCCGACAACACACCCCCGCGAGCGAAGAGGCGACCACCCTCCCAGTTCGACAGGCCCAGTTCGGGTCGACCCAGGGCGTACTGACCGTCGACCCACCGGGTGAAGCCGTTCCCCACGAACGGAGCATCGACGCCCTGCCAGAAGTTTTCGTGTTCGACGGCGTCGTCCGAGACGAGACTGGCCACGAACCGGGGGCTGTACCGGTTGCACAAGTCGATGGCGCTTTCGAGGTCGTCCACCACCACCACCGACATCTCGGGGTCCTGCTCCCACTCCCATTCGCGAGCCAGGTCGGCCTCGCCGATCATCTCTGCCTCGACGCCGGCCAACCACGACTCACTCCCGGCCACCACATGCAGACGAGGCGTGGCGTTGCGGATCTCGGCCGCAGCACGGTGAGCGGCCACCACGACCGGCATCAACTCGGCCGCTCGGGACGCCACCACGCAACACACGTTCAAGGTGTTGCACACCTTGCGGTCGAGCGAGCGTCGCACCACCTCGCCGAGCCACGTGGCATTGGCCCGCTCCCCCGCCACCAACCAGGCACCACCTGTTCCGTGCAGGCTCACCGGAGTCCCGGCCTGACGGGCCACCGCTCCCAGTTGCGCCACGGCCGGACCCGAACCACGCGCCACCGCCAGACCCAGGCGGCGGTCGTCGAACAACGCCCAGCCCGACGCGTGCGAGGTGGCGTCGACCAGACCGATGGCTCCAGCCGGGAGGCCCGCCTCGGCCAGGGCGGGAGCGATGACGAGGCGCATCACCTCTCGGGCGGTGCCCAATGCGTCGCTGCCGATACGCAACACTGCGGTGTTGCCACTGCGCAGCACCCCCGCGGCGTCCACGAGCACATTGGGTCGGCCTTCGAACACGAAGCCCACCACTCCCAGCGGAGCGCGTCTGATCTGCACCTGCCACCCGTCGTGATGCACGGTGTCGACCACATCGTCACGGCCCACCCGCAACGCCGCCCACATGCGAAGGCCCTCCACCATGCCGCGGCGCATCGTGTCGTCCAGCACCAGTCGGGTGGTGGAGCGCCCACGTGCCGACGCCGCAGCCACGTCGGCACGGTTGACCCCGTCCAGTGCGGCGACCACGGCTGCATCGTCGAGACGTTGTGCCATCCCCTCGAAGCACCGGTCGATCTGGGCATCGGTGACCCGTGCCAACTCGGCGAAGGCGCGCACCGCAGGTGCCATCACGGCATCGACTGCCCGCAGTTCGCTGGCCGGCAGGTGCAGTATCTCGCCGCCGTCGTGGACCACCACCAGGCGGTCCCCTGGGCTGAAGGTCTCGGCCAACGCCCTCCCGACTCGCACCACTCGGTCGCCGCCCACCAGCAGGGGCATGCCCTCCTCGAGGGACTCCAGGGGTTCACCAGGGCCATAGGTACTCGTCGGGTCCATGCCGCTCAGGCTAGGCACCCCTACGCTGTAGACGATGGAGACCCAGGTGTACCTCCGCCAGTTGCTCTCGGGCCGTGACTTCGCTGTGGGCGATCCCCTCGCCACGCAGATGGTGAACTTCGCCTACGTCATCGGCGATCGCGCCACGGGCGAGTGCGCCCTGGTGGACCCGGCCTACGCCGTGGACGAGTTGATCGATCTGGTGGAAGCCGATGGGATGCGGGTCACACACGTGTTGGCCACCCACTACCACCCGGATCACGTGGGCGGCTCCATGATGGGGTACCGCATCGAGGGCATCGCCCGTCTGCTGGAGCGCACCCCCGCCCGCATCCACGTGCAGCGTGACGAGGCTCCGTGGGTCACCCGCACCACGGGCGTGGGACCCGAGGATCTCGTCGCTCACGAACCCGGTGACGTGGTGAAGGTGGGCGGTGTGGACGTGACGCTCATCCACACTCCAGGCCACACCCCGGGGAGCCAGTGTTTCCTGGTGCACGGCTGCCTGGTGTCGGGCGACACGCTGTTCCTCGACGGCTGTGGCCGTACCGATCTGCCGGGAAGCGATCCGGCCGCCATGTACGACAGCCTCCAGGTGCTGGCCAAACTGCCCGACGACACCGTGCTGTACCCCGGCCACCGCTACTCGGCCCCCGCCTCTGCATCCATGGGCGAGGTGCGCGCCGCGAATTACGTGTACAAGCCCCCCAGCCGCCAGGCATGGATGGAATGGTTCGGAAACGGCGCCTGACCTCCCCCGACCGGTGAGGGCCGTCAACGGGTGATGGCAGCCGCCAGAGCACTGAACGCTGCGACCACCATCAGGGCCAACACCAACTGCCGGAAGCGTTGTGGTCGTACACGTCGGTGCAGCCTGCGCCCCAAGGGCACACCCATGGCGATGGCGGGCAGACCCACCGCCACCCCACCCAAGGCCGTCGAGGTCAGGCGTCCGCTGATGGCGAAGGCTCCCAGGCTCACCGCACCGCTGATCACGAACACCGTGGCCAGGGTGGCCCGGAACCGTTCCGACGGCAGATGCCGCGCCTGGAGGCCGAAGACCAGGGGCGGTCCGTTGGTGGCCAACGAGGTCGACAGCACCCCACTGATGAACCCCATCGACCGGTCGAAGGTCGGGCCGACGTGACGCAGGTCGATCCCCCGGGCCAGCAGCACGACCGCCGCCATGACCCCACCCGCCAACAGCACACGCAGCACGGCGTCGCTGACGGTGAGGAACACCACCAGTCCGAACGGCATCCCAGCGATTGCCGCCCATGACAATCGCCGCACCAGGTCACCGTCGGTGTGGTGTCGTTCCACCGCAGCCTGCACCGCACTGGTGATCAGGCCCAGTGCCGTGCACACCACCACCGCCACCCGTGGTTCCACCACCGACGCCATGGCCGGTACGGCGAGGAGAGCGAAGCCGAACCCCGCAATGGCCTGCAGGGTGCTGGCCAGCAATGCCACCACCGCCACCACCACCAGGTCGCCGACCATCGACGCGCTCAGCCGTCGGAACCGGTCAGGGCCGCCACCGCAGCGGCGAACACCTCGGTGTGGTGATCGACGTCGGCAGCGGTGTGGAACGGCGAGAACAACGCCATGTTGTGGAACGGGGTGAGCAGGATTCCCCGATTCAGAGCCCACAGGTGCATGAAGGCGTCCAGTTCGGCATCGACGGCGGCGGCCGCCTGTGCACCGTTGCGCGGCGGCGGACAGAACCAGTACTCGGCCCGCGTGCCCAACTGCTGCACGTGCCAGGGCAGCGCATGCCGCTCGATGACGTCGGCAACACCCTGTGTCCATGCCGTGGCCAGGGGTTCGGCCACCGCGAAGTCCTCGGGGCGCAGGCTGGCGGACAGGGTGGCCCGGATGGCAGCCAGGGCGAGGGCACTCCCGGTGAGGGTGCCGCCGACCCCACTCACGTCGATGTCGTGGCCCAGCATGTCGGCCTCCAGCGCAGCGGCCACCGCTGCCGTCATGCCATAGGCCGCCGCCGGAATACCTCCGGCGATGGGTTTGCCGATCACGAACAGGTCGGGCTCGAGGTTCCAGGCCCGGGTGCAACCACCCGGGCCCACACAGATGGTGTGGGTCTCGTCGATGATCAACAGTGCACCGTGGCGCCGGGTGAGGGCCCGCACACCTTCGAGATACCCCACATCGGGCAGCACGATGCCGATGTTCGTGAGTGCCGGTTCCATGAGCACCGCTGCGATGTCGCCGGTGGCCAAGGCCTGTTCCAGGGCGCCGAGGTCGTTGAAGGGAACCGCCACCGTGGTCAGCGCCGGATCGACCTGGGGTCCAATGGCACCCGGACGGCTCACGGTGCTGCCACTCTCGTCGAGGATCACCAGGGTCTCATCCACGGTGCCGTGGTAGCACCAGTCCATCACACACACCTTCGGGCGCTTGGTGAGGTGGCGGGCGAACCGCAACACGAACCGGTTGGCGTCGGTAGCGGTCATGGCCAACTGCCAGCGGTCCAGACCGAAACGCCGAGCCAACTCGTCGGCCACCCAACCGGCATCACGGCTGGGCAGCATGGTGGTGAATCCCCGCTGCGCCTGCTCGCTCACCGCAGTGGCCACCGAGGCGAGCGCGTGTCCGGTCATGGCGCCGGTGTCTCCCAGGCACAGGTCGATGTAGTCGTGGCCGTCGATGTCGGTGAAACGAGCGCCATGGGCTCGGTCGACCACGATGGGGAAGGCGCCCGGCCAGCGCGTCATCCACGGCATCGGGACGCCACCGAGCAGATGTCGTGCGCTTGCGGCAGCAGCCTCGGCCGCTCGGGGATGAGACTCGATGAAACGCTGCTGCTCACTTCGGTGAAGTTCGGCGAGGCGGTGACGGTCGACGGCCGCTGCGGTCATGTGCGCAGGCTACGACGTGCACCCGACGCCGATCCGTATGCTCCGCACCATGACCTTGTCGGAGACGATGCCCCTGAGTGGCTTCAGCGTCGACGGACCGCGACTGCTCGACCGCCTGGACCGGTTGGCCGCCATCGGCCCCATCGACGGTGGTGGTTCATGCCGATTGGCCTTCAGCGACGATGATCGGCGTGGCCGGGACCTGGTGATCGAGTGGATGCGTGACCTGGGTCTGCGCGTCGACATCGACGGGGTGGGCAACGTGATCGGCACCTGGGAGACGGGTGCCGGTGCACCCGTCATGATGGGTTCACACATCGACACGGTTCGCACAGGGGGCCGCTACGACGGCAACTACGGCGTGTTGGCAGGCCTCGAGGTCATCCAGCGCTGCCAAGAGTTGGGCATCGTGCCACCTCGGCCGTTGGCGGTGGCGTTCTTCTCCAACGAAGAAGGAGCCAGGTACGCGCCCGACATGATGGGCTCCCTCGTCTACGTGGGTGGGATGCCGCTGAACGACGCACTCGACACCACCGGTATCGACGGCACCACGGTGGGTGCTGAACTGGACCGCATCGGCTACCGGGGCACGCTCCCCTCACCGGGTCCGGTACCCCACGCCTTCGTGGAGGTACACATCGAACAAGGTCCGGTGCTCGAGGCCGAAGGCATCACCATCGGTGCGGTCACCGGCGTGCAGGGCATCTCGTGGACCGAGGTCACCATCCACGGCCAGTCGAATCACGCCGGCACCACCCCCATGGCGTTGCGCCATGACCCGGCCTACGTGGCAGCCGAGTTGGCGGTGTTCCTCCGCCGGTTGGCCCTCGAGTTGGGCGGCACCCAGGTGTGCACCATGGGTCGGGTCGAGTTGCATCCCAACCTCATCAACGTGGTGCCCGCTCGCGCCCTGTGCACCGTCGATGTACGCAACACCGACGAGGCCACCCTGCAGGTGGCTGAAGCCCGGGTAGCGGCTCGCTGCGAAGAGTTGGCCGAGGCCGAAGGAGTCACGATCACCCGCCGGCCACTGGCGAGGTTCGAGCCGGTGATCTTCCACGAGGCCGTCGTGACCAGGGTGGAGCAACACGCCGCCGCCATGGGCCTCAGCGTGAAGCGCCTCCCTTCGGGTGCGGGCCACGATGCCCAGATGCTGGCCCGGGTGTGCCCCACCGGCATGATCTTCGTCCCCAGTGTGCGCGGGATCAGCCACAACCCGGCCGAGTACACCTCACCTGACGACCTCACCGCCGGTGCCGACCTGCTGGGGCGGGTGGTGCTGGATCTCGCAGCCAGCGACCTTCGCGATGTGGCGGTGTCGGCATGAGCCGGGTGGTGACCGTAGGGGCAGCGCAGCTGGGCCCCATCCAGGCCGATCACAGCCGAGGCGATGTCGTCGAGCGTCTGCTCACCCTCATGCGCCAGGCCAAACACCACGGTTGCGATGTGGTGGTGTACCCCGAGTTGGCTCTCACCACCTTCTTTCCGCGTTGGTTCGTGGACGATCTCGCTGCCGCCGATCACTACTACGAGCGGTCCATGCCCGGCCCCGACACCCAGGTGCTGTTCGACACGGCCCGAGACTTGGGTATCGGCTTCTGCCTGGGGTACGCCGAACTCACCGAGCCCGACGCCCAAGGCGTGCAGCACCGGTACAACACCCAGATCCTCGTGGAACGCGACGGCACCGTGGTGGCCCGTTACCGCAAGGTGCACATTCCCGGCCACGAGCACCACGAGCCCGACCGCCCGTTCCAGCACGCCGAGCGCTACTACTTCGAGCCCGGCCCCCATGAGCCAGGGGTGTGGGAGGCCTTCGGCGGGCGCTTCGGCATGATGATCTGCAACGACCGCCGTTGGCCAGAGACCTATCGGGTCATGGGTCTGCAGGGTGTCGAGATGATCTTGTGCGGCTACAACACGCCCATCCACTACGTCCCCGATCCCAGCCAGGACATCCTGCAGGGCTTCCACAACGCACTCGTGATGCAGGCCGGGGCATACCAGAACGGCACGTGGGTGGTCGGCGTGGCCAAGGGCGGTGTGGAAGAGGGGGTCGACAGCCTGGGGCAGAGTTGCATCATCGCCCCCAGCGGCCAGATCGTCGCCCAGGCACTCACCACTGGTGATGAACTGCTCGTCGCCCGCTGTGACCTGGACTGGTGCGCCCGCTACACGGGCACCGTGTTCGACTTCGAGCGCTACCGCCGACCCGAGCTGTACGGACGCATCGCGTCACAACGAGGTGTCACCCAAGCCTGACGCTCCCCCTTCCCCGACACCACATCTGTGGGTCGATTGGGTGAACGAGATGCCACATGATCGCCAGCCGCCAGATGCTTTGACAGAATGTAAATGTGACGGCCATCGAGAACACCCCAGTCGCCGACGTGGCGCTCACCGTGAACGGACGCTCGGTGTCGGTCCAGGGCGATCACCCGCATCTGCTGGCCGCCCTGCGCGACGAGTTGCACCTCACCGCCGCCAAGGATGGGTGCTCACCCAGTGGCCAGTGCGGCTGCTGCACGGTGATCATCGACGGCAAGGCGGTCATCAGTTGCCAGCAGTCACTCGACAAGGTTGCCGGGAAGGACATCCTCACGTTGGAGGGCGTGGACCCTGCCGAACGTGAGCGCTTCGCCACAGCGTTCGCCGCCTGTGGAGGCCTGCAGTGCGGCTTCTGCATTCCCGGCATCGTGATGCGAGCCAAGGCACAGATCGACAAGAAGGGTGCCGACCTGCGCCGGGACGACATGGCCCGGCACCTCGGCGCACACCTGTGCCGGTGTACTGGCTACGTCAAGGTGCTCGACGCCATCGAGGCGGTGGCGACTGGGCGAACCCTCGAGGTGGAGACTCCCGGCGGCATCGGAACCTCCGGCGTTCGTTACCAGGCCAAAGAGTTGACCCTGGGCGACCGTGGCTATGTGGACGACATGCGGGTGCCGAGCATGCTGCACGCAGCACTGCATCTCACGGCCCATGCTCGAGCCGACGTGCTGGCCATCGACACCACTGCCGCCCTGGGAGCGCCCGGCGTGGCGGCCGTGTTCACCGCCGACGACATCCCTGGCGAACTACGCACCGGCCTCATCTATAAGGACTGGCCACTGATGATCCCGGTGGGTGGCCGCACCAGTTTCGCTGGTGACGTACTGGCAGTGGTGGTGGCCGACACCCGCGAACACGCACGGGCGGCAGCGACCTTGGTGGAGGTGCAGTACCGCCCACTGGCTCCCCTCACCGACCCGCACGAGGCACTCACCACCGACGAGATCGCCGTATGGGGCACCGAGTCGAACGTGTTGTCGCTGAGCGAGTACGCCCGTGGCGATGTGGACGCCGAGTTGGCCGCCTGCGCTCATGTGGTGCATGAGACCTTCACCACCCAGAGGGTGGAGCATGCGTTCCTCGAACCCGAGAGTTCCCTCGCCATTCCCGACACCGAGCGCGGCACGTTGCACGTGTACTCCGGTGGTCAGGGCATCTGGGACGACCGCAACGACATCGCTGCCGTCCTCGGCGTGGAGCGCGACCGGGTGACCGTCGAGTTGGTGACCAATGGTGGCGCCTTCGGCGGAAAAGAGGACCTGTCGAACCAGGCCCACACCGCGTTGGCGGCCTGGCTGCTGCAAAGGCCGGTGAAGTGCACGCTGTCGCGGGTGGAGAGCCTGCTCATGCACGCCAAACGCCATCCCATCCACATGGAGTACATCGCTGGCTGCGATGCCGAGGGACGTCTGCGAGCGTTGCGGGTGCGGGCCGTGGGCGACAGTGGTGCCTACGCCAGTGTGGGCATGAAGGTGCTAGAGCGCATGGCAGGTCACGCCAGTGGTCCGTACCACGTGCCGGCCATCGACGTGTCGGCCGTCGCCGTGCGCACCAACAACCCGGTGTGTGGGGCGTTCCGTGGGTTCGGTGCCAATCAGGCTCAGTTCGCCATGGAGGGCTGCCTCGACCGACTGGCGGCACAGGTCGGCATCTCGGGCTGGGAGATTCGCAAGCGCAACGTGATCAAGCCGGGCATGGTGTGGGGGCCGGGGCAGATCATGGACGACGGATGCCTGGGTGCCGAGGCCTGCCTCGACGCCGTGAAGGACGTGTACCACGATGCGCGCGCCGCCGGGCATGCCGTCGGCCTGGGGCTGGGTCTGAAGAACAGCGGTCTGGGCAACGGCTTCAAGGAGTGGACGGGCGCGGTGGTCCGGTTCCGTTCCGACGGTGTGGTCGAGGTGCGTCACGGTTGGACCGAGATGGGGCAGGGCATCAATACCGTGGCCCTCCAGGTCGCCGTGGAGGAGCTCATGGTCGATCCTGCTCGGGTCGAGGTCATCGTGGACACGACTCGTGAGTTGGGCATCGGCCAGACGACAGGGTCGCGGGGCACCCTCATGGGCGCCGGCGCCGTGAAGGCCGCCTGCGAGGCCGCCCGCGCCGACGGCTGTCGTCCCGACATCGACTACCTCGGCGAGTACCGGGTGGACTGGACCGACAAGTTGGGCACCGTGGCCAACCCCACGATCCACTCCACCTTCGGGTACGCCGCCCAGGTCGTCATCATGGATCGCAGCACCGGCGCCATCCAACGGGTGGTGGCGGCACACGACGTGGGCCGGGCGGTGAATCCGGTGCTGTGCGAGGGCCAGATCGAAGGCAGCGTGCACATGGGGCTGGGCTACGCCCTCAGCGAGGACTTCCCAGCCGATCCCGTCACGGCGTTTCCCACCAACCTCACCTTGCGCAGTCTGGGCATTCTGCGCCCCAAGGACGTGCCCCCCATCGACGTGATGCTGGTCGAGTCACCCCAGCCCAACGCCCCCTACGGCATCAAGGGTGTGGGTGAGATCGGCCTCGTTCCCACCGCTGGTGCCGTGGCCGCTGCCATGGCTGACCGGGACGGTCAGTGGCGTACGAGCCTTCCCTTGGCCGGCGCGAGTGACGATGAGTGAACAGGCGGCGCTTCCCGAACTGGGTGGGGCCGTCACCGTAGGGCGTGTGTGCGCACATCACCATCTGTACTCGTCTCTTGCGCGGGGTATGCCCGCCCCGCCGCACACCCCGCACTCCTTTGGTGAGATCCTCGAGCAGATCTGGTGGCGACTCGATGCCGCCCTCGATCTCGACATGATCTACTGGTCGGCCATGCTGGGTGCCGTCGAGGCCCTCCAGTGCGGCACCACCGCCATCGTGGACCACCACGAGAGCCCCAACGCCATCGAGGGAAGCCTCGACATGATCGCGGCGGCGTGCGACGCAGTGGGTGTGCGTGTCGTGACCTGCTACGGGGTCACCGACCGCCACGGGGTCGACGGAGCCCGCAGGGGTCTGGCCGAGAACGAGCGATTCATCCGCCAGGGCGGCCGGGGCATGGTCGGTGTGCACGCCGCATTCACCTGCAGTGACGCCACCTTGGAGGCGGCCGCCGGACTCGCGGCCGACCTCGGCGTCGGCGTGCACGTTCATGTGGCAGAGGGCCCCGAGGACATCGATGCCGGCGCCCGCCTGGAACACCTGGCCCGCCCGGACTGGCTGCTCGTGCACGCCGTGCATCTGGACCGTGATCTGCCCGGCACCATCGTTCACAACCCGCGCAGCAACCTGAACAACGCCGTCGGGTACGCCCACCCGGCCCGTCGCGCCAACCACGTGCTGCTCGGGACCGACGGTATCGGCGCCGACATGCCCGAGGAGATGCGCCTCGCCTACGTGGTGCACCGCAGTCACGATGTCACCGCCTCACCCGAGGCGGCGTGGTCGTGGATGACGGCAAGCGAAGACCTGGCCCCCGAGGTGCGTGGCGACCGTGTCACCTGGAGCGACGATCACGCGGACAGCGCCTGGCATGTGGCGTTCACCCCCGGCCTTCGGGCCCAACGGGTGCAACGGGCCGACGGCGTCGTGCTGTTCGACGACGGTCGCCCCACCCTGGTCGATCTCGACGAGGTCCGCGCTCGGGCCACCGAACAAGCCCACCGACTCCACGCCCTGCTCTGACTCATCACCCACAGGAGAACCCATGACCAGCCGAGTCGCCCTGTACCTCCAAGACGCACACACCCTGGCTCAGGGCATGGACTTCGCCCGGTACGCCGAGTCCAAAGGCTTCGAAGCCATCTGGCAGGCCGAGAGCCGCCTAGTACGCGAGGCCACGGTACCCATGGCGGCCTTCGCTGCGGTGACCGAACGCATCAAAGTGGGGTCGGGCGTCGTCGACTGCTGGAGCCGCAACCCGGCTCGCCTCGCCGCCACGTTCTCCACTCTCGACGATCTCGCCCCGGGCCGGGTGATCCTGGGTATCGGCGCCTGGTGGGACCCCCTGGCGGCCAAGGTGGGCATCGACCGTGCGCGCCCCATCCGGGCCATGCGCGAGATCGTCACGGCCGTTCGAGCCCTACTGGCCAATGAGACCGTGACCTTCCACGGCGACTTCGTTCACCTCGACGGGGTGGAACTCGACTACGTCTACCAGGAGCGTCGCGCCAAAGACGTTCCAATCTACATCGGTGCCACCGGACTGCAGATGATGGAACTCACCGGCGAGATCGCCGACGGCGTGGTGCTGAACTATCTGGTGTCCCCCACGTACAACGAGCAGGCCATGGAATCGCTGACACGTGGGGCGGAGCGGGCCGGCCGCAACGTGAACGACATCGACCGTCCCCAGTTGGTGGTCTGCAGTGTTCACGAGGACCGCAAGGTGGCCCTCGACATGGCTCGCCAGATGGTCACCCAGTACCTCGGCCAACAACCCCACATCATGAAGGCGTCGGGGGTGCCACAGTCGCTGCTCGATGCCGTGGGCGAGGTGCTCACCTGGCCCGCCACCCACGAACAGGTGGTGGCAGCCTCGAAGTTGGTGCCCGACGAGATCGTCGAGATGCTCACCGCCAGTGGCACCCCGGCCGAGGCCCGGGCCAAGGTGGCGACCTACATGGAGCACGGCTGCACCTGCCCCATCCTGTATCCCCTGGGCGATGTCACGGCCATGATCGACGCCTTCGCCGGTTGGGAGCCGTGATGTCGGGGGTCTGCGTTCCCACCTCGCTCGACGAGGTGCTGTCGATCCTGGCCGATACCCCCGAGGCCACCCTGTTGGCCGGCGGTACCGACGTGATGGTGGAGACCAACTTCGGTCATCGTCGCCCCCGCCAGGTCGTAGCCCTGAGGCGTGTCCGCGAACTTCAGCAGTGGTCGCACGATCCCACCACCGGCGTGGTGACCATCGGCGCCGGTGTGCCGTGGTCGCACATGGAGCGAGGCGACCTTGCCGCCTTGGTGCCAGCCTTGGCGCAGGCCGCCCGGACGGTCGGTTCACCCCAGATCCGCGCGGCAGGCACCCTGGGTGGCAACCTGGGAACGTCCTCCCCCGCCGGCGACGGACTGCCCGTGCTGTGGGCCCTCGAGGCAACCATCGTCGTGGCCTCCCTCGGCGGCGTGCGGCGGATTCCGGCCACCGAGTTCACGGTGGGCGTGAAGCGCAACGTGCTGCAACCCGGAGAGATCATCACGGCGGTCGAGGTGCCGGTGGTGCGCGGGTGGCAGGGTTACGCCAAGGTGGGACCGCGCAACGCCATGGTCATCTCGGTGGCCTCGGCCAGTCTGGTGCTGGACCGCGACGTCGGCACCGTGAAAGTGGCACTGGGGGCCGTGGGCCCCACCGTGGTGCGATGCCGTGACACCGAGGCGTGGTTGGCACGACATCTCGACCTTCGCACCGCAACGACGATGCCGGATGCCGTCGCTGACGAAGTGGCGCAGCGCGTCAGTGCCGAGGCCCGCCCCATCGATGATCACCGTTCGACCGCTGACTACCGCCGCCACGCCGTGGGCGTGCTGGGTCGCCGACTGCTGGAAAGGGCTCTTGCGTCATGAGTACCGAGATCTACACACTGCGCGTCAACGGCACCGACCGCGAGGTGCGCGACGCCTGGATCGGCGAGAGCCTGCTGTACGTGCTGCGCGAACGCCTCGGCCTCCCCGGCGCCAAGGGTGCCTGCGAACAGGGCGAATGCGGAAGTTGCACCGTGATCATGGACGGTGCCGCCGTGTGCTCCTGCCTGGTCATGGCAGCCTCGGCCACGGGCGCTGACATCGTGACCGTCGAGGGCCTCAGTACCTCAGACGAGACACCGACACCAGCCGTCACCGACGTCCAACAAGCCATGGTGGAAGCGGGCGCCGTGCAGTGCGGCTTCTGCACCCCGGGTCTGGTGGTGGCCATCCATCACCTCCTCGACACCGACCCGTCGCCCGACGAACTGGCCATCAGGGAAGCACTCAGCGGCAACCTGTGCCGGTGCACGGGGTACGGACGCATCGTGGACGCCGTGGTGTCGGTGGCCATGCGTCGCCGTGAAGGAGCCCAGGCATGAGCCTCGACACACGACCCCGCAGCGACACCCGCCACGGCACTCTGGGTACCAGTGCCCTCCGTCCCGACGGCATCGCCAAGGTGCAGGGCCGCTTCGCGTTCTCCTCCGACCTGTGGGCCGAACACGCCTTGTGGGGTGCCACGCTGCGCAGTCCTCATCCTCGGGCCCGCATCGTGAGACTGGACGTGACGCCCGCCTGGCAGATCGCCGGTGTGGAGACGGTGATCACCGCCGCCGATGTGCCCGGGAAGCCCACCTACGGGCTGATCCTCGCCGATCAACCGGTATTCGCCGCCGAGGGCGACTTCGTTCTGTATGCCGGCCAACCCATTGCGGCGGTGGCCGCCGATCATCCCGAGACGTGTCGACGGGCACTCGAGGCGATCATCGTCGAGTACGAGGTGCTGGAACCTCTCACCGATCCGGAACGGGCCATCGACCCGTCCACCCCGCCCATCCACCCCGATGGCAACGTGTTCCGCCATCAGCGGGTGATCAGCGGTGATCCCGATGTACAGGGTGCCGTCCAGGTGGAGGGCACCTACGAGATCGGAATGCAGGACCAGGCGTTCCTGGGCCTCGAGGCGGCCATGGCGGTGCCCGATACCGGTGGGACCGGTGTGGAGTTGTACGTGGCCACCCAGTGGCTTCACGAGGACCGCAAACAGATCGCCGCCTGCCTCGACCTGCCTGAGGAGAAGGTGCGACTGGTGCTCGGAGGCGTGGGCGGAGCCTTCGGTGCCCGCGAGGACATCAGCCTGCAGGTCCACACGTGCCTGCTTGCCTTGCGTACCGGTCGACCGGTACGCGTCCACTACAGCCGCGAAGAGAGCTTCTACGGTCATGTGCACCGACATCCCGGCACCATCTGGATGCGGCACCACGCCGATGCCGACGGTCACCTGGTGAAGATCGAGGCCCGCTTCGTCCTCGATGGCGGCGCCTACTGCAGTACTTCGCCGGCCGTACTCGTGAACGCCGTCACCCACGCTCAGGGCCCCTACCGATGCGAGAACGCCGTGGTCGAGGGTTGGGCTGTTCGCACCGACAATCCACCGTGTGGCGCCATGCGCGGCTTCGGGGTGGTACAGGCCTGCTTCGCCCACGAGATGCAGATGGACAAGTTGGCCGATGCCTGTGGTCTGTCCCCGGTAGAACTCCGCCTGCGCAACGCCATGACCACGGGCGATCGCCTCATCACCGGACAGGTGGTGCGCAACGTGGCGCCCGTGGAGCGGTGCATCCGCGACACCGACGCTCTCCCCCTGCCCCCTGCTCTGTCACCCGAGGCCGACGTGCTGGAACTCCCCGGCGGCACCGGCCTCACGGCCCAACCCGCCAACGTACGACGTGGCATCGGTTGGGGCGTCAGCATCAAGAACCTCATGTACTCCGAGGGCTTCGACGACTACGCCACCGCCCGATGCACCCTGGCCGACGGTGTGGCCACCGTGAAGTTCGCCACCGCCGAAGTGGGCCAGGGATTCGTGATGCTGGCCCAGCAGATCGCACGCACCGTGCTGGGGGTCGACGAGGTGATCCTCGACACCATCGACACCCAGATCGGCTCGGCGGGCTCCACCAGTGCGTCCCGCCAGACCTGGATGAGCGGTGGGGCCGTGGACGCTGCCTGCCGGTCGGTACGCGATCAGTTGCTCACCGCGACCGCTCGACGTCACGGCCTCGACGCTGCTGACCTCGTCATCGAGGGCACCGACATCATCGACCGTATGGGGTCGTTCCGCCTGCCGGTCGCCGAGGCGTCGCAGGGCCTGCAACTCTCCGACACCGTCGAGTACCGGCATCCCCCCACCGAGGAGTTGGACGAGAACGGGCAGGGAGACTGCCACGTCGCCTTTGCCTTCGTAGCGCATCGCGCCGTGGTCGATGTGGACGTGGATCTGGGCCTGGTGAAGGTGGTGCAGATCGCCACGGCACAGGACATCGGGCGGGCGCTGAACCCACTGTCGGTGATCGGGCAGATCGAAGGCGGAATCGCACAAGGGCTTGGCCTCGCGGTGATGGAAGAGATCGTCGTCTCGAACGGACATGTGCGGAACGCCTCGTTCACCGACTACCTGCTGCCCACCTGTCTGGACATGCCACCGGTGGTGGCGTCACTGGTGGAGGAACCCGACCCCTTCGCACCGCTGGGGGCCAAAGGTGTGGGTGAACCGCCGTGTATCTCGGTCACCCCAGCCATCGCCAACGCCGTGCGCAACGCACTCGGTCGCGATGTGCACCGCGTACCCATGCGCCCTCAGGATCTGTGCCTCTGAGGCTCAGGGAGCTCCCGGTTCACGTTGGTACGGCGTCACGGAACGCTCACCCATCACGAGGTCGGCGATCACGGCCGCGATGACCCCGGGGACCACGAACCCCGGTCGTCCCGTGGTCTCGGACACGAACATCACCGCAGCCAACGGAACCCGGTAGCCCGCACCCAGAAACGCCGCCACACCCAACACCGGGAACAACGAGATCTCATCGGGTGCGACGATCCTGCCCACTCCCTCTCCCAACAGGGCTCCCGCAACCACGAGGGGGATGAACAGACCTCCCACCCCTCCCCCGGCCACCGTGGCCACGGTGGCCGCGCATCGCAACGCCAACGCCGCCGCCAGCAGCCACACCGAGTGCGACGGGTCGGCCACCCAGTCGATCACGTGGTACCCGGGTCCCAGGCTGAGGGGCTCGTCGGTGAGCAACGAACTCACGAGCGCCAGCACACCGAGAGCAACCGCCGCGCCAGCCACCCGTGGCACGATGCTGCGCGAGGACATGCGCTTGGCCCATCTGAGCGCCGCTGCGAACAGGCCGGCTCCCACCGCGGCGCCCGCTCCCAGCAACATGGCGCCGATCAACTCTCTCGCCCCCACGTCTCCCGCCCCGTAGGCCCGGAACAGTGGCTCGGTACCGTGCACCGCCACGAACGTGAGGTAACCGCTCACGCTGGCAACCAAGGCGGGCAGCAACATGCGCCGGGCCAGATCGTCCCGATACGGCACCTCCAGCGCGAACACGGCACCGGTGGCCGGAGCCTTGAACACCGCCGCCACACCCGCCGCCGCGCCGGCGACCATGAGCACTCGCGCGTCGCTGGTGGGGAATCGTCGCGACCATCGTCGCTGCACCGAAGAACCAACCGTGGCACCGGTGTACAAGGCCGGACCTTCGAGACCCAGGGCTCCCCCCGAGCCAAGTGTGGCCACCGAAGCCGCCAGGCGGGCCAGCAGGGGTCGTACCCGCAACACGTGAGCACGATCGTGGAAGGCCCGGAGGAACTCGTCCGAGGTGGCCGGACCGAGGCCGCCTCCCCACCAGCGCAGGATGAGCGCTGCGACCAGCAGACCGAGGCCAGGGAGCACCATCTGCCAGCCGAGCGACGTGGGCAGCGTCACCTCGTCGACCAGTCGGACCACCAACTCATCCACAGCTGCGACGACGGCACCGGTGACCACACCGACCACTGCCGCCACCATGACCACCTCGCGGGACCGACGGGCCAGGGTCGCCAACTCGGCGCGCCGGTGGACCAGACCGAACCGGCTCATGTCCGTCGCACCCGACCTGCCGCCACCACCAGTGCTCCGGCCCCCACTCCCACGGCGAGCGCCCATGCCAGTGCCACCGCCGGTGTGCCAAGGGCGAAGGTGTCGCGAGTGAAGGGCACGAGACTCAGGAGCGCATGGACGCCACCCGCGGCCACCACCAGGGCGATCTTCCAGGGCCTCCACGGTCTGGCCACCATGGCCAACACCACCAGGCCCGCCAGCATGGTGGCGTGCAGGGTCGCCGCCCTGAGTTCGTCGCCTTCCACACCACTGCTGCGCACCACGGCGAAGGCGGCCAGGGCACCCAGCGCCATCAGCACTCCCCAGGGCACGGCCGTGCGCACCACTCGCTGGAGGAAGCCTGGGACGTAGCGACGAGTGTTGGGAGCCAGTGCGAGCAGAAAGGCCGGTATCCCGATGGTCAACGTGCTGAGCAGCGACAGATGCCGCGGCAGCATGGGGTAACTGGACGCCGAGATGATCGTCACGATGGACAGCAGGGCCGACATCACGTTCTTCACCACGAACAGCGTGGCGACTCGTTCCACGTTGGCGATCACCCGGCGCCCCTCGGCGAGAACCTCGGGGAGATGAGCGAACCGACCATCGAGCAGCACCAACTGCGCCACGGCCCGGGTGGCGGCGGCCCCCGAACCCATGGCCACACCCAGATCGGCGTCCTTCAGCGCCAGGGCGTCGTTCACGCCATCGCCGGTCATCGCCACCACATGGCCATCGGCCTGCAGCGCGCGCACCATGGCCTGCTTCTGATGTGGAGCCACCCGACCGAACACCGTGGCCTGCGCCACCGCCGAGCGCAGCGTGTCCTCGTCGGCCTCGAGCAGTGTTCGGGCGTCCACCACAGAACCCGGTTCGTCCAGACCGGTCACACCTACCCGTCGCGCCACCTCGGCCACCGTGAGGGGATGATCGCCCGAGATCACCTTCAGGGCGACTCCTTGATCGACGAGGTACGCCAGGGTGTCAGCGGCGTCGGGGCGAATCTGCTCGTCCAGCACCACCAAGGCCATCGGCGTGAGGGCCTCGGGCAACTCCCCCACCGTGTCTGGTGCCGCTTCGCCCGGGGCCACGTGTGCCAACGCCACGACCCGCCGTCCCTGCGCGGCGATGGCACTGGCCTCGGAACGGGCCGGCGACTGGGGATCCACGCGCCCCAACACCACCTCGGGTGCCCCCAACACCCACCACCCGCGTCCGTCGTACTGCGCCGCACTCCACTTACGAGCCGACGAGAACGGGACCGTACCCGTCTCCACCCAACCCTCAGGCGCAGGGCACACCTCACCGATGGCCTGTGAGGTGGCATTGGGCGAGGGAGTCGCCGCCAGCGCGCCCAGTGCTGCACGCACCAACTCCGGGTCTGTACCTGCCAACGGGCGGATGTCGCCCACGGCGATGGAACCCTCGGTCAGCGTGCCCGTCTTGTCGAGGCACACCACATCCACCCGGGCCAGGCCCTCCACGGCTGCGAGTTCCTGCACCAGGACCTGACGGCGGACCAGTGTGAGCACCGCCACCAGGAACGCCAGAGTGGTCAACAGCACCAGACCTTCGGGAACCATGCCCACCACGCCCGCCGCAGCACCTGTCACCGCCTCCTGCCAGGTGTCGGCACTGCGGAGTTCGCTCAGCACCAGAAGTGGTCCCAAGATCACGACGATCCAGGAGATCCAGCGCAACAGGCGGTCAGTGCCGTCGCGCAGTTCGGATCGGGTGAGAGCGAATCGGCGGGCCTCGACCGCCAGCGTGTGGGCGTACGACGATGCTCCCACCGCAGTCGCGACCACCACACCTCGTCCTGCCACCACGAAACTCCCCGACAACACGGTGTCACCAGAGTGCTTCACCACCGGATCCGCCTCACCGGTCAGCAACGACTCGTCCACCTCCAATTCGTCGGAGACCACCACCTCACCGTCCACCACCACCTGATCTCCGGCTGCAACGAT
Source organism: uncultured Ilumatobacteraceae bacterium (assembly GCA_964393535.1). Taxonomy (GTDB): domain Bacteria; phylum Actinomycetota; class Acidimicrobiia; order Acidimicrobiales; family Ilumatobacteraceae; genus CAYMUC01. The sequence continues at coordinate 8,503 of CAYMUC010000003.1, read as the reverse complement.
CACCACGTCGTCACGAACCACATCGGTGACGTCCACGGCGACCTCCACGCCATCGCGGCGGACCACGGCTCGGGGAGCATGGAGCACCGCCAGGGCATCCAGGGTGCGCTTGGCGCGGATCTCCTGGCTGGCACCCACCACGGCGTTCACCACCAGGATGCTCACGAACAACGCGTCCTGCCAGCGGCCGGTGGCCAGCACGGCAACGGCCACAGCCCCCAACAGTGCATTGAAACGAGTGAACACGTGCGCTCGCACGATGTCCACGAGAGAGCGACTGGTGTGCTGGGGAGCCCGGTTCACCAGTCCCCGTTCGACTCGATCGGCAACCTCGGCTGCGGTGAGTCCGAGTGGTGACCCCGTCGCGATGTCGCCGCTCATGCGCCCGGGTTGGAGGAGAGGTGGTCGAACCGGCCGGCGGGTCGCACCGTCCGATAGGCATCCACCACCGGGGCGAGTTCATCGGGTGAGGCACCGTGAAGGATCACCCCGTCGGCACCGAGGTCGAACTGTCGAAGCACCGCCTGCGCGCACTGTTGGGCCGAGCCGGTAGCCGCCGGCTCCAGCCAGGCCGAAGGAATGAGCGAGGCGACGTGTTCCAGTTGTTCGGTGGTGGCCACCTGATCCAGTGCGCCACGAAAGGACGCCACGAACGGGTCCGCCCTGAACCGCGCCAAGGCCGCCGGATCCCAGTCGTTGGTCCGCACCATGAGGTCTCCGTACGCCTGCAGGTAGGTGGCCAGACGTCCCACGGTCTTCAACAGACGGACGTCTTCGGGGAGATGATCACCGATGGTGGCATAGCACGACCACACGCGCACCCGATCGGGATCCCGACCTGCCCGTTCAGCAGCCTGCTTCACCGTGCGCACGCAGCGTTGCAGGGTGTCGTCCGTGAAAAACGTGTGCAGGATGACGGCGTCGAACAACGTGCCCGCCAACTCCAGTGTGTTGGGGCCGAAGGCCGTGATACCGAGCGGGATGTCCTCGTCGAAGGTGGTGTCGAGGAACAACAGTGGGTACTTGCCCACGGGCCCGTCGTGACCCACGATCACCTCTCCACGAAACAGGCGTCGCAACACCCCCACCATGTCGGCGAGTTGAGCGGTGGTGACCGGGGGCAACCCCAGGGCTCCCATGAGTTTGTCGATACCGCGGCCCAACCCCAGGGTGAACCGGCCACCGGAGAAGCGGTGCATGGTCGTGGCGAAGGAGCCCAGCACCACGGGATGGCGGGTGTGATGGTTCGTGGCGGCCGTGGCAATACCCACTCGGTCCGACACTGCAGCGACGGCACCGCTGAGGGTGGCTGCCTCCTTCACGTTGAACCGTTCCGAGATGAACACGCTTCCCAGGCCCATCGCCTCGGCACTGCGCACCTCGTCGATCATCGCCCTGGTGTTCCTCGGTGCGCCGGCCAGTGTGTAGCAACCGAGTTCGGGGAGGACGCTCGTCATCGGCGACACCTTAGAACCGTGTTCCCCGACGGCGACGGTTCTCCACGCCGCGGTTTGTGCAGCCCGGCGCGAGCGTCGTAGACCACTAGTCGTGATCGAACGTACCGAGGGAGCCTTCGCCCGGGCCACCCATGTCCTTCCCGACTCGGAACTCCCCCACCGTTGGCATGGCACGGTGCCCGAGGGCTGGGACATCGTGGGCAACACCAATGGTGGACTGCTGCTGGCCATCGCCACCCGAGCCATCACCCTGGCCACCGAGCGCCCCGACCCCGTGACCGTGACGGGGCACTTTCTCGCCCCTGGCCGCCCGGGACCCGCCACCGTCGATGTCGAGGTGCTCCGACCCGGAGGGCGCCATGCCACAGCCCGAGCCGTCATGAGCACCGATCGCGTGGCCCTGTCGGTCATGGCCACCACCACCGACCTGTCACAGGCCCGGGGACCCCGCTTCATCGACGGAGGACCGCCTGACCTCCCCCCACCCGATCAGTGCCAGACGCAACGAACCGGACCCATGGGTGTACCGCCGTTCGTGGAACAGGTCGAACAGCGACTCCACCCCATCGACGGGAGTTTCCACGATCCATCTGCCAAGAGCGGCCACGCGGTGATGCGCGGGTGGTTCCGCCTCCGCGACGACGAACCGATGGACACCGTCGCTCTGGTACTTGCGGCCGATGCGTTTCCGCCTACGACGTTCAATACCGACCTTCCCATCGCCTGGACCCCCACCGTCGAGTTGACGGTGCACGTCCGGGCGCGACCTCGGCCCGGCTGGCTGCGGGCGGTGTTCCGCACACGGTTCGTGTCATCGGGGTATCTGGAGGCCGACGGCGAGTTGTGGGACGAGGGTGACGAACTGGTGGCGCAGTCGCGACAGTTGGCGTTGATCCCCCGTGGAGCCTGAGCGTCCGGTCCTGCGCAGCACCAAGACACGCCGCCGGGGTTGGACTGCCGCCCGTCAGCAACGCTTCGAGGTGCTGATCGAGCGCTACGGGTTGGGGTTCGACGACGCAGAGCGTCTCGAGGCCTCGGCCATCGACGTGCTGGACATCGGCGTGGGCCATGGGGAGAGCACCGTGGGCTCCGCTCTGCTTCAGCCCCATCGACGTCATGTGGCCGTGGAGTTGCATCTGCCAGGTGTAGGACGACTGCTCGACGCCGTCGAACGCCATGGTCTCGACAACGTGGCGGTGGTCCACGGCGATGCGCTCGACGTCCTCGATGCCCTCGGCGAGCACGCAGTGCGCGAGATCCGTGTGCTGTTTCCCGACCCGTGGCCCAAGGCCCGTCACCACGTCCGCCGCTTCGTACGTCCCGATGTGGTCGACCGCTTCGCCAGAGTGCTCAGTCCCGGTGGCGTGGTGCACCTCGCCACCGATCACGCTGACTACGCCCAGTGGATGCGTCAGGTCATGGCCTCATCAGGTCGATTCACCGGAGGCGAGGTTCCGAGACCCACCTGGAGGGTCGACAGTCGCTACAGCCTCCGCGCCACGACTGCTGGAAGGCCCGTGGTGGATCTCCGCTACGAACTCAGCGGCGACGTACCCAGCGCGTAGACCCCGCGGTCACCCCGATGGCTGGGATCCACGTTCAGATCTCGCAACAAGCCCTCGCGGATGTCGTACACCCACCCGTGCACGTGCTCGGCCACCTTGTCGGGCCATGCCTTCTGGATGATCGCCGTGGCGCTGAGGCGATACACCTGCTCCTCCACGTTCAGTTCCACCAGACGGCGGTGACGCACGTGGGGGTCCTCGATGGCGTCCAACTCCTCGTGATGGAGTCGGTACACATCACGAATGGCGGTCAACCACATGTCCAGCGTGCCGTGGTACTGGCCGTCGACCGCTGCGTACACCCCGCCGCATCCGTAGTGACCGCACACGATCACATGATCGACCTTCAGCACTTCCACAGCGAATTGCAGCACCGACATGAGGTTCACGTCGGTCGCCAGCACCAGGTTGGCCACGTTGCGGTGCACGAAGAGGTCGCCGGTGGCCGACCCGGTGATCTCGTTGGCGTTGACCCGACTGTCCGAGCAACCGATGAACAGGTGCCTCGGCGACTGCCCCTGAGCCAGGCGCTCGAAGTAGTCGGCGTCCTCGTTGCGCCGCATCTCCACCCAGCGGCGGTTGTTCACGAACAACTGTTGATAGATGGCGCGATGAGGCATGGGGCGTAGGTTAGAAGCGTGAGCGGAGCGACACGAGACCTTCACGGCCAGCAGACCATCGTCACCCTGGATCTCGAGGGTGTCCTGGTGCCCGAGATCTGGATCGCTGTGGCCGAGCGAACAGGGATCGACGAACTGCGCCGCACGACTCGTGACGAACCCGACTACGACGTCCTGATGCGTGGTCGGCTCGCAATCCTCGAGCAGCACGGTCTCACCATGTCGGCGGTGGCCGAGGTCATCGCCGGATTGTCTCCCATGCCCGGTGCCGCCGAGTTCCTCGGCGAACTCCGCCAACGCACGCAGGTGGTGATCCTCTCGGACACGTTCGAAGAGTTCGGGCGTCCTCTCATGGCGCAGTTGGGTTGGCCGACCATGTTGTGCCATCGACTCGTCGTCGTCGACGACCGCATCGTCGACTACCGCCTGCGCATGGCGGACCAGAAGCGCCATGCCGTGCGAGCGTTCCGAGACCTGAACTACCGAGTGGCTGCGGCAGGCGACTCGTACAACGACACCGCCATGCTCGCCGAAGCCCATGCCGGCTTCCTGTTCCGGGCACCCGAGCGTGTGCAGAGCGAGTTCCCTCACTTCCCGGCCCTCGACGCCTACGACGACCTCATGACGCACCTGTGCGAGGCACTTGGTCTCTGACCGCTCACGGCGAGGGACCCCACCGTGGGGTCCAGCCTCGGCCGTACCGTCGTGACTGCTCAGTGCAGGAGACGACGGAGGTGGACGGTGGGAGTACTCGACACGGTCGATGAACGGCGCCTCGCCGATCTGGCGGCCTGCCATGGCCTGCCCATGCTCACCATCACCATTCCCACACATCGCTTCGGGCCCGACGTCCGCCAGGACCGAGTGATGCTGAACGCAGCACTGGAACAGATCGGCCACAGCCCGGACCACCACGTGTGGCCGGACTTTCCCGAAGCGCTCGGACGACTCCGCCACGAATGCAGCCTCGTCGACGTCGAGCACCTACGAGACGGCTTGCTCGTGTACGCAGGGGCTTCGACCTCGGGACACATCACTCTGGATGTCGAGACGCCACGACGTCTCACGGTGGGTACGCACATCGCTCTCGCCCCGCTCGTACACGCCATGGCCACTCGTCGACCTGCGGTGATCGTGAGCATCAACGACAGCGGAGCACGGGTGTGGCGCAAGGAGGGCCTCGAGGTGACCGAGGTGGTCGACGATCGCTTTCCCTACGTCGGCGACCCTCGTGACGATCGCGGACGGGATCCCTGGGATTTCGGTCGCCAGCGCTCCACACTGGAAAAGACGCACCGGGACCACGTGATCCGTCCGGTCGTGGAACGCCTCGAGGACCTCCTCGGGTCATCACCGGCACCGGTCTTCATCGCTGCCACCTCCAAGATCGCCACGCGATTCGAGGAACTGGCTGGCGGACTCGGGCGTCCTGCGTCGCAGCGATGGGGAGTCTTGAACCACCCCACCGCAGCAGATCTCGCAGCACTGGCAAGCCAGATCGACGAGCGCTTGCGGTCCGCCGATGATCAACGCCTCTCCGACCTGCTCGTGGACGCCGTCGGCGCACGCCGCATGGCCAACGACCTCGACGAGATCACCGAGTTGGTCAGCGACGGCAATGCCGCCGTGCTGCTGTTCGACGAAGCGTTGCTGAACACCTCGGATCCACGGCTCGATTCACGCATCGATCATCTCGTCGCCACCATGGCGAGCCGCATGCACGAGGTGCGCTTCGTGTCGGCAGCAACCCTCGGCGACCACGGTCCTCACGCCCTGGTCACACGCTACTGAGACCGATGGCCAGCAGCCTCGGTTCGCACCCTCACCACCAACACGAGGTGAGCGACCAGACTGCCCACCGCCACCACGGCCAGGGGCACCCCCGCAGCGCCCCAGTCGGCGCGGCCGACCAACACGACGGCCACCACCAATGCCGCCACCAGCACAGCAGACGAGAACCAGGACGCCACTCGTTCCAAGCGTGTGAGATCGCGGTCATAGCGAATTCCCGCCACCGTCGCCCCCTCACCCATGAGGAGTCGCCCGAGCCATCGAACAGGGGCAGCCACCACGAACAACGTGGTGGGACACCACACGAGGATGGCACCCAACACCCAACGTTGTGCGCTGTCGTCCAGCTGCGGTGACGATTCCACGGCAGCAGCCATCACGAAGGTCGACAACAGCGTCACGAGCACGGCCAGCAGTGCCTTGATGTAGCGCAGCACGATCACCTGAACCCGGATCACGTGGCGAGCCATGCCGTATTCCACCTTCACCACTTCGCTCAACAGATCGCGATCTCTCACCCCAGCCAGTCGCAACAACGCCGTGGCTCGGCCGACGTCATCACCCGACGCGTCATCACCGAGGCCTTCGTAGGCGGCGATCTGTGCATCGATGGAACGGCGTGCCTGTTCATTGGCTGGGACCAACAGTTCGACGTTGGACGGATCGGTCCGAGCGCGCTCCAACATGGCCGTCCCTGCAACTCCCAACTCTCCCCGGGGCAGACGCAGGCTCGTGAGCGTGAAGCGCGGCGTGAAGGTGGTACCGCGGGTACCGGCCACATGGTTGGCGTGGAAGTAGAAGCGGGTGAGTTCCCGCAGAAGCAGCCAGATCATCACGAACGACAGCACCAGTGTGCTCACCACCATGGCTGCCAGGCTCCAGGGCAGGGCACCGGCGCCGTCGGCCAGTAGCGCACGCAGCACCGTCACCAGCGTGTCGCGGCTCAGGGCCGGCAGCAGCACCAGTACCCCAGCACCTGACAGCAAGGCGGTAGCCGTTCGATGCAGGGTCGAGAGCCGAACTTCGCTCCGCTGCAGGAACACCCGGGCCGAGGCTCGCTCCTCGGCCGTCAGCACAGTCGACTCGTCGCTCATGGGACCACGCTATGCCGTACCAACTTCGCAGGCCGGTTCACGGAGTCGTGGCTCGTGGTCGCTCCTCCACCGGGGTCCTCGGACGCCACTGCGACCAGGTCACCCCGATCAGGACGATTGCGGCGCCCAGCACCTGCACCATCGTGAGCGGCTCACCCAACAGCAGCACCGACCACAACACCGCCAGCGACGGGTCGGCAATGGCGATCAGAGCGGCATCGGCCGAGCCCAGTGCCGCCAGGCTGCGGTAGAACGCGACACCGGCCAGCAGTGTGCTGATGGCCGCAAGGGCCACGAGGCGCCACCACACGCCGGCACTGTCGGGCACGGTCACCCCTGAAGGCACAGCAAGTACGGCAGCACCGACCAGGCTTCCGGTGAGACTCCAGGTCATGCCCACCAGACCATCGATGCCGGTGCGCATGCGCGTGTCGCACCACAGGATGTACACGGCGTACAGCCCGGCGTTCACGATCACGAGGACCACCCCCGAGACCAGCAGGGGTTGGTCGTCAGAGCGTTGCGTGACCAGCAGTACCACGCCTCCCAAGCCGGAGGCGATACCCCACCACGTACGCGAGCGTGTGGGACGACCCAACAAGCGACCCCCTACTGCCACCATGGCCGGATAGGTGGAGATGATCACGATGTACACCGCCACCGGAAGCCGGTCCAGTGCTGCGAACCCCGCCCACGCCACCGCGGCGAACAACAAGCCGGCGAGAAACAACGGTTGTCCCGCGCGAACATCGGGGCGTCGGGCCACGAGCAACCAGGCCAAGGGAGCAGCGAGAGCGAAGCGCCACAGCACCAGATCACTGGGCTCCAGTTCCTCGAGAATGCCTCGGACGAACACCACGAACAGCGAGTAACTGGCGGCGCTCAACGCACCCCACACAATGCCGTTCCACACCGTAGAACGCGACGGCGACACCATGGCGCGGCTCGGCCTTCAGGTCCGCTGGCGGGCACCAGGCGCCCGCCATCCGAAACGCAGCGAGGCCAGTCGCACGACAACCACCAAGGCCATCGTCGCCGAGGCGGTCACCGGGCCATGCCATTCGAGTTCCCACCACACCGCAGTGAGGAGGGCACCGCCCGCTGCGGGAATCGCGTACAACTGGGAATCGGCGCGGAACACGATGGGCACCTCCTGCGCCAGCACGTCGCGCACGATGCCGCCACCCACCGCACTGAGTCCGCCGAGTACCACGGCCGCCACCACCGAGAAGCCGGCGTCCATCCCACGAGCGGCGCCGACGACGCAGTAGAGCCCCAATCCGACAGCGTCGAACACCAGCACCGGGCGCCGAAGATGAGCCAGCAGTGGGTGTGCCACCGTGGCCGCGACAGCGGTGGCGACCGCCAGCACGAGGTACAGGGAATCCTGCAGCGCTCTGGGCGGCCCTTGCGCCATGAGAAGGTCCCGCAACACACCTCCACCCAGCGCCGTCGTGGCAGCGAGGACCACGATGCCCACCACGTCGAACTGCTTCCTGATGGCCAGCAACGCTCCCGACAGGCCGAAGGCGACCACACCGGCGAGGTCCACGATGCGCTCGAAGGCACCAAGGCCGGTCACGCCCGACACTGCGGGTACGTCGTCAACCCGCATCAGCAGTTCCCAGGGCATGGCCACCGCAGAACTGTGCCAGATCCACCACACCCGATCGCGGTTGGGTCGGGTCCCTATGGCCCCACCCACAGGTGCGTGAGTCCCAGACGGGCCGAGAGGTCCGCAGCGAGTCTCGATTCATGCTCGACGAGACGGACTCGACCGTCCCCGACACCGTGTCAGCAGAGGTACCAGCGAATGGCCTTGTACCTCACTCGGCCGTACCACCCCTGACGACGACCGGGCTTGACCGTGGTCGTGGGCGGCGCCACCGTGGTCGTGGTCGGAGCCAGCGTCGTCGTTGTCGTGGTCGGAGCCAACGTCGTCGTGGTCGTGGTCGGAGCCAACGTTGTCGTGGTCG
>CAYMUC010000002.1:0-62976 GCA_964393535.1 uncultured Ilumatobacteraceae bacterium | reverse complement strand
CACCACCGCGTCCTCGGGGGCATCCGGATGGTGAAGCGTGAGCACCGTGACGTCGTGACCGGCACGCACCATGGCCGTGGCCAAGCCCTCGGCATGGGCGGCGATACCTCCCACCACCAACGGCGGATACTCCCATGACAGCATCAGCACGCGCACTCGGGGGACGGTAGCGCCTGGGACCACCTACGCTTCAGCCCCGTGCCGGGCGACGTGGACCTCCACCTGTTCAACGAGGGCACGCATCGACGGTTGTGGCAGGTGCTCGGGGCGCATGTGGTACCCGAGGGAGGTGTCCGCTTCGCCGTGTGGGCACCGGGAGCCCGCCGAGTGGCGGTGGTCGGTGACTTCGACGACTGGGACGCCGGTCGTCACCCCATGACGCCACAGGGTTCGTCGGGTGTGTGGGTGGTACACGTGCCCGAGGCGATGCCCGATCAGCGCTACAAGTACGTCGTCATCGGGGCCGACGGCCTAGAGCGCTGGAAAGCCGACCCGATGGCCCGGCGTGCTGAACTACCACCATCGGATGCCAGCATCGTGGTGGGCGAGTCGGCGTTCGCCTGGTCCGACAGCGCATGGTTGGTCGAACGCGATCGTCGTCGCGCCGGCGAGCGACCCATGCGCATCTACGAGGTGCACCTCGGATCGTGGCGGCCCAGCACGCCGGGACACACCTTCGTGGAGTTGGCCGAACCCCTGGCCCGCCACGTTCGCCACCTCGGGTTCACCCACGTTGAACTCATGCCCGTGGCCGAACACCCCTACGGCGGGTCGTGGGGGTATCAGGTGTCGGGCTATTTCGCCCCCACTGCCCGCTACGGCACCCCCGACGATCTGCGCACCTTCGTGAACGTGCTTCATGCGCACGGGGTGGGTGTGGTGCTGGACTGGGTGCCCGCCCACTTCCCCAAAGACGACTGGGCGCTGGGCCGCTTCGATGGCAGCGCCCTGTACGAGCACCTCGACCCTCGCCGGGGCGAGCACCCCGATTGGGGTACCTACGTGTTCAACTATGGCCGCAACGAGGTGCGCAGTTTCCTGCTGTCGAACGCCCACTACTGGTTCCACGAGTTCCACGTGGACGGGCTGCGCGTCGACGCGGTGGCGTCCATGCTGTACCTCGACTACAGCCGTGCCGAGGGCGAATGGTTGCCCAATCGCCACGGCGGCCGGGAGAACCTGGAGGCCATGTCGCTGCTGCAGCAGGTGAACGTCTCGGTCCTCGCCGCCCATCCCGGTGCCGTGATGGCAGCCGAGGAGTCCACGGCGTGGCCCGGGGTCACGCTGCCCCCCGAAGCGGGTGGGTTGGGCTTCACCCACAAGTGGAACATGGGGTGGATGAACGACACCTTGTCGTACTTCTCTCGTGAGCCCGTGCACCGGCGCTGGCATCATCATCAGCTCACCTTCGGGCTGTTGTACGGCTTCAGCGAGACCTTCGTGCTGCCGCTCAGCCACGACGAGGTCGTCCACGGCAAAGCCTCGTTGCTGGCGAAGATGCCTGGCGATGACTGGCAGCGGTTCGCCAACCTCAGGGCGTTGTACGCCTGGATGCTGGCTCACCCCGGCGATGCCCTGCTGTTCATGGGTGCCGAGTTGGCGCCGTGGACCGAGTGGTCCGAGACCCAAGCCCTGCCCTGGCACCTGCTGGAACACGCTCCCCACGCCGGTGTGCACGCCCTGTTGGCGCATCTCGGTCACCTCGCCGAGGAATGGTCGGCGGTATCGGCCCGCGAACACGACCCCGCCGCGTTCGCCTGGCTCGATGCCGACGACGCCGAACATTCGGCGTACGCCTTCGTGCGATGGGGCATCGCCTCGGGTGAGGGTGGCGGCGATGCCATCGTGTGCGTGGCGAACCTCACGCCGGTGCCACGGCACGGCTACCGGGTGGGGGTGCCATGGGCCGCCACGTGGCAGATCGTCGTCGACACCGACGATGTCGAGTGGGCGGGGAGCGGGTACCGCTCGTCGTCACCCCGTTGGCTCGAGTCCACGACCGTGCCCTGGCAAGGTCAGCCGGCGTCGGTGGTGCTGGACATACCTCCGCTGGCGGTGCTGTGGTTGGCCGCTCGCCGCCCATGAGCCGGCAGGCCTCCACCCGTTCGGCCGTCACCGGTGCCGGCATCACGCTGGGCATCGCTGTCGGCATCATCGGGTTGTCGTTCGGTGTGGGGGCTGTCGCCGCGGGCGCCAGCGTGTGGCAGACCTGTGCCATGTCGCTGCTCGTTTTCACCGGGGCATCCCAGTTGTCGGCGGTCAGCGTCATCGCGGCCGGTGGTTCGTTGGGTGCGGCATTGGGTGGCGCAGTGTTGTTGGCGGCTCGCAACGGCGTCTACGGCTTGGCCATGTCGGGGGTGTTGGGTGGCTCGCTGGCTCGTCGTCTCGTGGCGGCGCAGATCACCATCGACGAGTCCACCGCCATGGCTGCCGCCCAGTCACATTCCGACGATGCTCAGCGGGCGTTCTGGGTGACCGGAGCCTCGGTGTACGTGTTCTGGAACCTGGGCACGCTCATCGGGGCGCTTGCCGGCTCGGCCGTGGACCCCCAACGCTTCGGCCTCGACGCGGCCTTTCCCGCCGCGTTCGTGGGCATGATCGCCCCGTTGCTCAGCCGGCGGCGGGACCGCCTTGCGGCGTTGCTGGGGGCTGGTATCTGCTTGGTGACCATTCCTGTGCTGCCCGTCGGGTTGCCCATCCTGGCCGCTGCCACGGCGGTGCTGGTGGGGGTGCGGCGACCGTGACCTGGACGCTGGTGTTGGTGCTGGCGGCGGTGGCCTACGCGTTCAAGGTCACCGGTCTCGTGGTGCTTGGCGGACGGCAACTGCCTGCAGTCGTGGACCGTTGCCTGGCGCTCATTCCTGCCGCACTCGTGGCGGCGCTCATCGTGAAGGACACGTTCGCGAGTGGTCAGGAACTGGTGGTCGACGCCCGTGCAGTAGGCGTGGGCGTGGCTGCCGTGCTGGCCTGGCGGCGGGCACCGCTCATCGTCATCATCGTGTCGGGCGCAGCGGTCACCGCGCTGGTGCGTAACATGCTGCTCTGACCCAGGGGAGGTCGCACTCATGAACACGTGGACCGTGATCGACGAACAGGCCGTGCACACCGTGCAGGCCGACGACATCGAGGGAATGCCGTTGATCGATGCCGCCCTGGTGGGTTGGGAGCGCAAACCCGAGGGACTGTGTCGTGGGGACGTCTGCATTCCCGTACCTGCTGGCGTGGCCTCGGGTCCGCTTCCACTCGATCGACTGGGGGCGCTCTTGGGTCGACCCGTGGTGGTGGATCCGCAGGAGCGGGTGGCGGCGCTGGGGGCGTCGGCTCACGAGCGTGCCGAGGCGTTGCGATCGGGTCTGGCCCCCGACTTCGAGTTGCCCGATGTGAACGGGGTGCTGCACCGCCTCAGCGATCATCAGGGTCGCAAGATCGTGCTGTACGCCTACGCCAGTTGGTGAGGGTGTCGCGCTGACCTGCCCGTGTGGCAGGCGATCAACGAAGAACTCGGCCCCGAAGGCCTGTCGGTGATCACGGTCGCCATCGACCGCTCACTGGACGACGCTCGACCCTGGGTGGAACGGGCGGGTGCCACGCATCCCAGCCTGGTCGACACCGAACACCGTGCCGCAGACCTCTACAACATGGTCAATGTGCCTACGGTGGTGTGGATCGACGAGCAGTTCCGCATCGTGCGTCCCCAGGACGTGCACTACGTGTCGGCCGAGTATTCGGCGGTCACGAAGTTCCATCCCCGCAAGCCGTTGGCGGCACTGCGGGCGTGGGTGCGGGGCGAGGCCCCGGCGTACTCGGGCGACGTGCTCGCCGATACCAAGGTTCCCACGGCCGCCGACCAGGAGGCCCGAGCCTGTTTCGCCGTGGCGTGGTGGCTTACGCAGCAGGGACGTACCGAGGCTGCCGAACGGTGGTTCGTGCGGGCTGGCGAACTGGCTCCTCACGACTTCACCATCCGGCGCGGCTCCATGCCCATCCGAGGAATCGATGCTGCTGGGCCGGCGTTCTTCCAGATGGTGGGCGACTGGGTGTCGAAGGGGAACACGTACTACGTGCCGTTGTCCGACACCGCCACCACGGCCGAGGACTTCGAGGTGGAACCCCTCACGCCATGAGCGATGTGTCCACGTGGCCCCGCACCTGGGTCCACGAGGCGGCAAAGCCGGGGTGCAAGGCGTAGTCGGCCACCTGGTGCAACGGCACCCAGCGCACCTCGTCGGACTCGGCGTTGGCCTCGAACGCTCCGGCGTCACCGGTGCAGTGGGCGATCACCGTGTGGTAGCCCCAGTTGCCGTGATCGTCGGTGAAGATGCTCTTCACCTCGATATGTGCAGGGTCGATGCCTGCTTCCTCGTGAGCTTCGCGGGCGGCGGCCGCCACCGGATCCTCATGTGAGTCGAGCGCTCCGCCGGGTAGCGCCCAGGTGCCGCCCCCGTGCGTCCACGCCGCTCGGAGTTGCAGCAGCACATGGGGTTCGTTCAAGTCGCGGCGAACGAGCAACAGGCCGGCGGCCCCATACAGACCCCAGTGGGGCCGACCGCACAGGCAGGCCACCCATCCATCACCATCACGAAACGGCATCGTCGTTCATGATGCCAGATGACTCAGCGACTGCATCACCAGCAGGGGTGCTCCCTGGTCGAGTGACTCGGCCAGAGGGACATGCGCTACGAACCGCCATTCGCCGCTGCCCTCGGGGTCGGAGAGGCGTTGGGTGATCACCCACCGGTCGGATTCCTCCCTGAGTTCGAACATGGTGGTCGATCGAGCGTCGGCGTCGGTGTACAGGGCTGCGTGCTCGGCCCAATACGGTGCCATGGCGGCGTGGAGTTGCTCGGGGGTCCAGCCGCAGCGTTCGGCCAGTGCGTCGTAGGCCCGGCGTGCCAGCAGGTCCACCCATCCGAACGCCGCCGTTCGCACCGCCGTACGCCAGGCAGGTGGGGGACCGGGTGGACCCAGCACGGGTGCCGCGGGTTCGAGATGTTCGTGATGCGACGCGCCAGCCAGGCGTTCCCACTCCTCCAGCAGGGTGGCATCGGTGGCGCGGATCAACTGCCCGAGCCACGTCACCACGTCTTCGAGTTGGTCGGTGAACACTGCGTCTGGCAGCGATCGGTCGAGCGTGCGCCAGGCATCGCTGAGGTAGCGAAGGACCAGTCCTTCGCTGCGATCCAGGCGGTAGCGGCGTACGAACGTGGCAAAGGTGTCACCCGATTCGAGCATCTCGCGCAGCACCGACTTGGGGGCGGGGACGGCGTCCACCCAAGGATGTCGCTCGGAGTAGGTGGTGAAGCAGGCGCTCAACAACTCGGCCAAGGGCCGGGGAGCGGTCACCTCGTCGAGGCGCGCCATGCGTTCCTCGTAGGGGACGCCGTCGGCCTTCATGGTGGCAACGGCCTGTGCGCGAGCAGCATTCAGTTGAGCGGCCACGATCTGGCGGGGTTCGTCGAGTACCGACTCGATCACACTGATCACGTCCACCACGTAGGTGGGATCCTCGGAATCGAAGGTGGCGATCACTTCGAGGGCGAAGGGCAGCAGCGGCGACGAGAACCGCAGTGCGGCACGGTCGGTGGAGTCGTCGATGAGCGACCCGACGTCCACACCGATGCAGCGTCCCTGAGCGTCACGGCGCCGAGCCGCCACGCCAGCGGCTTCCAGACTGCGGTACACCGCCAGGGCGCGACGCCGGTGCTGACGTCGGCGGGGTTCGGGGTCATGGTTGGTGCGCAGGAGATGCTTCAGTGCCGTGGGTCCGTCGGGTCGGGTCAACACCGTGGCCACCAGGTCGGCGGTGACGCGGAACCGTGACACCAGGGGCTCGGGGGTGGCGGCGATGAGGCGCTGGAACGTGGTCTCGTCGTAGTGCACGAAGCCTTCGGGTGGCTTGGCCTTGGCGGCCTTCTTGCGCAGTTTCGGGTCGTCGCCGGCCTTGGCCAAGGACCGGAGGTTCTCGATGACATGGTCGGGTGCCTGCGCCCACACGTGGCCGTCGGGATCGAAGCCGGGGCGGCCGGCGCGACCGGCCAACTGATGGAACTCCCGGGCGGTGTAGGTGCGCACCCGACGGCCGTCGAACTTGGTGAGGGCCGACATGATGACGGTGCGCAGGGGCAGGTTGACCCCCACCCCCAGAGTGTCGGTACCACACACCACCGGCAACAGGCCATCGCTGGCCAGGCGTTCCACCAGGCGACGGTGCTTGGGCAGCATGCCAGCGTGATGCACCCCGACGCCGTGGCCGAGCAACCGGTGCAGCACCACACCGAACCCCGGTGTGGCCTTGACGCCGCGGAGGGCCTCGGCGATGGCCTCGCGCTGGGCTCGGGTGGTGAAGGGCAGGCTGGCGAGTGCCTGGGCGCGTTCGATGGCGGCGGCCTGGGTGCTGTGCACCACGTACACCGGGCTGAGGCCCTCTTCGATGGCATCGCGCACGCTGTCGGCCACCGCCGTGGTGCGCCACTGATGATGCAGGGGTGTGGGGCGTTGCACCGAGGTCACCTCGGCAACGGCTCGCCCCGAGCGCTCCTCGAGGTCGTGCACCAGGGCCGTCACGTCGCCCAAGGTGGCCGAGGCCAGCAGCATCTGGCAGTGGGTCATCTCCAGCAACGGCACCTGCCACGCCCAACCCCGGTCGGCCTCGCCGTAGTAGTGGAACTCGTCCAGGCAGGCGAACCCGAACGGGCTGTTGGCGCCGGTGGCCAGGGCGTGGTTGGCCAACACCTCGGCAGTGCACACCAGCACCTCGGCGTCGGCGTTGATGGAAGCGTCTCCGGTGGCCAGGCCCACGCGCTCGGCGCCCAACAGGTTCACCAACTCGAAGAACTTCTCGGCCACCAGTGCCTTGATGGGAGCGGTCCACACCGCCCGTTCGCCCCGGTTCAACGCGAGTGCCACACCGGCAGTAGCCACGAGGCTCTTGCCCGAACCCGTGGGTGTGGCGAGTACTACATGCTCACCCGCAGCGAGGGCCATGGTGGCATCGTCCTGATGCCGGTACAACGGTCGGCCACCGTCGGCCGCCCAGGCAGCGAATGCCTCCACCACGTCCAGTGGATCCGACCCGCGAGTGGGAAGCCGATCGGCCAGCGTCATCGCTACAGGGTACGTTGCCCAGCCATGACCCGCCTCGGCTACCAGATTCCGTCCTTCACCTACCCCGACACCGACCAGGCCACTGTGTACCCGGTGATCGCTCGTCAGGCCCGAGAAGCTGACCAGTCGGGGTTCGACACCGTGCTGGTGATGGACCACTTCTACCAGTTGCCCATGCTGGGTGCGCCCGACGAGTTCATGCTGGAGTGCTACACGCTGCTGGGTGCCCTGGCCGGGGTCACCACCACGGTGCGCCTGGGGGTGCTCGTCACCGGCAACACCTACCGGAACCCGGCCGTGTTGGCCAAGGCGGTGACCACTCTCGACGTGGTGTCGCAGGGGCGGGCACAACTGGGAATCGGCGCCGGCTGGTTCGAACTCGAGCATGAGGCCTTCGGCATTCCGTTCGGCACGTTCACGGAACGGTTCGAGAAACTGGAAGAAGCACTGCAGATCATTCGGCCCATGTTGCGAGGTGAACGGGTGAGCTTCGAGGGGGCGCACTACCAGATGCATGAGGCCTTCTGTTCGCCCGCACAGGTGGGGCACATTCCGGTGATGATCGGTGGCGGCGGTGAGAGAAAGACGTTGCGGATGGTGGCCCAGTACGCCGATGAGTCGAACCTGATCTGCGACCGCCGTGATGTGGCCCGCAAGCTCGAGGTGCTGGCCGACCACTGTGATCGACTGGGCCGGGACCGTTCCGAGATCACGGTGTCGTGGCAGCGATCGGCCTGCATCGCGCCGACCATGGAGCAGGCTCGGGCGGAGTTGCAGGAGATGCTCGACCGCCGGGGCTTGGGCCCCGAAGCGATGCATCGGTTCGTCGTGGGCGATCCCGACACCGTGGGTGAGCAGTTCGCCGCCGATCTCGCCTTGGGCGTGGATGGGTTCACGGTGAACATGCCCGCCAACGGCCATGTTCCCGAGCGCGTGGCCCTGTTGGGTGCGACGCTGGCACCGCTCATCGGCTGACCGTTTCGGATTCGGGGTCGTCGGAGGACTCGCTAAGGTACTGGTAGCGCAGTCGGCCCCGGATGTGGTCGAGTTCGGTGATGGACCGGTGGGGCATGGGTCTCATCGGCGAGCTGGCGTGCCGCTCGCGGTTGCGGTTGTGCGTTGCGCACTGCAGGCGACCGTTGAACTGGCTGGTGGGTCCGTGCTGGGAGTGCGGCACGATGTGGTCGACATCGCAGCGGCTGGCCGGGATATCGCAGTCGGATGGGTGGGTGCAGCGCCGGTCGCGCACCTCGATGGCCCGGCGTAGAGCGCCGGTGAAGCGGCGGCGGTGCGACACCGAGATCACGGTGTGGGGTCCGTCGAACAGGATGGATTCGTAGTCGGCGGTGCTGAGCCACGGCATGAGTTGACCGGGCGCGATGACGGTGCCGTCGGCGAGTTCGCACAGGTTCTTCAGTGCGTCTTGACCCACCAGCACGGTGAACAGTGGTCGAGCTGGCAGTCGTGCGTGGTCGTGGGATGACGAACGCTGGGCCATCTCGAGCAGGGCCGCCGCACGACGCTGAGAGGGTGTGCGCTCCCTTCCTGCGGCGGCGTCGCGTTCCTGGATCAGTCGCTCCAGCCGTTGAAGCTCGGTCGACACGATGCCACCGGCCAGCGGGTCGAGTGTGCCGTCGAGGCGCCATGTCCCGTCGAGCGTCTCCGACAGGAACACCTGCGATGAGTCCACATGGCCGTTGGCGTCAGCCAAGGGCAAGGTGGCGTCGTGGGCGTTCGCCCAGTAGGCCAGGAGCTTGCGAGCCTCGGCGTAGTTCATGCCTCGACAGTGATCGACCAGGAACGGCTGATCACGATCCATGGCCGCAGCGCGAGCGTCGGTGCGAGTGGCAGCGAACAGGTCGAGGTGATCCAGGGAGAGGTCACCAGCGATGATGGCCTTGGCCACCAGGGGAAGTTCCCTGGTGGCCCTCGCCCGGCGCAGTTCGCGTCGGCACGTGGCGACACCGGCGCGGAGTTCTCGTGCCAGATGGGTTGCTGCGCTGCGAGACCCGTCGGCGGCCCACAGGCCACCGTCCTGCCATCGGTCCAGCAGTTGCGCTGCGAGCGCATCCAGTCGCTGCTGCTGTTGCTGCAACCCCACGGCCAACTCGGCGATCTCGGCCGTGCAGAGTTGCGACTGGTCGAGGCGAGCCAAGGCGTCGACCGCGGCTCGGATGGCGATGAGTGGATCGGTCGACTCAGGCACGCAACGCACGATAACGAACAGGTGTTCGCATGGCAACCTGATCGGCGAAAAATTCTCAGGACCAGCGGTCCCAGTGCAGCACGTCGTTCACGGGGCGTCGGCGTACTGGGCCGAAGCGCCCCACCGGGTAGCCGACCGGCACCAGGGCGTAGAGGCCGTGGTCATCGGGTATGCCCAGCACACGCCGGAAGTCGGCCTCGCGAAACAGATGCCAGATGGTGAGCGTCGCCCCGAGTCCATGGGCGCGGGCAGCCAGCAACAGGTTCTGCACTGCGGGGTAGATACTGGAGGCTTCGGCGAGATTGGTGGCCGCCCGACCCCCTGCAGCCAGCCGCCGCAGGCGTGCGGCGCCGAGTTGGCGAGCAAGGGCCACGTTGTTGCGCACATCGAGCAACTGCTTCATCCCGGGGCCCGAGCGGCGATAGCAGGCAGCGATCACGGCTGGCGTCTCGTGGAAGTGCTCGGCCTGGTAACGAAGTGCGTCGGCCATGCGGGCGTGACGGTCGTCGGAGGCGTCGGGCACCACGGTGCCCATCAGGGTCGTGTAGGTGTGCACGCAGTCACGCCACAGGTCGGCCAACTGCGCCATCGCCGCTCGGTCGGTCACCACCACGAAGCCGTAGTGCTGGGCGTCGGATCCGCTGGGTGCCCACGTGGCAGCGCGCACGATGTCGGTCAAGACCTCACGCGGGACCGGATCGGGCTTCAGGCGTCGCATGGCCCGCATGGTGGCCATGACATCCAACAGGGGCGCATCCACGCCCACGGGCACCTCGCTGCCCGCAGGACGTGAAAGTTCAGTCGCCTCGGCGCGGTCGGGGCTTTTTCGGTTTGCCATCCCGGAAGTCTGGTCGCGCCTTGGGCGCGCGTGCCGAGTTGGGCCCCTGCGGCGATCGCGACGCATCGAAGCGTCGCACCGTGGCCTTGCGGCCGCGGATCAGCGTGCGACCCAGCGACACGATCACTTCGTCCTCTGCCGATGCGGGCACCTCGACCACCGAGTAGTGGTCCTGGATTCGCACGGTGCCGATATCGCGCCCCGTCAGGCCGGTTTCATTTGCGATGGCACCCACCAGGTCTCCCGGGCGAACACCGGCGTCACGGCCGAGGCCTACCCATACATGGGCGGTGCGGGTGCGGTCCGACAGCATTTGACGTTCACCACCGCGCGATCCATCACCGCCGTCGTTGCGCCGCTTTGCGCCGCGCTCGTCGACGCGTACGGCGCGAGGCCCGCGCTCTTTGGGTTCTGAAGGCCGGAGGTCGGGGATGTCGGTGTCGTCCACCGAGGCGGTGCGGTCTTCGTGGACCAGACGAGCAGCGGCCAGCGCGACGGCCTCGAGGCCGACTTCACCGATCAACTCGGCGAGGGCACCTCGGTATGGCTCGACCTGCACTTCCACGGTGGTGCGGCGGATCTCCTCCACGGTGCGTGCCAACTGACGGGCGCGAACCTCCTCCGCGGAGGGGATGGCCAGTACCTCGACGGGTTGACGGGTGAGGCGTTCCACCTGCTTGAGGCGGTGCACCTCGCGGGGTTCCACCAGGGTGAGTGCCACCCCTTGACGACCGGCGCGTCCCACACGGCCGATGCGGTGCACGTACGACTCGGCGGCAGTGGGAACGTCGTGGTTCACCACGTGGGTGAGGTGATCGATGTCGAGGCCTCGGGCCGCAACATCGGTGGCCACCAACAGGCGGGCGGCTCCCGATCGCAGGCGGGACATCACGCGATCGCGCTGGGCCTGATCCATACCGCCGTGCAGGGCTTCGGCCCGCTCGCCACGGGTGATCAATGCGGCGGTCACCTCGTCGACGTCGGTGCGGGTGCGGCAGAACACGATGGCGGCCGCCGGTGCCTCGAACTCGAGCAGGCGGGCCAGCGCCACGGCCTTCAGCCCACGGGGAACCACATAGGCCCGCTGGCTGATGCGAGGGAGTTCGCCGGTGGGAGTGGCCTTCGGAGTGAGGCGGATCTGCAGTGGATCGCGCAGATTGCTCGAGGCGATGGCCACCAGTCGCTGCGGCATGGTGGCCGACAACAACATGGTCTGGCGATCGGACGGTGTCGCTCCGAGCAGGGCTTCGAGATCCTCGGCGAAGCCCATGTCCAACATCTCGTCGGCTTCGTCCAGCACTACCACCTCCACACCGCTGAGGTCGAGGGCGCCGCGTCGCAGGTGATCCAGCGCACGACCAGGTGTGGCCACCACCACGTCCACGCCGCGCCGAAGTGCGTTCAGCTGCACACCGGGGTGTTGGCCTCCGTACACGGCGATGACGCGCACACCGAGTTGGGCGCCGTAGCTCTCGATGGCCACCGAGACCTGCATGGCGAGTTCACGGGTGGGCACCAGCACCAGGGCCATGGGTTCCACAGCACGGCGAGGTTGGTTGAGGTCACCCAGACGCTGCAGCAGTGGGAGGGCGAAGGCTGCGGTCTTGCCGGTGCCGGTTGCAGCCTGGCCCAGCACATCTCGTCCTTCGAGCAGAGCGGGTATGGCCGCTTTCTGAATGGGGGTGGGCTCGGCGTGGCCCAGATCGGCGAGGGCTTCGAGCAGTTCGGCTCGGAGTCCCAGTGCGGCGAACCCTTCTGCCGCGGGGGATGTCTCTACATTCACCCACCCACCCTACGGCGTTGCATGCGTCGAGCCTCGTGATCTCTGGCCCGTAAAGGCGTGCCACACCCCTTGAGTACCGTGCTCCACATGGCGCTACACCTCACCGTCGGGGCAGGACTGACCACCCTTGTCGACCCACTGGCAGCGGTGTTGTCCGACGTGTCTGGCGACCTGTTCGCGCCCGATGTGGTCGCCGTTCCAGGCGAAGGCGTGCGATCGTGGCTCACCTGGCAGTTGTCGCAACGCCTCGGTGGTCCCCACGGCATCGTCGCCAACATCGAGTGGGTGTTTCCTGCCACCATCGGTCGTCGGGCGTTGGGCCTCACCGATCGCCATGACCTCTGGGGTGTCGACACCCTCACCTGGGCCGTGGCCACCGTGCTGCGTGACGGTGCCCTTCCCGAGATCCGCTCGCACGAGGTCGAACTCGGCAGGGCTCGTGCCATCGCCGACCTGTTCGATCGCTATGGCCTGCGGCGACCTGGCATGGTGCTGGCGTGGGAGCGCGGCCACGACGTCGATGCGCTGGGGCGGCCGCTACCCGAGGCGCACCGCTGGCAACCCGTGCTGTGGCGTGCGTTGGCGCAGCACTTCGGTCAACCCAGTTCGGCGGCCCTGGCGTTCGATCGTCTGGCGCGGTTGCGAGACGAGGGGCCGGTCGGCCACGTTCCCGATCGGTTCGTCGTTGCTGGTGTCACGGGCTTGGCGTGGTTCCAACTCGAGGTGCTCAGCGCACTGGCTCTGCATCGTGAGGTCCATCTGCTGGCCCCCGTGCCGTCGGTGGACATGTGGCAACGGATAGCCGAGGTGATACGACGCCAACGCATTGGCGGCCGACCCGTCGAGTTCTCCCGAGCCGACGATCCCACGGCGCACGTCCCTCGGCATCAGCTGATGAGGTCGTGGGGCCGGGCCACCCGGGAGGCGCAGTGCAATGTGCTGGGTGTGTTGGGCGGTGAGCATTCCGTCGCCGCTGCTCCGCGAGCCGACCGCCCGGAACCCCCGATCACGTTGCTCGACCACCTTCAGGCTGGCCTTCGGGCGGACCTGGACGAGCCGACCGTCCGTGTGGAGGCCGATGACAGTGTTCGTTGGCATCGCTGCCACGGGCCAGCGCGCCAGGCCGATGTCGTGCGCGACGCATTGCTGCACCTCTTCGAGCGCCGTCACTCCGACGGCACTCCGAGTTTCGAACCTCGGGACGTCGCCGTGCTGTGCACTGACGTCGCCACCTTTGCCCCGCTACTGGAGGCGGCCTTTGCCGGCGCTCCCGAAGACGGCGTCCCTCCCATACCGGTCCGAGTGGCCGACCGCACCCTCGGCGGCGAGGCTCCTCTGTTCGACGTGGCTTCGGGTCTTGTCGGCCTCTTGGAGCAACGCTGGCGACGCGACGATCTGCTCGACCTGGCCCGACTCCCAGCGGTACGGCGTCGATTCGGCTTCTCGGCGGGCGATCTCGGACTCGTCGAACAGTGGTTGCTCTCCACCGGTGTCCGCTGGGGTCTCACCCCCGAGGACCATCACCGGGTCGGACTGCCAGAGGACCTGAGGTCCAACACCGTGCAGAGCGGCCTGGATCAGTTGTTCGTCGGTGCTGCCATGAGGTCGGGCGTCACGCACGGCCCGGGCGGGGTAGCCCCGACCGGCGACCTCGAAGGCGACGATCTCGCACTGTTGGGGACCTTCGCCGCGTTCGTCGAACTCGTGGGAGCCCATGTTCGGGTCCTGTCCGAGTCCACCACGGTGCCGACGTGGATCACGCGACTGCGGGCGGCGGTCAGCGATCTCGCTCGGCTCGCGGACGGAGAAGCGTGGCAATGGGGTTCGCTGGACCGCGAACTCGCCGTGTTCAGCGAGACGGCTCGGCTCGCCGACCCGTCGCACACCGACCCCGTCGTCGACGCGATCCAACTGGCGCAACTGGTCGTTGCCCGGCTGGGTGCTCGCCCCGGGCGAGCTCGCTTCGACACCGGGGCTGTCACCGTGTCCAGCCTCGCCGGCCAACGAGGCGTGCCACGCCGTGTCGTGGTCCTCGTGGGTCTCGACGAGGGGCTCATGGGGAGTGGCGTGGCCGCCAGCGACGACATGGTCGCTGCCGCCCCACTGGTCGGTGACCCCGATCCTCGGGCCGAGTGGCGCGCCCAACTGCTCGATGCCGTTCTCGCGGCGCGGGACCACCTCGTGCTGGTGTCCACCGGGTTCGAGGTTCGTACCAACGAGGTCGTGGCCCCCGCCGTAGCGCTGGCCGAACTCGTCGAGGCGGTCGATGCCCTGGTCGAGGGCGGTTCACACGGCCGCACATGGGTCATCGACCATCCGCGTCAGCCGTGGAATCCCCGTGCGCTTCAGCCGGGTGCCCTGGGCGAACCGGGTGCGTGGACCTTTCATCGCGGTGCAGCCGCCCTCTCGGCCTCTGCACGCCTGCCGCGGATCGTCGGGGCGGTGCTCACAGGATCGCTCACCCGGGAGACAGGCGACTTGACCCTGAGCGAACTCATCCGGGGCGTCACCCGTCCGGTCGAGGCCTTGCTGCGCGACCGGTGCGGCATGGCGCTGCCTTCGGCCGGCGACGACAGTCCCACGGTGCTGCCCCTGGACCTCGACGCGTTGGAGGCGTGGACCATGAGAGACCGCATGGTGTCCACGGTCGTGTCGGCGCGTGACCCCGCTGAGGCCGAGGCAGCGATGACTCTCCAACTCGACCTGCTCCGTCGCCGCGGCCTTCTTCCTCCCTTGGCCCTGGGCGATGCGGTGGCCGACGGGCTCCGCACCGACATCTCCAACCTCGTCGCCATTGCCCGGTCGCTGGGAGCGCAATTGGACCTTCCAGGCGAGGTGATCGATGTCGACATCGTGCTCGACGATCTGTCCCCACGCCGAGTGACCGGGCGCATCCCGCAGATTCACGGAACGCAACTCGTCCGCCTGTCTGCGAGTCAGTTCCGACTCGAGCAGGTGTTGTCGGCTTGGGTTGAACTGGTGTTGCTCACCGTTGCTCTACCGGATCGAACGTGGAGTGCTGTGGTGGTGGGACGCGACACCACCAAGGCCGGGGCCAAGGGGCGCACCCTGGCACTGACCTCGGTCGAGGCCGCACAAGAGGCCCTGTCCGTGGTCGTCGACCTTGTCGATCGGGCTCGATGTGAAGTGATCCCCTTCGATGTGGACCTGTCCGACGCGCTGTACCGCTCAGGACTTGACACGTTGCTCACGTCGTGGGGTGCGGGCAGAGGCGCAAGCGCAAGGCGGTGGATCGCGTGGGCGCTTGCCGACACCGAACTGGAGACCTTGCTCGAGGCACCCGCATGGCCCGATGCCACCGACGAGTCCTGGGGTGGAGGTGGTCGACTCGAGCAGTGGGCCCACCGCCTCTGGAGCGCGTTCGACGCCACCGTGAGATCGGAGGACGACTGAGATGAGTATCGAGTTCGATGTCACCGGACCCCTACCCCAAGGCCTCATGATGATCGAGGCCAGTGCCGGCACCGGGAAGACCTACACCCTGACTGCGCTGGCGGTGCGCAGCATCGCCGAGGACGACATCGCTGTGTCATCGCTGTGCCTGGTGACCTTCACCGAAGCTGCCACAGCCGAGATGCGAGGGCGACTTCGTGCCTCGCTCACCCAGGCATTGGCTCACCTCACCAGTGACGACGCCGAGCACCACGACACCGTCGTCGACGCGCTCGGCCGTGACCGGGCGAAGCGGGCGGTGTACGCCGCTCGCCTGGAGCGTGCGCTCGCCGAACTCGATACGGCGTGGATCACCACGATCCACGGTTGGTGCGCCCGGGTGCTGGGGTCGGCCGGGGTGTGGCAGAGCGCGGCGGGGACCATGGTGCACGACGACGGCGACGTCACCGAAGCCCTCCACGATGTCGTCGTGGCGCGGTACGCCGTCTCAGGTGATCTGCCGGCGAAGGTTTCCGACATCGCCAAGGCCGTCCGGTTGCGACTGTCCATGCCATTGGCAGTCATGCAGTGTCTCGACCCCGCCGATCTGTCGGAGGCAACGGTGGCGAAGCAACGCAAGCAGGCAGAGGGCTTGGCACTGGCACACCGCCTCGACGAGATCGTGCAGTTGGTCGACGACGTGGTCACCGAGGTGGTGACGCGTCGTCACCGACGAGGCCAGCAGACCTTCGACGGTTTGCTCGTGGAGACGCGGCGCCTGCTGTTCGACCCGGTCCAGCGCGACCTGGTGGAGACGCTGCGGCGGCGTTTCGAGGTGGTCCTCATCGACGAGTTCCAAGACACCGACCAGATCCAATGGGACATCTTCCGTCAGGCTTTTCACGAGCCACTGACCGATGTTGCCGAAGCCCCCATTCGCCGCCTGGTCGTGGTGGGCGATCCCAAACAGTCGATCTATCGCTTCCGGGCAGCAGAACTCTCGGCCTACCTCGCTGCGCGCCGTGTGGCGGGTGATCAGGTCCGAACCCTTCGGGTGAATCGTCGCTCCGATCCGTCGCTTCTCGCGGGCGTGGAGCACCTCCTGCGCGACACCACCTATGGCGACGACGCCGTGCGTTTCGAGTCGGTGCGAGCGCCCGAAGGCACGCCATGGTCCCGTCTGGGGGGCGTGGGTGTGGCGTCGGTGCAGATGCGTCTGATCTCCGACGTCCCCACCGACAGTTCGTCCTTACGGCGTGCGGTCCGCAACGACGTCGTGGCCACGGTTCAACACCTCCTCGGCTCGGAGGTGTACCTCGACGATCCTGGTGCCGAGAACGGCCGTCGACGACTGCGTCCCGCCGACATCGCCGTCCTGACCAGATCCAACGACGATGCGACGTCGACGGCTCTCGATCTGTCGGCGGTAGGTGTTCCTGCAGCCACTGCGTCGTCGAACAGCGTGCTCGAGAGCGCCGCCGGCCAGCAATGGCGCGTCCTGCTCGCCGCGCTCGCCCGGCCCGGACATCTGCCGACGGCCCGTGCCGCAGCCGTCGGCTGGTTTGTCGGCGTGGGACTGGAGCACTTGGTCGACGACCAGCGATTCGTCATGGCCGACGGTGTCGACGTGGTCGACCGCTTGCACCAGTGGGCGCAGGACCTCGAGCGTGGTGGTGTACCACTGCTCCTGCGTTCCCTCGGTGCCGCTGGTTGGCAGGCGCGACTGCTGAGCCGGGTCGACGGTGAACGGCACCTCACCGATATCGATCACATCGCCGAATTGCTGCAGGCAGCCACCGCTGGCCGCCCCGTGTCGGCAGCCGCCGCGCTCGAAAGCTTCGATGCGCTCGAGGCAGCAGCCGAGGAACGGGTCACGGCCACGCTCCTGGCTCGGCGCATCGACCGTGACGACGATGCTGTCCAAGTCGTCACCATCCACAAAGCCAAAGGCCTCGAGTTTCCCGTGGTGCTGTGTCCGTACCTCTGGAAGTCGTCGCCGCCTCGCCAGGGGTTGCCCCATGCATCGGTCCACGACACGCGCCTCATCGACACCTTGCACATCTACGGTGAGAAAGCCACCGAGGCCATCCGGCGCCACTTGGTTCCCCACGACGTGAAAACTGCCGACGAGGAGGAACGAAGGGCAGAGGATCGTCGGCTCGCCTACGTGGCCCTCACTCGGGCAAAGCACCGCTGCATCGTGTGGTGGGCAGAGCCGAAGAAGGTGTCGGAGTTCCGTGCCATCATCGACGCCCAAGGTGGGCCGGTCGCTCTCGCCGCCCGGTCCGAAGGCGCCGTCGACGCCGTTGCGGCGGGCACCGGCACCCCTTCGTACACCACATCCCATGCCACCGAGATCGACGAGTTGCCCGAGCCCGCCGTCGCCACCCGCGAACTCGATCGACGCTGGCGGATCTGGTCGTTCACGGCCATCAAGGCTGCCGCCGACGACGCGCTCGACGTCCCCGTCATCGGAGGTGCCGACGAGGTCGACGCCACGGCCGATGCCCATGATGTCGAGGGTGCAGTCGGTTCCGACGAACCCACTCCGACTGCAGTGGCGACCAGACTCCTCGCCGCTCCGGGCGGCACCCGGTTCGGCACCACGGTGCACCGCATCCTCGAGCGATGCGACTTCGCTCACGCCGATCTCGTCGGCGAGCTCACCGATCGCTGTCAGATCGAGTTGGCCCACCGTGGCCTCGACATCAGCCCTCAGCAGTTGGCAGCGGGGTTGATCGACGTGCTCGAGACGCCACTGGGTGGTCCGGCCGACCTTCCGTCACTGCGGCACCTCGCCCGTCCCGACCGACTCGACGAACTCGATTTTCATCTCCCTCTGGCCGGCGTCAGTTCCCAGATGGTGGCACGTGCACTGGTGGAGCACCTTTCACCCGAGGACCCGGCCCAGACCTGGGCGTCAGCAGTGGCGGCCGGAGCCCTCCCCGCAGACATCGACGGACGGCTCACCGGCTCCATCGACCTCGTGGCCCGGTGCGGCACGGCCCAGCAGGTGTGGATCGCCGACTACAAGACGAACCGCCTTGGCCCCACCAACGGTGCCGACCAGACCGAGTTGCTCGACGTGATGAATCACTCTCATTACTGGCTGCAAGCCACGCTGTACCTGGTGGCCATGCACCGCTACCTGCGGTGGCGTCGCTCCGATTACGTGCCCGACCGCCACCTCATCGGAGCGGCCTATCTGTTCGTCCGAGCCATGACACCCGATGTTCCCGGAGCCGGCGTCGTCTGGTGGCGTCCGCCGACCGCTGCCATCGAGGCGGTCGACCGGGTGCTGGGTACGGGGGGTGTCGCATGACCGAGTCGCAGTCACGACACCCCGGCGACATCGTGGACGCGCATCGGATCGCACGCCTGCTGTCCGCCAGTTCGGTCCATCTCGCGAGGACTCTGGCGCGGTTGGCAGGAGGCCTGACCCCCGAGGCAAGCCTGGCGGTGGCCTATGCCGCCCAGGCGCCATCGAGGGGCGACGTCGCCGTGGACCTGCGGCGAGTACGAGCCGATGTGCACTCCGACGATGTGGATGCCGAGCAGGTGGATGCGTTGCCCTGGCCGGAGCCCGACGAGTGGATCGAGGCGGTGCACACCTGCCCACTCGTCGAGGGACCCTCTCCAGCGCTGGTGTTGAGGGGTTCGCTCGTCTACTTGGACCGCTACGACGACTACGAGCGGCGAGTGGCTGGCGACGTCTCGCAGCGTTCGGTGCTCGCTTCTGGCGGCACCACCGATTCGCTACGAGTAGCCCCTGATCTTCTCACCGGTGACGGTTCGCACGAGCAACTCGCCGCTGTACGTCAGGGCCTCGCTCGGGCGTTGAGCATCATCGTGGGTGGTCCGGGCACGGGCAAGACCACCACGGTCGCTGCACTGTTGGCCGAAGTCGTCTCGCGCGCTGGCGCCCACGGCCCCCGACCACGCGTGGCGTTGGCGGCACCCACCGGCAAAGCGGCAGCACGCCTGGGGGAAGCGTTGCGCCATGCAGCGACCAGACTTCCCACCCAGGCAGCAGCTGTGGTGGCCGAGGCGCCGTGCAGCACGCTGCACCGGTTGATCGGATGGTCCACCCGCGACACCCCTCGGTTCCACCGAGCGAACCCCTTGCCCTACGACTTGGTCATCGTCGACGAGACGTCCATGGTTTCGTTGCCACTCATGGCCCGTGTGCTCGATGCCGTTCGTCCTGATGCTCGTCTCGTTCTCGTGGGCGACCCCGGACAACTCGCCAGCGTCGAAGCCGGCACGGTGCTGTCCGACCTGGTGACCGGCGCGCAGGGTGGACCCTTGGCCGGGTGCATCACCGAACTCGTGGTCAGCCGGCGATTCCCTCCGGACTCACCGTTGGATCTCCTGGCTCGGTCCATTCGAAGTGGCGATGTCGACGGAGCCGTGGCGGCGCTTCGTACACCGCCGACGACCAGCGAGCAGCAGGGCAGCATCACCTGGATCGAGCAACCGGGGTCTGACCCCGAGGTACGACGACTGCTGGTGGGCGCGGTCGATCCGTTGCTCCACGAGTTGGTCGAGCGCGCCCGGGTCGGTGATGGTGCCCGAGCACTCGAGGTCCTAGGGCGCGTGCGCCTGCTGTGCGCCCACCGGCGAGGGGCCTTCGGGGTCGACACCTGGAATCACTGGATCCGCGAGCGCATGGTCTCTCTCGGTGCCGTGGACCCATCGTGGTATCCGGGCCGCCCCGTCATGGTCACCAGGAACGACGCTTCCATGGGTCTGTACAACGGTGACGTGGGTGTGGTGGTGCTGAGCGGTGGTCGACCCATGGTGGCCTTCGATGGTCTCGGCGGGGTGGACGACGTGCGCCTCATGTCGCCGGCGCGACTGGACGAGGTCGAGACGGTTCATGCCATGACCATCCACAAGAGTCAGGGGTCCGAGTTCGGCCACGTCGTGGTGGTGCTGCCCCCACCCGAGTCACGTCTGGCGTCGCGTGACCTGCTGTACACCGCCATCACCAGGGCGACTCATCGCCTCACGGTCGTGGGCGACCGGGCCTCGGTGGAGCAGTCGGTGCGGCGCCGTACATATCGAATCGGTGGCCTGGCCGAACGCTTGGCCGGCGGGGTCGACCAGGCACCGAACCCGCCCCGCGAAGTACCCTGAAGTGTCCTATCGGTCGAACGAAAGTCACTGCACGATGACGGTCGATCCCACCTCCCTCGCCCCCTTCGACGCCGCGACCGCCGAACAATGGCGGCTCGCTGTCGACGGGGTGCTGGCCAAAGGCGCCGAACTCACCGCCGAGCAACTCGCTCAGCGGTTCCAGCGCCAGTTGGTCAGCCGTACCTACGACGGTCTCGACATCCAGCCCCTCTACACAGCGGGCGACGTCACCGTCCAGGGCGAGACACTCCCGGGCCAACCCCCCTTCACCCGGGCATCCACGGCGGCGGGCGCAGTGCCCAACGGCTGGGAGGTCCGTCAACGGGTTGCGGTGCATGACGACGGGTCTGAAACGGCGGCCCTGGCGCTGAGCGAACTGGAGCGTGGGACCACTGGGCTGTGGCTCGACGTCACGGCACGTGGCGAGGGCGACACCGTCGACACGCTCGATCGAGCCCTCACCGGCATCTTCCTCGAACTGGTGCCCGTCACCCTCGACAGCGGCGGTCGCCGTGCGCCGGCCGAGGCATTGCTGCAGTTGTGGCAGCGGCGCGGTCACGGCGCCGACGAAGCCCGTGGCTGTCTGGGGGTCGATCCCATCGGCGCTCTCATGAGCCGTGGTGGCACGCTCGCCGACGTCCGAGCCGACATCGCCGAGGTCGTGTCGCTGGTACAGCGCGTCGCCAGCGACACCCCACAGGTACGCACGCTGGTGGCCGATGCCACGCCGTGGCACGACGCCGGTGCCAGTGACGCCGACGAATTGGCCGGGGCGCTGGCTGCCGGGGTCACCTACCTGCGTTGGCTCACCGACGCCGGTGTGGACCTGGCCACCGCCCTGGCCCAACTGGAGTTGCGGGTGGCGGCGACCTCGGACCAGTTCCTCACCATCGCCAAGATGCGGGCACTGCGTCTGTTGTGGCACCGGGTGGCCGAGGCGGCCGGTGCCGCCCCCGACGCCCGCGCCGCACGCATCCACGCCGTCACCTCGCGGGCCATGGCCACCCGCTACGACCCCTGGGTGAACCTGCTGCGCACCACCGTGGCGTGCTTCGCGGCGGGTGTGGGTGGTGCCGATGCGGTCACCGTCAGCCCCTACGATCACCTCCTCGACTCGTCGACGCCCAGCGACTTGGGCCGGCGCATGGCCCGCAACACCCAGGCGGTGCTGCTCGACGAGTCCAACCTGGGCCGAGTCATCGATCCTGCCGGCGGTTCGTGGTACGTGGAGCACCTCACCCAGGCCCTCGCCGAGGTCGCCTGGACGGCGTTCCAGGACATCGAACGTGCCGGCGGCCTGCTCGAAGCGTTCGAGTCGGGCTGGGTGCACTCCCGAGTGGATGCCACCTGGGAACAGCGCCGCGCCGACATCGCCACCCGCAAGGTGGCCATCACCGGCGTGAGCGAGTTTCCCAACATCGACGACGACATCCCCGCCGCATCCGCCGCAACCGCCGAGTCGAGCACCACGGCGAATGGACTGGCACCACTGCCTCGGCGTCGTTACGCGGACGGCTTCGAGGCTCTTCGCCAAGCGGCTGACGACCACCGGCGTCGCACGGGCCGACGCCCCGAGGTCGTGCTGGTGGGCCTGGGGACCCCCGCCGACTCCACGGCACGGGCCACCTTCGCCAAGAACCTGTTCGAGGCGGGTGGCCTCGTCACCCGCTTCGTCGAGAGCATCGACAGCGACGTCTCGGGCCACCTCGT
This sequence comes from uncultured Ilumatobacteraceae bacterium, assembly GCA_964393535.1. Classification (GTDB taxonomy): domain Bacteria; phylum Actinomycetota; class Acidimicrobiia; order Acidimicrobiales; family Ilumatobacteraceae; genus CAYMUC01. The sequence continues at coordinate 40,803 of CAYMUC010000002.1, read as the reverse complement.
GTGCCTGTGCTCGTCGGATGCCCGATACGGCGAACTGGCCGCAGACGCAACCCGAGCCCTCAAGGCTGCGGGCGCCACCCGCGTGTACCTGGCGGGACGCCCCGCCGATCAGATCGAGACGCTGCAGCAGGCCGGCGTCGACGAGTTCGTGGCCCTGGGCGTCGACGCCCTCGATGTTCTGGGCCGAGCCCTCACCCATGCAGGAGTCGACCGATGAGCATCCCCAACTTCGCCGACGTCCCCTTCAGCGCCGGTTCTTCGGCCACCGCAGGTGACCGTGCCGCCTGGCAGGCGGCCGTCGAAGCGGCCACCGGGGCGAGTCTGTCCGATCTCACCTGGGAGACCCCCGAGGGCATCGCAGTGCCGCCGTTGGTCACGGCGGCCGACGTGGCGGACTTCGCCCCCCAGCACTCGTACCCCGGCCTGGCACCGTTCCTGCGAGGGCCGTACCCCACCATGTACGTGAACCAACCGTGGACGGTGCGCCAATACGCCGGTTTCTCCACCGCCGAGGAGTCGAACGCCTTCTACCGGCGCAACCTCGCCGCTGGCCAGAAGGGACTGTCGGTGGCGTTCGATCTCGCTACGCACCGCGGCTACGACAGCGACCATGAGCGGGTGGCGGGCGACGTGGGCAAGGCCGGCGTGGCCATCGACTCGATCCTCGACATGCGGCAACTGTTCGATGGCATCCCCCTCGACCAGATGAGCGTGTCGATGACCATGAACGGTGCCGTGCTGCCGGTGATGGCGTTGTACGTGCTGGCCGCCGAGGAACAGGGTGTGAAGGCGGCGCAACTCACCGGCACCATCCAGAACGACATCCTCAAAGAGTTCATGGTGCGCAACACCTACATCTATCCGCCAGCGCCCTCCATGCGGATCATCTCCGACATCTTTGCCTACACGTCGTCGGAGATGCCCCGGTTCAACTCCATCTCCATCTCCGGCTACCACATGCAGGAGGCCGGGGCGACGGCCGACCTCGAGTTGGCCTACACCCTGGCCGACGGGGTCGAGTACCTGCGAGCCGGTATCGACGCCGGCCTCGACGTCGACCGGTTCGCTCCACGACTGTCGTTCTTCTGGGCCATCGGCATGAACTTCTTCATGGAGGTGGCCAAACTGCGGGCCGCCCGACTGCTGTGGGCCAAGTTGGTGCACCAGTTCCAGCCTCGCAGCGACAAGTCGCTGTCGTTGCGCACCCACAGCCAGACCTCGGGTTGGTCGCTCACAGCCCAGGACGTGTTCAACAACGTCATCCGGACCTGCGTGGAGGCCATGGCCGCCACGCAGGGCCACACCCAGTCGTTGCACACCAACGCCCTCGACGAAGCCCTGGCCCTGCCCACCGACTTCAGCGCCCGCATCGCCAGGAACACCCAGTTGTTCCTGCAACAGGAGTCCGGCACCTGCCGGGTCATCGACCCCTGGGGCGGGAGCTATCACGTCGAGCGCCTCACCCGTGAACTCGCCGCCAAGGCCTGGGAGCACATCGTCGAGGTGGAACAGGCCGGCGGCATGACGGCCGCCATCGAGGCCGGTCTCCCCAAACTGCGTATCGAAGAGGCCGCCGCCCGGACCCAGGCCCGTATCGACTCGGGCCGGCAACCCGTCATCGGTGTGAACCGGTACCGAGTAGATGCCGATGAGGCCATCGAGGTGCGCAAGGTCGACAACTCGGCGGTGCGGGCCCAGCAGATCGCCAAACTGGAACGACTGCGAGCAGAACGTGATCAGGTGGCCTGCGACGACGCCCTGCGCCGTCTCACCGATGCCGCCCGTGCCGCCATGGACGGCACACGTGGCTCGGGTCTGGACGCCAACCTGTTGAAACTGTCGGTTGATGCCGCCCGTGCCCGGGCCTCGCTCGGCGAGATCAGCGACGCCCTCGAGGCAGCGTTCGGACGGCACACCGCCGCCATCCGTACCATTGCGGGCGTGTACCGCAGCGAAGTCGGTCAGTCCGACACCGTCGTCAGCGCCCGCGCAGCGGTGGATGCCTTCGCCGAACGCCACGGCCGGCGCCCTCGCATCCTGGTGGCCAAGATGGGCCAGGACGGCCACGACCGGGGTCAGAAGGTGATCTCTACGGCCTTCGCCGATCTCGGTTTCGACGTGGACGTGGGACCGTTGTTCCAGACCCCCGCCGAGGTGGCACGCCAGGCCGTCGAAGCCGACGTGCACGTGGTGGGGGCATCGTCGCTGGCGGCCGGGCACCTCACGCTGGTCCCCGAGTTGCGCCGCGAACTGGCTGCACTGGGTCGTGACGACATCATGATCGTGGTCGGTGGGGTCATCCCGCCTCAGGACTTCGACGAACTCCTTACTGCAGGCGCGTCGGCCATCTTCCCGCCCGGCACCGTCATCGCCGAAGCGGCGGCCGAACTGCTCGACAAGTTGGAGGAGCGGCTCAGCACGTCGGCCGAGGGTTCCTGGTGACCACGCCCGGCGCCGCCGGGGGCCCCGACGTCGAGGAGTGGGCGCAGCGCATCCTCGCCGGCGAACGGGCGGCGGTGGCCCGGGCCATCACGCTTGTGGAGTCCACCCGGGCCGACCACCAACAGCGCGCCCAGGAGTTGCTCGCTCGCTTACTGCCCCATGCCGGGGGAGCGCACCGGGTGGGGATCACCGGCGTGCCCGGGGCGGGGAAGTCCACCTTCATCGACGAGTTGGGCACGCTGCTCACCGGCCGTGGGCATCGGGTGGCGGTACTGGCCGTGGACCCCTCGTCCACCCGTCATGGCGGCAGCATCCTGGGCGACAAGACCCGCATGGCCCGACTGTCCATCGAACCGGCGGCCTTCATCCGGCCGTCCCCGTCGTCGGGGTCGCTGGGAGGCGTCACCAGGTCCACCCGTGAAGCCATGGTGATCATGGAGGCCGCCGGCTTCGACGTCGTCATCGTGGAGACCGTGGGCGTGGGTCAGTCGGAAACCGCCGTGGCCCAGATGGTCGACTGCTTTGTCGTGCTGATGGTGGCGCGCACCGGCGACTCGCTGCAGGGCATCAAGCGCGGGGTGCTCGAGTTGGCCGACATCTTGGCGGTGAACAAGGCCGATGGCAGCCATGTGGTAGAGGCCGAACGGGCGGCGCGCGAACTCGCCGACGCCCTGCACCTGTTCGATCCCATCACCCCCACCTGGCATCCACCGGTGCTCACCTGTAGCGGCTTGGAAGGTGCTGGCGTGGACCGGGTGTGGGCCACAGTAGAAGCGCACCGAGCGGCACTCAGCGCCACCGGTGAACTGGCCCAGAAACGGGCGCAGCAGCAGATCGACTGGATGTGGTCGATGGTGCACGACCGGCTCATGGCCCTCGTTCACGCCGACCCGGCGGTGAGGGCCGAGGCCCGGCGCCTCGAAAACGAGGTTCGTTCAGGTGCCCTGACGGCGACCACGGCGGCCGAGAATCTCGTGCGCCGAGTGTTGGATCACCCTCAAGGGGTGTGAACGTCGGTCACCCTGGCCAGATGGGCGGCGGCTACTCGGTGGCCCCGCACTGCCGCTTCCACCGGCGACACACCACCCGCCAGTGCGGGGAGGAACCCGCCGGCGAAGGCGTCACCCGCACCGGTGGTGTCGCCCGGTTCCAGCACCTCGGGCACCGGCACTTCTGCGGTCGCCTCATCGCGCACGGTCACCAAGGCGGGTGCTGCACCCTGCTTCACCACCAGGATCCCCGGCGCGATGCGGGCCAGTGCTGCCGCGCCGAGGTGCTGCGCTTCGTCGTCGTTCGCCAACACGATGTCGGGTACCCACGCCGTCAGGAGTTCCACCACGGTGTCCACACCCAGGTCGTCCAGCACGGTGACCGACGAGAGGTCCACCGAGATCATCGCCCCGCTCCGGCGGGCGATCTCGGCCAATGACTGCGCCGACGTCGCCAGTGGCTCCGCCGCCAACGAGTACAGAGGGACATGGAGGGTGTGTAGGCCGGTGGCCCACGCTGCCTCGACCAGCGCCAGGTCGGTGGCGGTGCCGCGATCGGTCAGCATGGTCCGCTCGCCGCGCTCGTCCACCAGTGCCACCACGGTTCCGGTGCGGCCACGGTGACGCACTCGTACGTCCACGCCCAGGGCTGCCAACTCCGTCACCAACATGCGTCCGGCAGCATCGTCGCCCACCTGACCGATGAACCGCGACCGGTAGCCGGCCAGCGCAGCGGCGGCTGCCACATTGGCCGCACTGCCACCCCGACGCCGCGCGATGAGCGATGGTGTGTCAGCACCGTGGCGCAGCGGAGCCAGTCGGCGCACCACCACATCATCGAGCAAGTCACCCACACAACCCAACATCGCTGCGCACGGTACCCGACCGGTACGGTGACCCGTGTGGGAACCCCCTACACCCCCATACTCGGCACCCTGGCCTACCTGTGGGACCGTCAGCGTGACCAGGTGTTGATGGTGCTGCGCAACGCCCGACCCGACGACGAGCACCTGGGGAAGTACAACGGCCTGGGCGGGAAGTTGGAGCCCCACGAGGACATCGTCGAAGGCATCCGACGCGAGATCCGCGAAGAGGCCGACCTCGAGGTCACGTCGATGGTGCTGCGTGGCACCATCAGCTGGCCGGGGTTCGGTGCCAATGGCGAGGACTGGTTCGGGTTCGTGTTCCTGGTCGACGGGTGGACTGGGAAGCCACCGTCGTCGAACCCCGAGGGCACGCTCGACTGGATCGATCGTTCGAGGCTGCTCGAGGCGTGTTCACCCGACGATCAACAGCGGCATGCGGCTGCGTTACCCATGTGGGAGGGAGACCGGTGGTTCGTGCCCCTCGTGTTCGATGGGGACCCACGAGCGTTCCACGGGGTCATGCCCTACTCCCAGGGTCGACCCACGGGCTGGACGGTTCAGCGCTTGGCTTCGTCGGCCAGTTGCTGATGGTGCTGGATCACCTCGGCCACGATGAAGCGCAGGAACTTCTCGGTGAACCCGGGGTCGAGGCCTGCCGACTCGGCCAGTGACCTGAGTCGTTCTACCTGCTGGGACTCCCGCGAGGGGTCGGCTGCCGGGAGTCCGGCCTGCGCCTTGTAGCGCCCCACCGCCTGGGTGATCTTGAAACGCTCGGCCAACAGATGCACCAAGGCGGCGTCGATGTTGTCGATACTGGCCCGGTAGCCGGCGAGGGTGGCGTCGTCGCTCATGACGCCGTCACCGTAGTCGGCCATGACAGGTGCGACAGGGCTACGCCCCGACCTCATCGGCGGCTCGCCTACCATTTCAGGTCATGACGCTGACCGTGGCCGCAGTGCAGATGGCCATGACCCACGACGCGGGCGCCAACCTCGACACCGCCGAACGACTGGTGCGCGAGGCAGCGGCTCTGGGTGCCCAGGTGGTGCTGCTGCCAGAGCTGTTCGAGGGTCCGTACTTCTGCAAGGACCAACGTCCCGAACACCTCGCACTCGCCCGGCCGCTCGAGGGACACCCCACCATCGCCCGGTTCGCCAGGCTGGCGGCCGAACTGGACGTGGTGCTGCCCATCAGCATCTACGAGTTGGCCGGCCAGGCGCGGTTCAACTCGGTCGTGGTGCTCGACGCCGACGGAGCCACCTTGGGTGTGTACCGAAAGAGCCACATTCCCGACGGGGTCGGCTACACCGAGAAGTACTTCTTCAGTCCTGGCGACACCGGCTTTCGGGTGTGGCACACACGTCATGGGGTCGTCGGCGTGGGCATCTGCTGGGACCAGTGGTTCCCCGAGGCAGCGCGCGCCATGGTGCTGCACGGGGCCGAGGTGTTGCTGTATCCCACCGCCATAGGGTCCGAACCCCTGGACCCGTCGTGGGATTCGTCGCAGCACTGGCAGCGCGTGATGCAGGGTCATGCCGGGGCCAATCTGGTGCCGGTCGTGGCCGCCAACCGGGTGGGTCACGAGGTGGGAGCCACCTGCGAACTGACCTTCTACGGGTCGTCGTTCATCGCCGATGCCACCGGTGCCATGGTGGCCGAGGCCGGCCGTGACGACTCGGTGGTGCTGACCGCGACCTTCGATCGCCAGGCGTTGGCAGCACAGCGCAGCGCATGGGGTGTGTTCCGCGACCGACGTCCCGAGTTGTACGGCTCGCTGCTGACCCTCGACGGAGACCACCGTCATGCCGCCCTGGGAGGTGGGCAGTCATGAGTATGCGTATGCCGGCCGAGTGGGCGCCCCACGAACGGACCTTGGTCACCTGGCCCTGTCGAGACGATCTGTGGGGACCATTTCGCGCCGATGCCGAGGCCGCGTACCGCGAGGTGATCCTCGCGGTGGCGCAGTTCGAGCCGTGCACGGTCATCGCCCGTCCGGGTGAACTGGCAGAACGAGCCGCCGCCTACTGCGACGCGGGCCAGGGTTCCACCCCCTATCCCATCGACGTCGTGGAACTTCCCGTGGACGACTCGTGGGTGCGCGACAACGGACCCCTCTACGTGTTCGACGACCAGCGCCGTGTGGTCGCCGATTGGCGGTTCAACAGTTGGGGCGGCAAGTACCTGCCCTACGCCGACGATGCGGCACTGACGCGCCGGTGGGTGCAGCATCGCAACGAGCCGTGTGTGGCGGTGGACGTGGTGCTGGAGGGCGGGTCGATCAACGTGGACGGCGAGGGCAGCATGGTGACGACCGTGCAGTGCCTCATGCACCCGAACCGCAACCCGGCCCTCACGCGGGTGGATCTCGAGGCACTGTTCCTCGAGTACCTCGGCGCCGATGCCGTGCTGTGGCTGCCTCATGGTCTCGTCGACGACGACGACACCGACGGCCATGTGGACAACGTGGCGGCCTTCTGCGAACCGGGTCGACTGTTGCTGCAGGGATGTGGTGATCCCGACGAACCCGACACCGTGCGACTGGACGTGAACCGGCGTATGGCGGAGCGGTGGCGTGACGCCCGTGGTGTGCCCGTGGAGGCCATCGAGATCCCGGTGCTGCCCTTCGTGGAGGTCGGTGGCTTCCGTCGTCCGGTGCCCTACCTCAACTTCTACGTGTTGAACGGGGCCGTGCTGGTGCCCGTGACCGGCCACGAGGCCGATGACGACATTCTCGAGATGCTGGCCGAGGAGTTCCCCGACAGAGAGGTGGTGGGACTGGACGTGGGCGGTGTGCTGGCGCACGGAGGCGGGGGAATCCATTGCATCACCCAGCAGGTACCAGCGGTGTGATGCGACCTCAGTCGTCGACCCCCGTGGTCGAGCGCGGTGACATCAGTGAATGCACGGCCATCATCCGTTCGCTCGCCGCCGCTGGCGGGGGTGTGTTGCTGCTCGTGGGGCCCTCGGGCATCGGCAAGTCGACGCTGGCGCGTGTGCTGCGGCAACGACTGCTGCCCACCGGTGGCCTCATGGTGCGGGCCACCCACCCCGATCTGGAACCGCCACTGGGCCTGTGGTCACGTTTGGCGGCACTTGCGGTCAACGATGACCTCGGAGAACCTCGCCATCTGACCGCCAACGAACGGTTGGCCACCGTGGTCCGCCTGCTGCGTGGCCTCGCTGCGCAGGGTGCCACGCCCGTGGTGTTCGACGACCTCCACGCAGCCGATCCCGACTCGTTGACGCTGCTGGCCCACGTGGCGCCCATGTTGTCGGCCACGGGCGCCACGCTGATCGCCACCAGCCGTGGTGCCGATGCTGTGGCCGACGAACTGGGTCGGGCGGCGCACAGGGCCATCGAGTCGCAGGCTCATGTGCATGTGTTGAAGTCGTTCGACCGCCATGAGGTGCGCCTCCGGCTGACCCAGCAGGCCGGCGGTGTGGTGATTCCCGAGGCGCTGGTCGATGCGTTTGCGCACGAGTCGGGCGGCACCCCACTGTTGCTGGAGCGACTGCTGAACGAGTGCTGGCCCGTGGGATCGCCACCGCCCGATGTGTCGTCGGTGGAGGAGGCATCTACCGGTGCCTCGGTCGTGGACCGTTGGAGACGCGAACTCGAGGCCCTGTCGCCACAGGATCGTGCGGTCCTGGCCATGACCATCGAACTCGGCACGCGAGCCACCACGGCGTTGATCGCTGAGGTGTTGGGCAGCGAGCTTCCGTGGGGGGCCTTTGATCGTCTGGCAGCACACGGGTTCGTGGCGTGGTCGGCCGACACCGGTGAGGTGAGCGTGACGCATCCGGCGCTTGCCGAGGCACGCCTGGCCCTGGACGGGCCGCTTGATCCGTTCATGCAGGAACGTCTGGCTCGTTGCCTGGCGGCGGCTGGTGCCGACCCTCGAACCGTCCTCACCCACATGGTGCGCGCGGGGGTGGTGTTCCCTCCTGACCAGCGACGTCGGACAGCGCTGCAGGTCGTCGACCGGGCCGAGCGCCGAGGCGACATCCGTGCGGCCGCCGAAGCCTGGGACATCGTGCTGGCCGAGGGTGCAGGGTCGGCTGTCGACGCCTTGCACGCCGCAGAGGCGTGGCATCGTGCCGGTGACAGGCAGCGGGCCCGGGCGCTGGCATGGAAAGTGGTCGACGAAGGCGCCACCGGCGATGCGGACACCCTGGCGCGCGCAGCGTTGATCGCAGCCGATGGGGCCGATTTCCACGGCGAAGCGTCGGGCGCCGTGGCCTTGCTGCACCGGGCGCGTGAAGTGCTGGAGCCTCTCGACACCGATGCCGGTCGGCGTCGGCTGGTGGAGGTGCTGGCAGCTCTGGCCACGCTCGAGATGACCATGCCGGTGACCGGTCCTCGTCCACCGGTGCCCCTGGACGCCCAGCAACTCGAGGTGGTCGACGCGGTCCGATGGCACTGGGTGACCCGACCTGAGGTGGCCCAGACCCGTGCTGTGGAGGCCGAACGCCTGGCCCGTCAGGTGGGCGATCCCGTGCTGCAGGCGTTGAGCGGTCTGGTGTGGCGCGCCACCCACATGGCTCCCGACCACACCAGCGAGCGGCGCGATCGCGCCGAACGGGCCCGGCGAACCCTGATCGGTCGATCACCACACGCTCGGGCCGTGCACGCCGCAGTACTCGATGCGCTGGAGGCGGGAGCACTGGCGGACATGCGCATCGCGCTGGGCGAACTGGCCGATCTGGCCGCCACCACCGGTGACCCGTCGGTGCGCTGGCGCTACGCCTACACCACCGCCACGCTCGATGCCGTGGCGGGTCTGCCGGCGTCAGCCGAGGTGGCCAGCGACACCGCCGGCCGTTACGGGGTGATGGCCGGCGAGCCCACTGCTGTCATCGTGCGCCTGGAGCAGCGCACCCTGTTCGCGCTGGACCGTCTGGATGACATCGCCACCGTGCTGGCGTTGCGCGATCGTCTGGACAGCGTGAGCCACCCACCGCTGCTGGCTGGCGTGCTGTACCTCCTCGGGGAACTGCAGCGGGGCAACGTGACCGGTGCAGTTGTCGACCGGCGGGTGTTGGCGGACCTGGTGAGCCACCTGGGCAGTCGGGAGTCACGTGAGCAGAACTGGTCCATCACCGTGGCCTTCGCGGCGTCGGCGGTGGCTGCCGTGGGCGATGTGGCGTTGGCGGAACGACTGCTGGTCCACGCCCACGAAGTACGCCACCATGTGGCGCGCGAAAGCAGCGGCATCATCTGTTTGGGGCACCAGGCCATGTTCGTGGGCATGTTGCAGGTGCTGGTGGGTGACTCGGAGGCGGGGATGGCATCGCTGGAGGCGGCGTCTCGGTGGAACGACCGTGCCGGCTTCGTGCGGGCTGCACTCACGGCCCGACTGGCCTTGCTGGAGGCGCGGCGACATGCGCTCGACGAGGTCGATCTGCGCCGCCAGGCTCAGGACCTCGCCGGCCAGGCCGACGAGCGGGGACTGCACTTCGTCTCCAGCCGGGCTCGTCGTCTGGGTGTGGGGCTCAGGGATGTGCCGCTGTCGTTGCGGCAACGAGCTGTTCTGCAGGGTCTGGCCGACGGCGCTACCTACCAGCAGATCGCCGACCGTATCGGCTACAGCCACGGAACCGTACGGGGCGAGGTGACGATCATCTACGACCGGCTGGGTGCCGACAGCCGCCACGATGCCGTGGCCGAGGCCGAGTGGCGGGGTCTGGTGGCACCGTCCAAGAAACCGGCCACATCGTCCAAATGATCCGGCGACCCATCGTTGCGGTGCTCACCGGGTTCCTAGGTTCGCTCCCATGCGACGACGAACCGCACTCCTGGCAGTCGGTCTGGTAGCTGCCGCCTCGACGGTGTTCCTTGCCGATGCCGAGCCCGCTCCGGTGGCGGCGCAGCCCGACACCTACACCCAGGACGTGAACGCCTGCCACAGCACCGGTTCCGTGGGCATCTACAGCAACCACTCGAACCAGCAGGAATGCATCATCGGCTTCTTCGCCTGCGTGGGTACCGATACCCAAAGCTTCGGTGGGTTCGGGGGGCTGCCCCCTGGCGCGGTCGGGGTGATCATGACCCCCTGGGGTGACACGTGGAACACCACCGGGGGCAACTCCGGCTACGTGGGCAACGTGTGCAATGGCACGGCAGGCATGTCAAACGTCATCACCTACACGCATCCCAGCCTGTGGGACAGTTTCCCGTTGCAGAGCGACCCGTCGTTCGCCAGCCATCTGCGCCTCATGCAGCAGCAGTGCTCTGGGCGCTGTCAGGCCGCGTCGTTGGCGTACTACACCCCTCTGCAGTTGTGGAGCGACAACAGCCTGCACATCCGGGACATGGACCACCAGTCCCTCGAGTACCGACTGCTGTCGTTCTACATCGCCAACGGCCCCCTGTACTGGGACGGCTACAGCGTGAACACCAACGGCCAGGGAACCGCCATGGGTGCAGCGGGCTACGGAAACGCGATGTCGCAGACCGTCCTGTCCGAACAGGACAAGAACGACTGGGAAGAGTTCGAGGAGGGGATGATGCACAGCCTCACCGAGATCGGGGGCGACTTCTTGCAGGCCGGGATCGAGTTCGCGTTCATCATGTTGGTGATCGCACCGTGAGCCGTCTCGCCCGCTTCACCGCGCTGGCGGCCACCGTGGTGTTGGTGGCCGCAGCCTGCTCCGACGATGCGACCACCACCCCCACGTCGGCCCCGGCCCCGCAGACACCATCGGGCGACCTCTTCAACCGCATGCAGCATGTGGTGGTCGACGAGATCGACCATGACGGCTTCGAAACGGTTGCGGTGCTGGCACACCTCTGCACCACCGCCGACACGGCCTGCCCCGACGGTGACGAGAACGTGATGGTCATGGCGGCCAAGCACTTCAAGCCTGGCCACATCTACCTCGGCCCCACCGATGTTTTCGTCGACCCGCCTGATGTCTGTCTGGCGGACGATATGCACTGTGTGCTGAGTGTGGTGCACTGCACGTTCCCCGACGCCGAGACCCAAGTCACGACTCGGTACTGCCTGCCCGAGGCCGAGGCGGTGAAGGTCGCCCATGCGGCGGCGGCCGCTGCGGGTGATCCCACTGGGCACCAGTGCATCGCTCGCCCTGAGGAGCGCAGCCACCACGTGAGCCTGAGTTGTCTTGCTGGTCGATCACGGAGCTGACCGGGCGACGCCTCAGTCCAGTCGCCAGTCGATGGGCGCATGCCCGGCCGCCTCGAGCGCGGCGTTGATACGTGAGAACGGGCGCGAGCCGAAGAAGCCGTTCGAGGCCGACAGCGGGGACGGGTGGGCCGACTCGATGACGGTGTGGCGACTGGTGTCGATGAGCTCGCGCTTGCGACGCGCCGAGGCCCCCCACAACACGAACACCACGGGGGTGTCCTTGGCGTTCACCGCCCGGATCACCTGATCGGTGAAGCGTTCCCATCCCTTGCCCTGATGCGAGGCGGCCGCACCGCCACGTACGGTCAGCGTGGCGTTCAGCAACAACACCCCTTGGCGGGCCCATACCTCCAGACAGCCGTGCCCTGGCGGGTCCACCCCCAGGTCGCTGCGTAACTCCTTGAAGATGTTCCCCAGCGACGGCGGCACCGGAACGCCGCGCCGCACCGAGAAGCACAGGCCATGCGCCTGGCCAGGCCCGTGGTAGGGGTCCTGGCCCAGGATCATCACCCGGGTGTCGGCATACGGGGTGAGGTGGAGTGCGGCAAAGACCTCGTCGGGTGGCGGATACACCGGACCGGCAGCCCGTTCGCCAGCCACGAAATCCTGCAGGTCAGCCCAATAGGGCTGCGCGAGTTCGGGGGCCAGCACCGGGTTCCAGTCGGTTCGGGGCATCGGTACGCACGTTAGGCGTCGAGGGCACGGCACTGCGCCCTACAGTCACGGACGTGTCGCCGCTGAACGACCTGTTCCACAGGGTGCCTCGCGCCCACCTGGCGCTGTTGCCCACCCCGTTGGAGCGCGGCCCGCAGTTGCCGGGTGGGTCCCGGCTCTGGGTGAAACGCGATGACCTCACGGGTCTGGGCGCCGGTGGCAACAAGGTGCGCAAACTCGACTTCCTGTGCGGGGAGGCATTGGCGTCTGGCGCCGACACGCTCGTCACCGTGGGCGCCGCCCAGTCGAATCACTGCCGTATGACGGCTGCAGCAGGCGCCGTGCTGGGTCTCGAGGTGCACCTGGTGTTGTCGGGCGAGGCTCCTGCCCCGGGGGCGTACACCGGCAATCAGCTGCTGGCCCGTGGTTTCGGTGCCCAGATGCATTTCACCGGTGCCGGCGACCACGAATGGGGGGCGCTGGAGATCGCCCGTGAGGAACTCACCGAGGCGCTTGTGGCGCAGGGGCGTCGTCCGGTGTCCATTCCCATCGGCGGTTCCACACCGGTGGGAGCGCTGGGCTACGCCCTCGCCATGGTGGAGTTGGCCGATCAGTGCGACGCCGCAGGCATCGCCCCCGATCTGGTGGTGGTGACCACGTCCAGCGGCGGCACCCACGCAGGTTTGCTGGCGGGCCAGGCCCTACTTCGAGGTTCGGGGCACCACGTGCCCGACGTGGTGGCCGTCGCGGTGGCCCGCGGCGTCGTGCACCACAGCGATGCGGTGCTGGACCTGGCATGTGGCGGACTGGATCGCCTGGGCGCCACCGGCCACCCCATCCCCGCACCTCGGGTGGACGACCGTTTCCTGGGCGACGAGTACGGGATGCCGTCGCCTGCCGGCGACGAAGCGATCGCCTGGGCGGCCCGTCATGGTGGTTGGGTGTTGGACCGTGTGTACACGGGCAAAGGGTTCGCCGGGCTGTTGACCATCGCCGCAGAACACGGTGCGCGCCACGGTCCGGGCCGCGACATCGTGTGGATCCACACCGGTGGTCTACCGTCGGTCTTCACCCACGGAGGCTGGCCATCGTGACCGAACCCACCTGGACCCTTCGCACTCGTGCCGTGGTGGCGGGTCGTCCCACCGCTGCCGGTGAGCCGCTGAACACCCCCGTGGTGTTGGCCTCGAACTACCGCAGCGCCGAGGGTGACTACACGCGTACTCATGGCACCCCCACCTGGGCGGCGCTCGAAACTGCCATCGGCGATCTCGAGGGTGGCCGTTGCGTGTCGTATGCCAGTGGCATGGCGGCGGCCTCGGCGGTGCTGTGGGCCCTGGCGCCCAGGGTGGTGGTACTGCCCGATGTGAGTTACCTCGGTGTACGGGCGTTGTTGGCCGAATCCGAACGGCTGGGACACGTGACGGTGCGAACCGTGGACATCACCGACACCGCGGCGGTGCTCGAAGCGGCCGAGGGAGCCGACGTCGTGTGGGTGGAAACCCCCACCAATCCCACCCTCGACGAGGCCGATCTGGCGGCCATCGTCGCCCAGCGCCCCGCCGCCACCAAGGTGGTGGTGGACGCCACGTTCGCCACGCCGTTGGGTTGTCAACCCTTGCGGGAGGGCGCCGACGTGGTGATCCATGCCGCCACCAAGATGATCGGTGGTCACAGCGACCTGTTGGCCGGGTTGGCCACCACACGCCACGACGACATCGCCGAGCGCCTCGTGAAGGCCCGCACGCTGAACGGCGCCACTCCGGGAGCCTTGGAGGCGTACCTGGCTCTGCGTGGCTTGCGCACGTTGCCACTGCGACTGGTCGCCGCATCGGCCACCGCTCGGTTGCTGTCGCAGCGCCTGGCTGCACATCCGGCGGTGCGCGAGGTGCGCGACCCGGGCCACGGTGCCATGCTGGCGGTCATCATGCACGGCGGGGCACCGGCGGCAGACGCCGTGTGCGCCGCAGTGCGCCTGGCGGTCCACGCCACCAGCCTGGGTGGGGTGGAGACCACGCTCGAGCGGCGCCAGAAATACCCCGGCGATGCGGGAGTGGACCCGGGACTGATCCGTCTCAGCGTGGGCATCGAGGACCCCGAGGACCTGTGGGGCGACCTGGCCCAGGCGCTCGCTAACGTGACAGCGTGAGTGACATCCTCGACGTCGACCTGCTGGCGTTCGAACGCGGCAGCGAGGCGCAACGCCGAGCCGTGGTCGACGGCGTCATGCGCAGCCTGGCCACCGGCTTCGTCTACACCAGCCACGACCTCAGCGACGACCTGTTGGACACGGCCTACGGCATGCTCGCCGAGTTCTTCCACCTCCCGACCGAGGTGAAGGAACGGTTCGTGGCACCTGGTGCCCACGGCCAGACCGGGTACACCGGGGTGTTGGTGGAGACCGCGGCGTCCTACGACAAGCCCGACTGGAAAGAGATGCTCAACTGGTCGCGGCCCATTCCCGCCGGTCACCCGTTGCGCCGCAAGTACCCGACGGCCTATCCCGAGCAGATGATGCCCGAGGGGGCGGTCCGCGGCATCACCGACGTGTTGCTGGCCTTCGACGAGGCACTGGCCGATCTGCAACTGCGCTTCCTTCGCATCATCGCCGTGGGTATCGGCTGCCACGAGCGCTTCTTCGACGAGATGGTGGGTGACGGCCCCACCCTGAACCGGGCGATCCGCTACCCACCCATGCCCGAGGCACCCGCCGGTGGCCATGTGTGGGCTGCGGAACACGGCGACATCAACCTCATCACCGCCCTCCCGCGGGCGACCGCCGCTGGGTTGCAGGTGAAAGTGGGCGACACGTGGGTGGACGCCGCACCGCCGGAGGGCCACTCCATCATCAACACCGGCATCATGTTGGAGCGCCTCACCAACGGCATCATCCCCATCGGATGGCACCGTGTGGTGGCCCCCGAGGGTGCGACGCAGGAGCGTTTCAGCGTGGTGCAGTTCTGTCACCCCCGGCCGTGGACCATTCTGCAGCCGGTTCCGTCGTGCATCACGCCTGAGCATCCACAGCGTTTCGGGGCCATCTCGGCCGCCGACGCACTCGACGAGGTTCTCTACCAGATCAACCTGATCGAGGACGCCCGCCGAGTGGGCGACTGACCCGATGGTGTCGTCGCACCACGGGGGTGACGTGGCCCTCGCTGTCGATGTGGGGGGGACCAAGATCGCCGTGGGGTTGGTGACCGTCGAGGGTCGCCTCATCGACCGGCATCAGGTGAAGATCGATCATCAGTGGAGCGCCGACACCCTGTTCGGCCAGGTTGCCGAGGCTGTGGTGGGGCTGCAACGACGGGCGGTCACCCATCACCGCCTCAGTCCCGCCGTGGTGGGGGTGGGGTCGGCAGGGCCCATCACCCCCGATGTGGAAACCGTCTCGCCGTTGAACATCCCGGCCTGGGAGGCGTTCCCGTTGCGTTCACGGTTGGCCGAGGTCAGCGGTCTGCCGGTGTTCGGCATGGGCGACGTGAAGGCGTTGGCCCTCGCCGAGGGATGGCTGGGTGCCGCTCGGGGTCGTCAGAACTTCATGGCCATGGTGGTGTCGACGGGTGTGGGTGGGGGCATCGTGCTCGACGGGCAGTTGCTCGACGGCGACTCGGGGAACGCCGGTCACGTGGGCCACATCGTGGTGGAACCCAATGGGCGCCGCTGCACCTGCGGCGGTCGGGGGTGTCTGGAAGCCGAGGCCTCGGGGCCGGCCATCGAAGCCATCACCGGGCGACCACCCAGCGAACCCACCTACGAGATCATGCAGCGCACCGGGCGACTGGTGGGGTTGGCCGCAGCGTCGGTGTGCAACCTGCTGGACCTGGACCTGGTGGTGGTAGGTGGGTCGGTGGCGTTGGGTTTTGGGGCCCCCATGTTCCTCGCCGCCGAAGCCGTCCTGCACGAACACTGTCAGTTGGCCTTCAGCCGATCGGCCCGCATCACCCCGGTACGACTGGGCGATCAGGGACCGCTCATCGGAGCGGGTGCAGTGGGTTGGCGCGGTCTTCGTCGGGCTCGCCGAGCCAGATGACCTCGTCGACGTCCACTCTCGTGAGGGGGCACTGCACGTCGACCTGTTCGCCGATCTCGGGGCACGGATCGCCGTGGCGAACCAGCGCCAACGTGGTGTGCATGTGGGGTGGCTCCACCAGGGACATGCGTCGCCTGCCGTAGTGCAGCGGGCTGGCCCCGTCGCTGCGTGGCATGACGCCATGTGCCGACCCGGCCGCCACCACGACCAGCTCCCCGCTCGCCGCGCAGGTGGAGCCGTGGTAGCCCACCCGGTCACCAGCTGCCACACGGTGGCGGTCGGCGACGGTGGCACCCAGGTACAGCATCGACTTGTCGCCGTGCCACAACCCCGTGCCGAGGCGCACCATCCACTGGTGTGTCGCATACCGTTCACGCAGGTTCCCAAAGGTGGTCGGACTCACATGGCTGACCGCCAGGGGGAGGTGCGGGTCGAGGTGCGCAAGCCACGCCTCGATCTCGGCCACCCGGTCTGCTTCGTCGCCGGCGAGTGGCAGGTGAACCGAGAAACCGATGACCTCGCACCGGGCGCGAGCCACCGCCGACATGAGGGCGTGGAGTCCCTGGGGATCGACACCGTAACGGCGCATCGACGACCGGAGTTTCACCACGACGGGGCCCTCCCAGCCCTGTCGGGCGAGGTTTGCCACGTGTGCTGCGCTCCCGACGGTGAGCACGGTGTCGGCCGGGAGGTGCGGGGGAAGGGGACCGATCTCGGGGGTGAGGACCATGAGCGGTGAGACGGCACCGGCGAAACCCGCAGCTTCGTGCACCGTGCCCACGGCAGGACCGAACCGACCACCTACCGTGTCGCCACCGGTCTCGCGTGCTCGTCGCATGAGGGCACTGCGCCCGAAGCCGTAGCCGTTGCCCTTCACCACGGGAATCACCGCCTCGGGTCCACCGAAACTGGCCAGTGTGGTGAGGACGTGCTGGTACCAGGCGGTGCGTTGGACCGTCAGGACCAGGCTCATGGCTGTGTGACCCTATCGGGCGCGGTCCAGTGGAGCCGGAGAGGTTCCCACGAGCGCTGACGGAGGCATCCCCACCACACACCGGCACCGTAGGCGACGTCGTCGAGGCGCCTGGCCGCAAGGAACTGCACCGGGTTCATCACGGGCGTCCGTCGCCACCAGCGCAGGTCGCTGGCGACGGTGATGACGAGCATGGCGGCAAGCGGTCGGCGAGTGGCGCGACTGGCCGCACCCAGTACGAGCGCTACCGGCCACCACGTTCGCCACACCGCAGAGGCCGCAAGCCGCACGCTCGAGACGTGGGCATCGGTCGCCCAGACCAGGGCCCATCGGGTGGCGTCGGGGAGGTCGCGCTCCCGCAGCATCCGGGCGAGATCACGCATCGACCACCCGGCGACGCCTGCCGCAGCCCCCAGGCTCGCAGGACGACACAGCAGGGCCAGCGCCGTGAAGACTGCCTGGCGACGCGAGAGCCGCAACGCCACGACCGTGCCGGGATGCCGCAAGGCCAGCGACGCCGCCGAGGTGCCGTAGTGGAATCGCTGCTGCAGCCATGCGCCCACGGAGTCCCGGGTTCGGTGACGCACCACGCTCGCCGGTTCGTAGCGGACCTGCACCTCGTCGGAGGCGAGGCGCCACACCAGGTCCACGTCCTCGCCGTACCGCAAGTCCGGGTCGAAGCCGCCGGCGGCCAGGAACGCCTCACGCCGTACTGCGAATGCTGCAGCGGGCACGTAGGGAACGCGTCCGCCGGGGAACACCGGAGCCGGTGCCCATCCGAGGTCCAGAGGTGAGCGGATCTGTTCGCTGCGCGCCCACCACGGCGTGTGGCGCTCGGGTGCAGGTCCGGTCACACGGGGTGCCACCGCCACCACCGCCGCATCGCCGAGGTGACCGACCAGTGCACCCCACCAGCCGGGCTCGGGCATCACGTCGTCGTCGAGGAACACCACGATGTCGGCGTCGGTGTGCTGCACCCCCAGGTTGCGGGCAGCACCGGGACCGAGGTTGATCTCGGTCCGGATCACTCGTGCACCCGACGGCTCGGTCACTGCAGTGTTCGAGGCATCGTCCACCACCACGATGTCGGCGGTGTCACCCAACTCTGTACGCACCGCGCCTACCAGAGTCGCCAGAGCCTGCTGGTCGGGATTCCGAGTGGGAATCACCACCGCCACGGTCGCCGCGCCGCAAGCCTGTGGGGCCCGTGGTGTGGGATGCAGGGCGCCAGCCGCTACCAGGCGACGGGTGAGGGCCTCGTGGCCATCGGGCGGCACCTCACACCGTTCGACGGCGTCGGCGACTCGCCGACCGCCAGGTCCCAGCCGCCACAGCCGTCGGGGCGTGCCACCGGCGACCCACGCCCCGTCGCCCGGTCGGCACCACGTGGCGTCGGTGGTCCAGGGCCCGGTCACGATGGCACCGGAGGGTGCCATCGAGCGACGGTCGTCACCAGGTCGTCCACCCACTGGTCCAACACGGCTCGGCCCTCGGTGGCCGACGCACCCCTGGCGTCGCCGAGCACACCGGTGTGGCTCACGGCTTTCACACCGTGTTGGCGGAGCGAGGGGAGCAGGGACGCCAAGGGTTCGGTGCTGCCCACCGGTCGTTCGTCGCCCACCAGATGTGGGCGCAGAGCCAGCATCACCGACGTCTCCACACGGCCGGCATGGGCGTCCCCGCCTGCGGGAAGCGACGGTGTCCACGCCAGCACGCGCCGCTGCTCGGCTTTCCAGATGGCCCGGGCCGCCGTCACCGCATCGGTATTGCCGCCATGGCCGTTCACCACCACCACCCCGGTGGCCCATGTGGCCGAGCGCACCAGTTCCACCAGCATCATCGTGAGCACCTCGGTCCCCAGCGACAGCGTCCCGGCAAAGCCGTCGTGCTCGCCGCTGGCACCGATACCCACCGCCGGCCCCATCACGGCGTCGCTTCGGGTCTCGACCAGTCGCTGGGCGAGGGCCACCGCCACGCAGGTGTCGGTGTCCAATGGGAGGTGCGGCCCGTGCTGCTCACAGGCCCCCAAGGGCAGCACCAGCAGTGTGGGCGGTCGTCGATCGATCTCGGTCCAGGTGCAGGAACCGAGTTCAGGCGGTGTCGCCACCCGAACCCCACGAAGCAACGGCCCGCAGGATGCGCTGCGCAGCCTCGACGGGTTCCAGTTCGACGACCTCGGTGCGGTTGGACGATGTGGCACCGGTGGATCCGGTCAGGATGCGCACCCGTTCCAAGGCACTGTCGCCGCTGGGCGGTGGCAGGGTCCGAGGCCGAGGCCGGAAGGGTCGCATCGGCCGGTGAAGGGTCTCGGGCACGGCCGGCCCGGCGGTGACGCAGATGTCGGCGCGCTCGGCCTGCAGCGTGGCCGCCAGAGGACCTCGCCGAAGCGTCGCCACAGAGCCCTCCACCGACACGACGGCGGGTGCCGTCACCGCCGACACCTCGCGTCGGCCACCGTCGAGGCGTCGCACCACCCGCAGGGTTCCCACGGCGTCCTCGGCGGTCACCTGCACGGCACCCAGGGCGCTTGCGGCACCGAGGCGAGCAGCGAGAAACGCCGGGACCGAACCCGATCCACGGTCGGGTGAGTAATCACCACACCACACCACGACGGCATCGGCGACGGCATCGGCGAGCGCGGCTGCCACGGCGGCACTGGCGGCCTGAGGGTTCATGTCGATGCGGTGCACCTCATGAGCGCCAGATGCCAATGCCTGCCGTAAGGCGCGGTCGGCATCGGCCCCACCGGCGCTGACCACGCGCACCCGGGCGTTCCAGGTGTCGGCCACACGTAGGGCCACTTCCAATGCGGCGGCATCGGCCTCGCTCACGCCGCCGAACCGGGCATCACCATGCTGAACGGAACCGGTGAGTGGGTCGATGTCGGGGCGCCGATCCACCCACTTCCAGCACACGGCCACGACCGGTGTCGCCATGGCGACCTCGCCGTCTCAGGTGCGGCGGAACACGATGCCGTGCCCGCCCTCGGGGTAGGTCCAGGAAATGGCACCTTCTTCGTTGCACACGAGATAACAGGTGCCGCATTCGAAGCACTGTTCGTAGTTGAACAGGATGCCACCGTCGCTGGTGGGCACGAACAGGCGGGCCGGGCAGGCCACGACGCACGCCCTGGTGGTGCACCCGCGACACACGTCTCCGTCCACCACGATGTGCGCCCGTTCATGCACTCGGAACTCAGCGGTGCCGATACGGTCCTCGAAGGACTGCTCGGGCCAGGTGGGGTCACGTTCGATCACCGTCATGGTGCCTCCATCTCAGCCGAAGCTGCGCATCCCGGTCCAGGCATCGCGCGCCAGATCGCGCCACCGTACGCCGGCGCGCTTGCGCTCCTCGCGCAGAATGCGCCCCAGTCCCGGCTTCGGCTTGGGGTTGTCCACCTGGAACACCCGTTGCACCAGGTTGGCGATGAGGTCGGGGTACTGATGCTGCACACGGTCCGACAGCACCAGTTCGGGTACCCGCCGCAACTTCTTGTGATCGGCCAGCACGAAGGTGCTCTCCAACACCTTTCGATAGCCGGCCAGACCCCGTTCGGTGAGGTCGCCCCGGTCCAGGGCCTTCGATGCCACGCGGCCGGCGGCACGGCCCGAGGCCATGGCGAAATTGACGCCCTCCAGCCAGATTCCCGCTGCCAGACACAGTGCTGCGGCATCGCCGGCCACCAGCAGTCCGTCACCGGCCAACGTGGGCAACATGGACCATCCGGCCTCGGGGATCACATGGGCCGAGTACTCCTTCAGTTCGGCGCCTTCCACCAATGGTGCAATGGCCGGATGTGCCTTGAGACGAGCGATCACCTCTTCAGGACGACGCTGCTGAGCGGCCAGGGCGGGCAGTTTCAACACGGCGCCCACCGACAGCGTGTCGAGGTTCGTGTAGACGAAGCCCCCACCGTTGATGCCCGAGGTCCCACCCAGGATCTCGATGTCCACCCCGTCGCGCCCCCTCACGCCGAAGCGCTCGTCGATCACCTCGCGGGGGAGTGCCAAGGTCTCTTTCACCCCCAAGGTGTAGTGCGAGGCGTCCACCTCGCCGTACAGGCCCGCCTCCTTGGCGAGGAAACTGTTCACCCCGTCGCAGGCGATGACCACCGGTGCCAGCAGGTCCCCATCGGGACGGTCGGTGCGTACCCCGATCACGCGCCCGGTGTCGTTGCGCAGCAGACCGGTGACCGTGGTGGAGCACACCAAGAGGGCGCCGGAACGCTCGGCGACGCCAGCCAACCAGTGATCGAAGTCGGGTCGGTAGGCGGTGGCCCCGTTGTACGGCGGTTGGCCCCAGGCCTGGCTGCGGAAGTCGACGGTGAGGGCCTGGGTGTCGGTGAGAATCATGGTGCTGCGTCGGGTCACCCACCGTTGAACAGGTGCTTCCTCCCACCACCGGGGAACGAGATCGTCGAGGATGCGCGGGTACACCACCCCGCCGTACATGTTCTTCGAACCGGGGAAGGGGCCCCGCTCCACCAGCACCACCCGCTTGCCGGCACGGGCCAGTTCGATGGCTGCGCACGAACCGGCCGGGCCTGCTCCCACCACGATGGCGTCGAAGGTGGTCGTGGCGTCACTCATGGGTCGCCGCCTCGGTGAGGGTCATCAGGGCGTCCAGCACGGCGTTGGCGTCGGCCACGATCGCCACGTCGGCCAACTGCATCATGGGGCAGTGAGGGTCGGTGTTCACGCTGATGATGTGGTCGGGGTGCCCCAGGCCGCTGGTGTGCTGCACCGCACCGCTGATGCCCAGTGCCACGTACCAGCGCGGCCGCACCACCACGCCGGTGGTGCCGATCTGGCGCTCGTGGCCGATCCATCCCCGGTCGGTGATCACGCGGGTGGCACCCACCGAGGCACCCAGCCGAGCCCCCAGCGCTGCGAGTTGATCGAAGCGTTCGACACTGTCCAGTCCGGCGCCACCGGCCCAGATGTGGGGTGCCTCGGCCAGATCCATGGTGGTGGCATCGGGGGGGAGCACCTCGATCACCGTGGCGTCCGGCCCCTGGGGGGTTCCGACGGTGGGTTCCAGGGTGGTCCACACGCCCTCGAGAGTGCCCGAGCCCGGAGCATCGCCTCGCACACCAGGCTGAACAGTGGCCACGTACGACCCCGTGGGAGTGATGTCCTCGAGCACCTGGCCGCCCCACCGACTCACCGTCACCCGGTCGGCTCGTAACTCCACGGCACCTGCGTACAGTGGGCGTCCGGTCACATGCGCCAGTCGGGGTGCCAGGTCACGGCCGTCAGGTGACGCCGGCAGCACCACCACCGGCTCGCCTCGCAGCCAGTCGGCCAGCGACGATGCCCAAGCGCCGGGTGCCCAGGTACCGGCCTCGTAACGCCACCCTTGTGCGATGTGTCCGTGCAGGGTGGCGGCGGCGGTCTCGGTGCCCGAACCGATCACGAGTACCCGACCCGAACACTCGGCCACGCAGTCCCACGCCCCCGATGGCAGCACACCCTCACGAACGGGAATCACGGCGATCATGTGGTGGCTCCCTTCAGGCGACGGGCGAGGCGGCGGTTTCGGATGAAACGCACCACTTCGGCCACACCGGTCACACCGAATGCGAAACCGAAGGCGGTGAGGAACGCAGCGTTCTCGTTCTCCTCGAAGGCCTGCCCACCGATGTAGCCGAGCATCGAGGCGTAGCTGGACCAGATCGTCACGGCCACCAGCACCCAACCGGTGAACCATGCGGTGCGTTGCCGGGTGATCCCCGCCGCCAGGGTCAGCACGGTTCGTCCAGCAGGTACGAACCGTGCCGTGATCAGCAGCAGACCGCCGCGCACCTTGATCTGGTTGCTGGCCCAGGCGAGTCGGTTGGCGGTCTTCTCCTTGCGATCGGCCCGCCTGATGAACCAACCACTGGCGCGTCGCCCCACGAGGTACGACACGTGGTCGCCTGCAACGGCGCCCATCCATGCCGACAACACCACGAGTCCCAGGTTCAGATCCCCCAACCCCGCTGCGACGCCACCGGCGATGACCAAGGTCTCGCTGGGGGCGATGGGTAGCACCGAGTCGAACAGGGTCCCCAGCAGGATCACCAGGTAGAACCACGGAGATCCCGACAGATCTTTCAGCGCTTCGAGCGCATCGGTCGCCCACTCCATCAGGCCACCGACGCTCCGGCTCGCTCGCCCTCGACCACCGCCGCGTGTGCGCGGCGCGGTGCCACGCAGTCGCCGACGCGCTCCACGCTGAACCCGGCCGTTCGCAGATCGTGGTACAGCCACTCCACGGGTGACGGCGGCACAGCCAACACGACCCAGTCGACGGTTCGGGAGTGGTTCACGCCGGTGGGGTGATGCAGCAGGGTGAGTTCCCGACCCGCCATGCCCATGGGTACGAGGTCGGTCGATTGCACGATGCCCTTGGCGTGGGCCCGCATCCACCAGCCCTCCATGTCGAGGGTGATCCCCAAGTCCTGACCCACCACCATGCCTGGTGTGACGATCTCCACCGAGCACCCCCGGTCGGCCAGCAACTCGGCCACCGAGGTGGCGTGATGGAAGCCGAGCTCGTCGACGATGACCACCGACTCTCCCGAGGCCGGCCCGCCACGGGGAGCGGTCCCGTCCAGCACCTCGCGCACGTCGCACACCCAGCCGCTCGCGGCATCGCAGGCGTCTGCGGGGACCCACCACGGGCGCTGCGGTTCGGCGCCGGTTGCCACGATGACGTGATCGGGGTGGCGCTCCTCCACCAGGCCCGGCCAGGCCGACACCCCGAACTCGATGGTCACACCCAGGCGGCGTGCCTCGGCGAGTTGGTTGCGGATGATGTCGCCGAACTCGGCGCGATTGGGTACCGAGGCAGCCCAGCGCACCTGGCCGCCGGCCTGCCGGTCGCGTTCCAGCACCGTGACCTCATGTCCGGCCCTGGCGGCGGCGATGGCGGCCTGGAGGCCGGCGGGTCCGGCCCCGATGACGAGCACCCGGCGTCGGGTGGTGGCCGGGCGACCGTGGCCGAGGGTCACCCACTGGTGCTCGCGGCCCGTGCGGGGGTTCTCGATGCATCCCAGCCATCGGTTCAGGCCCATGCGTCCCACACATTCCTGATTGCAGCTCAGGCACAGGCGGATGTCGTCGGTGGCGCCTGCTCGGGCCTTGGCGGCGAAGTCGGGGTCGGCGATCTGGCCCCGTACCACCCCGACCAGGTCACAGTGCCCCTCGGCCAGAGCCCGTTCGGCTTGCAAGGGGTCCTTGAATCGTCCCACGCCCACCACGGGAAGGTCCACCGCCTTGCGCAGCGCACTGGGGATGTACAGCGCGTAGCCCGGGGGCACATGCATGCTGGCCTCGATCATGTGCAGGCTGGCCGTCGCCACGCCGATGGAGGTGTTGAGGTAGTCGACCTTGCCGTGGGCCTCCACCAACTGCGCCACCTCGACGGCTTCGTCGATGGTGGTGCCACCCTCGATCAATTCGTCGCCGCACAGGCGCACACCCAGGGTCAGCCGGTTGCCCACCACGGCGCGCACGGCGTCCACGATCTGCAGCAGAAGACGGGTGCGGTTGGCCACCGAACCGCCGTACTGGTCGGTGCGGTGGTTGGTGGCCGGCGACAGGAAGCCGCGCACGATGGACGAGTGGCTGCACTGCAACTCGATGCCGTCGAACCCGCCCTCGGCACAGTGCTCGGCCACTTGGGCGTAGCCGGCGACGATCTCGTCGATCTCGGCCAGGGTCACGGCTTTGGGGACTTCGCGGAACAATGGGTCGGCCACCGGCGAGGGAGCCCACACGGGTAGGCGGCTGTACATGGAAGAGGCCTGGCCACCGTTGTGATTGATCTGGGCGAAGATGGGAACACGGTGGCGGTGCACGGCCTCGGTGATGCGCCGGTAGCCGGGGATGACGTCGCGGTGGAAGCCGTGGATGAGCTTCTCGTACGGCCAGTCGGTGGGGTGCGTGGAGTGTTCCTCGGTGATGATCAAGCCCGCCCCGCCAGCAGCCCGAGCGGCGTAGTAGGCGGCGTGCTGTTCGGTGGGGAGACCATCACGGGCGTAGTTGGTGAGGTGAGCGCTGAACACGATGCGGTTTCGCACCGTGACAGGCCCCAGCGCCAGGGGAGACCACAGGTACCGGTACGCCATGGCCCCACGATACGTGTCCGGCACGGGCTCAGCCCGACCGGGTTCCCCGTTGTGTCACGGCCAACTCGTCACCACGCACCAGACGGCGCAGGTTCACCCGGTGCCGCACCACGATGAGGCCGGCCATCGCTGCCACGCCGAGCAACTCGCCCCAGGGTCGACCCATCGCCACCAACCCCAACGGAACGGTGAGGGTGGCCAGCAGCGATGCCAGCGAGGCCTTGCCGCTGGCCTTGGCCAGCACCACCCACAGGCCGATGGCCACGACCGCCACCACGGTGTACAGCGCCACGCACACCCCACCGGCGGTCGCCACCCCCTTGCCGCCGCGCCACTGGCGGGTGGCCGGATACACGTGGCCCAGGAGGGCGGCTGCGCCCAACACCAGGCCGCCACCGCGTCCGGTCAGCATCGCCCCCACCACTGCGGGAATGGCGCCCTTGGCGGCGTCCAGCACAAACACCGCCACTCCAGCCTTGCGCCCCAAGAGTCGGCCGACATTGCTGGCACCTGGGTTGCCCGATCCCGATGCGGTCACATCGACGCCGCGTCGCCGGGCCACCAACTGGGCGCTGGGGAACGTGCCCAGCAGGTAGGCGAGCGGCACCAGCAGGGCGACGGTCACAGTCACGGTCGGTCAGCGTGGCACATCGACGGGTCCCTGCTGCGGTTCACACGGCGTAGATGCCCTCCACCAGCAACGCCACGCCAGCGACGACAGCACCCACGGCGATCAGCCGAACCGCCCAGGCCCACACGCGTGTCCGGTCGGAACGCGCTGGGTCCGGTCGGCGACTGGCCAGTGCGGCACCGGCCACGACGGCGACGGCCAGGGTGGCGATCCAGGTCCATCCCTGGCCGCCCGCTCCCACGGCCAGACTGGCGACGAGGAGTTCGGGTCGCAGCAGTGCCGTGGTCGCCAGGTCCACTGGGCCGGCATCCCCCGGGCGTGCATCCCGCTCGGCAGTCACCATGCCCAACCCCCCAGCGATGACCGCGATCAGCCCGGCGGCCACCACGGCGGTGGCAGCCGAGATGTCGAGCGCCCGCAGCACGGGGCCACCCACCGCCGTGACGGCGGCCAACACCGCCAACGACGCCGCAGCCGGCCGAGCCACGGCGCAGCCCCTGCCTCGCCGTGCCAGGCGCACCGGGTTCAACAGCGCCACCGCCGCCAGGATCACCACGACAGCCGATTCGGGCACCACAGGTCGCCGGGGGATGAGTTCGAGACGGCCCTGGTCGGGAACGGCCCCCGTCACCCGGGCCAGCAGCAGTGCCGACAGCGCGTGTTGCTGGTCGTCCATCTGGGTGATGCCGAACTGGAACCACGCTCCGCGTGAGCGATCGGGATCGGCGGCGGCATCGGCGTCGGCACCTCGGGTCTGACGGTCCACCAACATGCCAGCGGTACAGGCCAGACGGCTCTCCACCGCCGGTCGGTACTGGGTCAGGGCGGGGTGAACGGTGGTGACGGTCCACCAGCCACCCAGCAGTTCGCCCACCGTGCCCAGACCGGCGGGCAGGGTCTGGCGGCCGCGTAGCCAGCGGTCGAGGCCACCGTTGGTGCGCTGCGACTCGTAGCGCACCTGCACACCACCGATGCCGATCTGCTCTCGGGCGAACGACAACTCGTCGTGGGTGAGGAAGGCGGACCCGCCCGGGGTGGTCATGAGGTCGGCGAAACCGTAGGCCCCCCAGTGGTCCGAGGTGTCGGGGACGAAACCCTCAGCAGCCGCCCGGTCGCGCGCGATGTACTGGCCGATGCGACGGCCCGTGGGTTCCAGTGTGCTGGAGAGGTCAGCGCCCACGTCCACACCCTGTTGCGCCACCAGGCGGGCGGTTCGGTACAGCAGGAACAGTGCCTGCCCGGTGGAGAACGGTCCGGTTGAGCCGGGCAGGCCCTCCCCGGTGGTGCGGTCCACCTGATTCAGCACCGACCCGTCGCTCTGTACCTGCGAGGCCACCAGGCGCACCCACTGGGCCAAGTCGTCGTCGAGGGTCGAGTCGCCGGTGCGTTCACGGCGCTCGGCCCAGGCCACACCCGCCAGTGCCGAACCTCCGGTGGTGGCCAGCAGTCGCCCGGGGCCCGCCGCGGTCGGCACGGTGATCGCCTCACGCTCCGCGGCCTCCCACCCTCGGTCGGCGGTGGTGGCCGCCGCCTCGGCCACCGGGCCGTCGAGGAATCGGGCCGCCTGCTCCAACGACAGCAACACGCCTGCGTGTCGCACCCAGTTGTAGTCACCCAGGTCCACGTCGGCGACGCCGTCATAGCGGTACAACCACCGACCATCGGGTCGTTGGTTGCGCACGTACCACGCGACGGTGTCGGCAATGGCGGCATCGACGGTCTCGGCGGTGGGGGATCCACAGCGTTCGGGCAGGGCCACCACGGTGCGGGCCACCGCCAGCACACCCAGGGTCACCAGCAGCCACACCAGCACTACTCGGACGGGTCCGGCAGGCCTGAGGGACGTCATCGGGCGAACCTTAGGGTCCAGCGAGGCGACACCGGGCGGTTATGTTCGGGACGATGCGCAGGTCGTGGCGGGCGTGGTCGGTCCTCGTCGCCATCGTGATCGGCCTAGGTGTGTGGCCCGTCCTCGCCGAACGCGACAGTTACCCGGTGTCGAACCTGCCCATGTTCGCCTCTCCGCGCAGCAGTACCGAGGCGGTGGTCACAGCGGTGGCGGCCCGTGGCCAAGGCGAGGACATGCAGGTGTGGCGACTGGGTCCGCGCCGCCTTGCCGGCACCGACGAGGTGATCTCGGCAGCTGCCACACTGCGGCGAGCCGTGGCCGAGGGCACCACTGCGGTCCTGTGCGACGAGATCGCTCTCCGGGTGGCCCGGTCGGGGCTTGCGGCGGCGGAGCGTATCGAGATCGTCACCGAACGCTTCGACGCCGTGGACTGGTTTCAGGGTCGGCGCACGCCACTGGAGCGGGTGGTCCACCATCGCTGCGACCTCCCCGGTGTGACGCCGTGAACCGGGTGCACTGGTGGCTCATGGCGCCGGCGCCCGCCACTCGCCTGGCGGCGTTGCGGTGGTTGATCATGGGCTACGCCACGCTGTTCCTCGTGGCTCGCGTGGCCTCGTTCTGGAGCGCCACCCATCGTCCGGCCTGGCAGTGGCGGCCCGTGGGTGTGCTGTCGCCGCTGACCTCGGCACCGTCACCCGGTGTCGTGCAGGCACTGTTCGGTGTCACGTTGGTCCTGGGCGTGGCGGCGACCGTCGGGTGGCGATACCGCCTCACCGGGCCGTTGTTCGCCACGGGGTTCCTGCTCGTCACCACACACCGCCTGTCGTGGGGTCATGTGTTGCACACCGAGCATCTGGTGGTCATCCACGTCCTCATCCTGGCCCTCACCCCGGCTGCCGTGGTGTGGTCGCTCGACGCCCGTCGCGGTACGTGCACCGCGCCCTCGAGCCACGCCGACTTCGGCTGGCCGATCAGGGCCATGGCCGTGGCGAGCGTCGTGGGGTACGTGGTGGCCGGCGTCGCCAAGGTCCGCTACGGCGGGGCTGACTGGTTGGTGGGAGACGTCCTTCGGAATCAGGTCGCCTTCGACAATCTGCGCAAGGTGCTCCTGGGAGACATCTACTCACCCCTGGGTGGTTGGGCGGTGCGCTTCGACGCCGTCTTCCCGCCCATAGCGCTGGCCACCGTTGCGGTGGAACTGGGTGCTCCCCTGGCACTGTTGGGCGGCCGGCTACGAACGGGATGGGTGCTTGCGGCATGGGGTTTCCACGTGGGCACGGTGGCGCTCATGGCCATCGCTTTTCCCTACCCGCTGAGCGGCATCGCCTACGCGCCGTTGTTCGCCGTCGAGCGATTGCCCGAACGATTGCGGCTCATACGCCGTCCACGGCCAACGCCACCCGACGACCCTCGAGGATCGCTTCCAGCAAGGTCCGGGGTGCCACACAGTCTCCGGCCTGAAGGTGAGCTCCCTCCAGAGCTGGCGTAGGCAGGCGGAAGCCGCAGTCGACCACGGCGCTCACGGTGAACTCGCGGCGTTCCCCCGAGAAGCGGTCCTGCACCACCGCCACCACCTGGTCGGGGTTGCCGAAGGGATCACGCTCCACCCGACGCAGGAGTGCCCGTCGCTCGATGCGAACACCCCGTTGTGCCAGGCGCACGTTGGCCGGAGCCAGGTCGCCCGTGCGGGCCAGTTCGTTACCGGCGATCTGATCCGGCGTCACCAGGATGGCCCGATCGCCCAACTCCTCGGCCAAGGCCACGGCGATGGGGCCACCGATCGGGTCGTGCACCAGCACATCACCCTCGTCGGGCAGGGTCACGATGCCCCGGCGCACATCGGCCACATCGGGAACGGCGGTGGGTGGGACGTTGTGCGCCACGTCGAAACTGCGTCGCCCGGCGCGCGAACCCGTGCACTGCACGACCACATCGGCAGCCGCCAGGTCATCGTCACTGGCGGTGCGACCCACCTGCACGCTTACACCCAGGTGCTCCAGTTCCTGGGCCTGCCATGCCACCAGTGGGCCACCCGGTCCGGTCACCGCCGCCAAGCCGCCCACGCGGTCGGTGGCCTCCACCACAGTCACGTGGTGGCCACGTAGGGCCGCCACCCGTGCGGCCTCGAGACCGGTGGGTCCGCCACCCACCACCAGCACCCGACGCGGCTGAGCGGTGGGGGTGGTCCACACCGGGTCCGAGGTCTCGTGGCCGGCAGAGGGTTCCACCACGCAGGTGATGATGGGGTTGCGAGGGTCGCGTACCTGGCAGGTCTGATTGCACAACAGGCACGAACGCACCCGTGTGCGCTGCTCGGCGCGAACCTTGTTCACCAGGTCAGCGTCGGCCAACTGCGCCCGAGTCATCTCCACGGCGTCGCAGACGCCCTCGCTCAGGGCTGCCTCGGCTGCGTCGGGGTCCACCACCGAACCCTGCAACACCACCTGCACCTGGGCGGGCACGCCAGCGCGCACGGCGGCGCACACGTCTCGGTTGAACATCGGTGGCTGATGGAAGTCGGGTCGGGTCATGGACGCCGAGAAGATCGACCCGCGGGTCACCACCACCACGTCCACTCCACCGCCGACCAACTCAGCCGCCAGACCGGTGGCCATCTCGGGGGTGATCCCGGCCCACGGTGCCAATTCGTCACACGACAACCTCAGCGACACGATGCCGGTGTCGCCCACTGCTGCGCGCACGGCGGCGATCACGTCACGAGCGAACTTGAGTTTGTCGCCGCCCCAGGGGTCGTCCCGGTGGTTGGTCAGTCCCGACATGAACTGGCGCACCAGGCTGTGCTGGCCGGCATTGACCTCCACGCCGTCGCATCCGGCCGCCATTGCCATGGCCGCTGCGTCGCCGAAGCCCGCCACCACCGCAGCGATGTCCTCGGGTTCCATCCACTTGGGGACTTCGCGGCTGTTCACCTCGGGCACCCGAGACGGTGCCCACAGCGGCGCCTGGCTGTACGCGCTCGAGCCTTGGCCGCCGGTGTGATCCAGCGATGCCAACACCAGTGCGCCGTGACGATGGACCGCCGTGGCGATGCGCTGCCATCCCTCGGCACATCGGGATGCCAGGGGTGCTCGTTCGTAGGGCCAGTCGCTGGGATGCACGCTGGCACCCTCGGTCACGATCAGCCCACAACCGCCCTGGGCGCGCCGTTCGTAGAAGGCCACATGGCGCGGTGTGAACTGCCGGTCGTCGTCGCCCAGATTGGTGACGATGGGCCCGAACACCACCCGGCTGGGTGCCGTGCGACCGCGCACCTGCCAGGGACTGCTGAGAGCGATCGCCGACGATGCGGTCATGTCACGCCTGAGCGACCGCCGGGCGGCGGCGCAGCAGGGTCACCGGGCGCGAGTGATCCTGGTCGGGTCGGGGAACCGAACCGGGTGCCACCGCCGTCAACTGCAGTTCGCCTTCGCCGCCGACGCATTCGGGGTCGGGGCCATCGAGGGGAAGGCCGGTGAAGAACTTCGCCGCCATACAACCGCCTTGGCAGGCGTCGTAACTGCCGCAGGAAGCGCAGGCCCCCGCCGACTGCGGTTCACGCAGGGAACGGAACAGATCGCTGTGGCGCCACACCTGGGTGAAGCCTCCGGTGTCGCGCACCGAACCAGCCTTGAACTGTTCATGGATCACGAACGGGCAGGCGTACACGTCGCCCAACGGGTCGATGAGGCACACCACGCGGCCTGCACCGCACATGTTCAACCCCGGCAGGGCTTCACCCAGGGCGTTCAGGTGGAAGAACGAGTCGCCGGTGAGGACCTGCTCACCGTGGGCCAGCAGCCAGTGGTAGATCTGGCGCTGCTGTGCGTTGGTGGGGTGCAGTTCGTGCCAACTGTCGGCACCGCGGCCCGATGGCCGCAGGCGGGTCACCCGTAACTGTGCGCCGTAGTGATCGGCCAAGGCCTTGAACCCGTCGAGTTGATCGACGTTGTGGCGGGTGACCACCACCGAGATCTTGAACGGGCCGAAGCCGGCCTCGGCGAGGTGGTCCATGGCTCGACGAGCGGTGTCGTAGGACCCTGTCCCACGCACGGCGTCATTGGTGGCGGCATCGAGTCCGTCCAGGCTGATCTGGATGTCGAGGTAGTCCATGGCCGTGAGACGAGCGGCGGCCGCAGCGTCGATGAAGGCTCCGTTCGTGGAGAACTTCACCCCCACCCCCACGCCGATGGAGTGTTCGATGATCTCGAAGAAGTCGCGTCGCACCATCGGCTCGCCGCCACCGATATTGATGTAGAACACCTGGAGGCGGGCCAACTCGTCGAGCAGGGCCTTGGCCTCGACGGTGGTCAGTTCGCGAGGGTCGCGTCGACCGCTCGACGACAGGCAGTGGACGCACTGCAGGTTGCAGGCGTAGGTCAGTTCCCAGGTGAGGCAGATCGGGGCATCCAGACCGCCTTTCAACTGTTCAGTCAGGGCGGGGACGCTCACGCAGGATCTCCGATGATTCGAGGGACGACAGGGCGGTGAGGAACGAAGGCCACCGTTGGGGGGCGACTTCGCAGGCGGCGAGGGTGGCGGCGACGTCGCGGTGATCGGCCAGTGCCGACACCACGGCGACCACGTCGGGGTGCTTCAGGAACACCAGACGGCGGTTCTCGTAGTGATAGGCGAGCGCTCCGAACGGCTCGGGTCGCAGCGCCACTTGCGGGTGCAACTCGAGCGCCGTGTCCAGTGCCACGGCCATCTCAGTAGACGCCGCACATCCCGTCGATCGAGATCTCCTCGATCAGCAGTTCTTCTTCCACCAGCACCTCGTCGGCGGTGGTGGTGTCGTGTTCGGTGGCGGCTGCGGTCTCCATGCCACGAGCGTACCCACGACGACGGCATCAGGGTTACAGTGCTCGCAGGATCTCGACCGACCGAGGGGGTACCGGTATGAAGACGAAGGCTGCCGTGTTGTGGGAACTGAACGCTCCGTGGAGCGTCGAGGAGATCGAACTCGATCCCCCCGGTCCCGGCGAGGTGCTGGTGAAACTTGCCGCCTCTGGCATGTGCCACAGCGACGAGCACCTCGTCACTGGCGATCTCCCCTTCGCTCTGCCCATCATCGGTGGGCACGAGGGTGCCGGCGTTGTGCAGGAGGTGGGCCCCGGTGTGTCGTGGTTGGCCCCTGGTGATCACGTGGTGTTCGGGTTCATCCCGTCGTGTGGCCGTTGCCCCAGTTGCTCCACCGGTCATCAGAACCTGTGCGACCTCGGTGCGCTCATGGGCCTTGGCCTGCAGCTCACCGATGGCACCTCGCGCCACCACGCACAGGGCAAGGACCTGGGTCTCATGTGTCTGTTGGGCACGTTCTCGCATCACACCGTGGTGAACGAAGCCTCGTGCATCAAGATCGAGAACGACGTTCCTCTCGATCGCGCCTGCCTGCTGGGTTGCGGTGTGGTGACGGGTTGGGGTTCGTCGGTGTACGCCGCCGAGGTGACTCCTGGCGACACCGTGGTCGTGGTGGGTATCGGCGGTATCGGCGCCAACGCCATCCAGGGTGCCCGCCTCGCCGGCGCCAAGCGCATCGTGGCCGTCGACCCCGTGGAGTTCAAGCGTGAGAAGGCCATGGAGTTCGGCGCCACGCACACGGCGGCCTCCATGGCCGAGGCCCTGCCGCTGTTGCAGGAGATCACGTGGGGCACCATGGCCAACAAGGTCATCATGACCATGGGTGTGGGTTCGGGTTCGGTCATGGCCGAGGCACTGGCGCTCGCCGCCAAGCGGGGCCGTGTGGTGGTGACGAACATTCATCCCGCCATGGAGATGTCGGCCAACGTGAGCCTGCTGGATCTCACGCTCATGGAGAAGCAGGTGGTGGGTTCGCTGTTCGGTTCGGGCAACCCTCGCGCCGACATCCCCAAGTTGCTCGGTCTGTACCGCGAGGGCCAGTTGGACCTCGATGGTCTCGTCACCCGCACCTATCCACTGGAAGGCGTCAACGACGGCTACGAGGCCATGCGCAACGGTGAGAACATCCGCGGCGTGTTGGTCTACGACTGATCGTTTCGTGACCGACCGAGATCTGGTCGCCCGCCTCGAACGTCAGGTGGTGGGTCGCCGCCGCGAGTTGGAACTCGTGGTGGCGGCCATCACCGCCGGGCGCCACGTGCTCATCGAAGGTCCGCCCGGTACGGGCAAGAGCACCCTGCTGCGGGCCGTGGCGCGCGAGTTGGGCATCGGGTTCGAACTGGTGGAGGGCAACGCCGAGTTGACCCCCGCCCGACTCATCGGCACGTTCGACCCGGCGCGGGTGCTCACCAGTGGGTACGACCCCGACGTCTTCGTGGACGGACCGTTGGTGGCGGCACTTCGAGCGGGTTCGCTGCTGTACGTCGAGGAGATCAACCGCATCCCTGAAGAGACCCTCAATGTGCTCATCACGGTGATGAGCGAAGGCGAACTCAACGTGCCGCGACTGGGTCGCGTGACTGCCGAGCCGGGCTTTCGCCTGGTGGCGGCCATGAACCCGTTCGATGCCGTCGGAACGGCCCGTATCTCGGGCGCCGTGTACGACCGGGTGTGTCGGCTGTCGGTGGGGTACCAGTCGGCGGCCGAGGAATGCGCCATCGTGCAGCGTGAGGTGGGTGACCGCCTCACCGACGTGGCGGTGGACGGTCGGTGGCTCGACTGCGCGGTGGAGTTGGTGCGCCGTACTCGCCACCACCCCGACCTGCGCATCGGGTCCTCGGTGCGAGGAGCCATCGACATGGCGGCCATGGCGGCGTCGCTGGCCGACCTGCGTGACCTGCCGCCGCAGCACGGCGACGTGTGCCTGGACGCTGCGCTGGTGGCGTTGTCGGGGCGGGTGCGGGTGCGGGAGGGAACGTCGCGAACGGCCGAGGACATCATCACCGAACTCTGGACCGATGTGTTCCGCGTGCCTGATGACGCGAACGATGCTGATGCCGATGCGCAGCGCAACGACCAGGGGGGTGGGGCGGGAAAAGCCCTCGCCCCGAAGGGGCTGGCCCACCACCCGTCGTGAAGGAAGGTGCTGCCGCCGAACAGGCGGTGGCCGAGGCCTCCAAGCGCACGGTGTCGCGGCGGGAACTCGCCCGTCACGAAGGGTTCGAGCAGATCTCTCCCGAAGTGGGGGAGATCGACGAGGCCACCGTCGAGGAGGCCTTCGGTGACGACCCTGATGCACTGTTGGCGTTGCTGGCAGAGATGTCCTCGGCGACGGATCGCCGCCTCGCCGAGTTGGCGCGACGCCTGGCCGGACGACTGGCTCTCGACCTCATTCGCGTAGGTGGCGCTGCGCCGCGTCGAGCCGTGGGCCGGTTGGCCACCCGCCCCTGGCGCGATGCCGGCGGCGACTTGGACCTCGAGGCCAGCCTGGAGGCCGTGGTGGAAGCCCGTGCTGGCAATCGGGCATTGGATCCGCACGACTTGAAGGTGCGCACCTGGGCTCGACCGACGCTGGCAGTCGCCATGTGTGTGGACCGCAGTGGCTCCATGGGCGGTGCGCCGTTGGCGGCCTCGGCATTGGCGGCAGCGGCGGTGACGTGGAGGGCGCCCGACGACGCCAGTGTGTTGGCGTTCAGTTCCGAAGTCATCGTGGTGCGCTCACAGGACGTGGCCCGTCCGGTGGAGTCGGTGGTGAGTGACGTGCTGGCACTGCGCGGCCACGGCACCACCGATGTGGCCGGGGTGTTACGAGCGGCGGCCGAGCAGTTGCGTCGCAGCACGGCGACTCGCAAGGTCACCGTGCTCATGTCTGACTGCCGTGCCAACGTCCCTGGTGATGTCGTCACCGCGGCTCGGGACCTGGACGAGTTGCTGATCCTGGCACCCGCCACCGACGACGCCGAGGCCCGGCAGTTGGCCGATGCGGTGGGAGCCCGGCTCGTCACGCTCGATCCCGACGCCCCGTCGACGGTGCCCGAACGACTGGCACTGCTCTTCGACCCCTCCGGCTGAGCGGTCATACTCTGGGTATGATCGTTCTGTGGCGCAGCAGCGAATCACCATCACGATCGATCCCGACGTCCTCGAGGACCTCCGGAAACAGGTCCCGAGCGGCGAGGTGTCGTCCTACGTCGTCGAGGCATTGCGACGCCGCCTTCGTCGTGATGCCGTCATGGAGATGTTGGACGAGCTCGATGAGCGATTCGGACAGACCAGCGAAGCGAGCCAGAGGGAGGCTGACGAGTGGTTCGCCGACCTGACGAAAGATTGGCCGAGCTGACGGTCGTCCTCGATGCGGGAGTCGTGATCAGCATCGCCCGAGGCGACGAACGCTGGCGTAATCGACTGCGCGTCATGCGCAGCAAGGGAGCGCAGATCGTGGTGCCAGCAGTGGTGGTTGCCGAGACCGTCCGAGGGAAGGGTCCTCGCGATGCACCGGTGAATCATGTGCTTGCGTCCGTCGATCAGGTCGTGCCCCTTGCAGAAGCGGTCGCACGCGATGCTGGACGGCGATTGGCCATTGCAGGACGCTCGGACACGATCGACGCCGTCGTGGTCGCCGAGGCGGCTCGGCGGACTCCCTCGGTGGTGTTCACCACCGATCCGGACGACCTCATTCGGTTCGTCGAGCGTGCCGACGACGTCCGAATCGTGGCGTGACAGCGGCGGCTCAGCGGCAGTCGGGATCGTCCACGGGAACCACGCCGTACTGACGTTGTTCCGGCGCCACGGTGGGCAGGGTCGAGTCGGTGGCCGCTGGCGTGCTCGAGGTGGTCTCCGGGGCGGTGGTGGTGCTCGGCGTGCCGTCCTCGCCCACGGCGTCGGGTGCCTGCTCGGGGGCGTTGGCCAACAGGGCCTGACCGCGGAACAGCGCCAGGATCTGCTTCATCGAGTCGGTCTTCAGCCGGGGCTCCAGCACCAGGTTGCCCGACACCTCCATGGACCTCCACTCCACGGTGTAGGTGGCGATCTGTGCGGGGTCGAGGTTGCGCATGGCCTGGCCCAGGCTCAGCAGTCCCCGCGGGGTGGTGGCGTCGTCGGTGATCACGTAGTCGATGGCCGCATTCAGCAGATCCCATGCCACGCGAGGATCACGGGCCCCTTTGTCGAAGGCGCGCTGCACCGTGCGGCGGATGAAGTCCTGCTGGCGCGAGATGCGTCCGAGGTCCGACGCCGGATCTTCGACCCACTTCCCCGACGCGTCCTGGGTCTGGTACTTGCGGCTACGGACGTAGTCGAGCGCCTCGTCGGGGCCGAGTGCGTAGCAACCGGCGGCGGGAATCTGAAAGCCGACCGCCCGGTCGCGAACCGGTGCATCGAAGGCCACCTTCACGCCGTCTACGGCGGCGACGATGGCCTTGAACGCGCAGAAGTCCAC
The DNA here is from genome assembly GCA_964393535.1 of uncultured Ilumatobacteraceae bacterium. Lineage (GTDB taxonomy): Bacteria > Actinomycetota > Acidimicrobiia > Acidimicrobiales > Ilumatobacteraceae > CAYMUC01. The sequence continues at coordinate 3,810 of CAYMUC010000002.1, read as the reverse complement.
ACTCACGATGTGATCGACGGGGATGAGGAAGGTCTGCTCGATGGTTTGCACCAGGCGGCTGGGATCCTTGCCCTGCCATGCCGTGTTGATGCGGCCCTCCCGGTTGGTGCCGGCCAACTTCACCCAGAGATCTCGAGGGAACGACAAGATGGCGGCCTGGTTGTTACCCGGATCCACCCGGATGATCATGATCGTGTCGGTGCGCTCGCCCAACTGCGACCGGTCGCCGATGTCTGCGTCGGGCAGGTCGCCCTCGTCCACGCAGTCACCGTTGTCGATACCGGTCACCAGCCAGTTCTGGGCTGCGCCGTCCACCACTTCCAGGTCGGGAAGCGGTCCCGACTCGCTCGACGCATCGGGCACCGATGACCCGGTCAACTCGGCCAGGCCCGCCAAGAGGTCGTCGGGCTGTGAGCGGGTGACGGTCACCACTTGGCGATCGCTGACCCTCTCGTTGGCCATGGCCACCAGTGCGGCTGTTCCGAAGCAGGTCAGCGCCACCACCACGTTCAAGGCCAGCACCAGGCGTTGCGGCCAGGTGCGGCGAAGGGAGGATCGCCGGCTCACGGAGAGCAAACCCTAGTGGTCCGTGTGCCTCGACTGGGTTCGGTCACTGAGCCTCGGCGGGGGCCAGGGTGACCTCGCAGCGCAGTTCGTCGGCCACCTCGAAACGCTCGGCGGCGATACTGCCGACATCCCGCAGATCGGGCAGGCCCAGACGTACCTGGTCCAGGACCGCCTGAGGTCCCCTCACCACCAGCATCTCCACACCGGCACGCTGGGAGAGTTTGGCCTCGGTCTTGGCGCGGCGCACCTGTGCCATCACCTCACACACGGGGTCCAGCACGCCTGCGTCAGCCTTGTCGAGCGCAGCCCCGAACTCGGCTGCGGTGGGCCAGGTAGCCAGGTGCACCGACCCGGTCTGCCACCAACTCCACACCTCGGCGGTGGTGAAGGGCATGAACGGGGCGAACAGTCGGTGGAAGGCGCTGAGTGCCGCACCCAGGGCGGCCAGAGCCGAGGCGGTCCGCTCGGGTCCTTGCGACCCGTAGGCACGGCCCTTCACCAACTCGACGTAGTCGTCGCAGAACCACCAGAACGTCGCCTCGGTGCGCTCGAGTGCGCGGGCGTAGTCGAAGGCTTCGAAGGCTTCGGTGGCTTCGGCGACGGTGGCCGCGACGCGTGCCAGCATGGCCCGGTCGACGGCATCGGTGACGACCGACCCGAGGTTGGCGTCGGTGGGCTGCGCGCCGAACCCCAGAACGAACTTCGTCACGTTCAACACTTTGTTGGCCAGTTTGCGGCCCACCTTCATCTGGTCTTCGCTGAAGGCGGTGTCGACGCCGGGTCGGGCACTGCTGGCCCAGTACCGCACGGCGTCGGAGCCATGGGCATCGAACAGGTCGATGGGGGTGACCACGTTGCCCTTGGACTTCGACATCTTCTTGCGGTCGGGGTCGAGGATCCACCCTGACAACGCCGCATGGCGCCACGGCACGGTGTCGTGGGCGAAGTGGCTGCGCACCACGGTCGAGAAGAGCCAGGTGCGAATGATGTCGTGACCCTGTGGTCGCACATCCATGGGGAACACGCGGGCGAACAGCTCGGGATCGTCGTCGAAATGGCCGGCGATCTGTGGGGTCAGCGACGACGTGGCCCATGTGTCCATGACGTCGGGGTCGCCGGTGAACCCACCGGGCACGTCACGCTGGTCGGCCGTGTAGCCGTGGGGCACGTCGGTGGACGGGTCGATGGGCAGTCGGTCGAGACTTGGCACCAGCGGCTGGCTGTGGATGGGCTGCCCCTCGGCGTCGAGGGGGTACCACACCGGGATGGGCACGCCGAAGTACCGCTGACGGCTGATCAGCCAGTCGCCGTTGAGGCCCTCGACCCAGTTCACATAGCGGTGACGCATGTGCTCTGGGTGCCAGGTGATGTCGTTGCCCCGGGCTACAAGCTCGGCTCGCAGCTCGCCGTCGCGGCCACCGTTGCGGATGTACCACTGGCGACTGGTGACGATCTCGAGAGGGCGATCGCCCTTTTCGAAGAACTTCACAGGATGTACGAGGGGGCGGCGCTCGCCCAGCATTTCGCCAGATTCGGTGAGTTGCTCGACGACCTTGCGTTGGGCCTGGTTCACATACAACCCAGCGATGGCGGCATAGGCAGCCATGCCCGCCTCGTTGTCCAGACCCTGGGGCGGGTCCGCCAGCATGCGTCCATCGCGGCCGATGATCGCCCGAGTGGGCAGGTTCAACTCGCGCCACCAGATCACGTCGGTGAGGTCGCCGAAGGTACAGATCATCGCCACGCCGGTGCCCTTGTCGGGCTGAGCCAACGGATGGGCCACCACCGGCACCTCCACCCCGTACAGCGCAGTGCGTACCGTGGAACCCACCAGCGCGCTGTAGCGCTCGTCCTCGGGATGGCACACCAGGGCCACACAGGCCGCCAACAACTCGGGCCGGGTGGTGTCGATGAGGATGTCGCCGCCGCCGTCGGTGCGGTGGAACGCCAACTGGTGATAGGCGCCCGGGCGCTCGCGGTCTTCGAGTTCGGCCTGGGCCACGGCCGTGCGGAAGTCGACGTCCCACAGGGTGGGGGCTTCCTGGCTGTAGGCCTGCCCGGCGGCCAGGTTCTCCAAGAACATTCGCTGGCTCACTCGGCGGGCGCGGTCTTCGATGGTGGTGTAGAGCAGGCGCCAGTCGACCGACAGACCGAGGCGCCGGAACAGATCCTCGAACACCTTTTCGTCTTCGGCGGTGAGCTCCTCACACAACTCGATGAAGTTGGGTCGCGAGATGGGCACCGGTTGATGGTCCTTGGGCGGCGCACCCCGGAACGGCGGCTCGAAGCCGGGCTGGTAGGCGACGTGCGGATCGCAGCGCACTCCGAAGTAGTTCTGCACCCGGCGCTCGGTGGGCAGACCGTTGTCGTCCCAGCCCATGGGGTAGAACACGGCCTTGCCGCGCATACGCCAGAAGCGGGCCAGGGTGTCGGTGTGGGTGTAGGAGAACACGTGCCCCATGTGCAGCGAGCCCGACACCGTGGGAGGCGGGGTGTCGATGGCGAACACCTGGTCCCGGGTGGCGGTGGCGTCGAAGTGGTACACGCCGTCGGCCTCCCACGCCTCGATCCAACGGGGTTCCAGACCATCGAGCGTGGGCTTGTCGGGGACGTTCGCCATAGGTCCGTCAGGCTACGCAATGGGTGCGCGCGTAGGCTTGCTCGTCGTGCTCCACCTGTACGACAGTGCCACCCAGCAGGTCCGTCCCCTCGCCATGCGCGAACCCGGCAAGGTGGGCATCTACCTGTGCGGGCCCACGGTGTACGGGCCCCCTCACCTGGGCCATGGGCGAGCGACGCTGGTGTACGACATCCTGCGCCGCTACCTGGAATGGACGGGCCTCGAGGTGCGCCTGGTGTCGAATATCACCGACATCGACGACAAGATCATCGACCGGGCAAGTCGTGAGGAGCGTCCGTGGACCGACATCACCGACCGCTGTGAGCGGGTGTGGTTCAAGGCCATGGAGGGCCTGGGGGTACAGCGCCCCAATGATGTGCCTCACGCCACCGAGTACGTCGACCAGATGGTCGCCATGATCGGCGAGTTGGTGGCCCGCGATGCGGCGTACGCCACCAGCGACGGCGTGTACCTGGCGGTGGAGGCCGTACCCGACTACGGCTTGCTGGCACATCAGAGTCTGGACGACATGATGGCGGGCGGCGGTGACCGCGAGGTGCTTGGGGCTGCCGAGAAGCGGCATCCGGCCGATTTCGCCCTGTGGAAGTTCTCCAAACCCGGCG
>CAYMUC010000001.1:39822-99623 GCA_964393535.1 uncultured Ilumatobacteraceae bacterium | reverse complement strand
ACTTGGGGTGTGCGGGTGAAGCTGGTGGAGATCCAGCGCATCGACCCGCCGGCAGACGTCATGATGGCCATGCACGAGCAGATGAAGGCCGAGCGAACCCGACGTGCCACCGTCACCCAGGCCGAGGGTGAGCGGCAGGCGGCGATCACCAGGGCCGAGGGCGAGCGTCAAGCGGTCATCCTCGCTGCCGAGGCCGTGCGCCAGCAGCAGATTCTCGAAGCCGAGGGTCAGGCGACCGCCGTACGCGAACTGGCCGATGCGGAACGTTTCCGGCAGTTGACCATCGCTGTGGGTGAAGCCGAGGCCATTCGCACCGTGTACCAGGCCATCCACGACGGTGACCCGACGCCCGATCTCATCGCCATCAAGTACCTGGAAGCACTGGCCAAGGTGGCCGACGGCAATGCCACCAAGATCTTCCTGCCCGCAGACACCACGGCCACCATGGGATCACTGGCCGGTATCGCCGAGTTGTTCACCCGGCCGGGACCGACGACCGACGCGTCGTCGTCAATGCCACCGACGTCGAACCCTTGACCCCGGCTGCCAACTGACCACAGGCAGCGTCGATCTCGGTGCCTCGGTTGCGGCGAATCGTCGCGTTCACCCGGCGGCGCGCCAGGGCGTCACGGAATGCCACCACCCGCTCAGGGGGAGACCCCACGGTGGGCCAACCCGGGGTCGGGTTCAGTGGAATGAGGTTCACATGCGCCGGCAGCGGCAGAGCTCGGCACAGGTCGGCCAATTCGGCGGCATCGCTCGGCCGGTCGTTGACCCCGTCGATCATGGCCCACTCGAAACTCAACCGCCGGCCTTTCACCTCGAGGTAGGTGCCGCAGGCCTCCATCAGCGTGGCCAACGGGTAGCGACGATTGATGGGCACCAACTGATCACGCAAGGTGTCGTTGGCAGCGTGAAGGCTGACCGCCAGGTTCACCGGAAGGTCCCAGGCCGCCACCTTGGCGATGCCGGGCACGATGCCCACCGTGGACACCGTGAGGTGCCGGGCCGACAGACCGACGGCCTCGTGGAGACGCTCGACCGCCGACCGGACGGCGGACTCGTTGGCGAGGGGCTCGCCCATACCCATGAACACCACGTTGCTGAGTCGCCGTCCGAGTTGCTGCGCCTCGCGTGCCGCCCGTACCACCTGCTCCACGATCTCGCCGGTGCTGAGATGGCGGGTGAAGCCCGCCTGACCGGTAGCGCAGAAGCCACACGCCATGGCGCAGCCCGCCTGGGAGCTCACGCACACCGTCGCCCGGTCGGGGTACAGCATCAGCACGCTCTCGATGAGGGGACCGTCGACCAGTTGCCACACGTGCTTCACGGTGGCGTCGGCATCGCTGCGCCGGGCCGTCACTGGTGTCAGTGCCGGGGGGAGCGCTTCGTCCAACTCGGCTCGCAGTCGGGCTGGGACCGAGGTGATCTCGGCCGAGTCGAGGAGTTGCTGGTACCAGCCGGTCCATACCTGCTCGACCCGGTAGCGCGGCACACCGGGCTGCAGGCCCTCGAGCACGTGGCGCAGGCCGTCGCGGTCCACCTCGTACCGAGTCGTCATGGCAACTCCCGCGCCGGAAGGTCGCCCACGTAGGCGCGGTCGGTGCGGAACACCTCGAACCCCAGCGAGCGGTACAGGGCCACCTCTGCTGTGTTGTCGGCATCGACGTACAACATGCCCATGGGGACGCCCACTTCGGCGAGATGTGCCAGACCCGCCAGGGTCAGCGCACGTCCCAGACCTCTGCCGTGTGCTGAGGGGTCCACGGCGATCACGTAGATCTCACCGAGTACTGGGTCGTGGTCCAGATGTCGTTTGGTCCAGCAGAAGCCCGCCAGATGCGAGGTGCCGTTCTCGGAGGTGTCGTCCAGCATGAGGAAGCCCTCGGGCTCGAACCACGGCTCGGCCTGGCGAGCCTTCAGCGTGTCGAGGTCCCAGCCCCCCTGTTCGGGATGCCAGTGGAACGCTCGGTTGTTCACCTCCAGCCAGGCCGCCTCGTCGACGCCCACCTGGAAGGGGCGGGTCGCGAGCCGCGGTGGCGGGTCCAGTTCGGCCTCTACGGGCAGTGGACGACGCATCTGGTGCAGGCGGCGACCCGGATGGAGGCCGATGCGCCGCGCCAAGTCGTCGTGCACCGCCGTGGGTTCGAACACCCACCAGTGCACATGTCCGCCGCCTTCGGCGCCGACCACCTCGGCCACGGCGTCGAGCAGTTCGGGGCCGATGGCCGCAGCGTCGTAGCGATGGTGGGGATGAATGACCACCTCGAGCGCCCATGATCCGTGGCCCCGGGTGAGTTGTGCGTAACCGACGGGATGATCGTGGCCGGGCTCGAGCGCCACAAGGCCGGCGAAGCCCTCACGGCCACCCTGCACCAGGTCCAACCACAGATGGTCCGAGAGCGGCCGATGGCCATCCGCGCGGGCGACGGCGTCCAGCAGAACCTGCACTTGGGCGACGTCGGCCTCGGACATCTCTCGTCGGATCTCCAGGCGTCGCACCCGGTCAGGCTAACCGGCGGCTTTGGTGGCCACCTTGGCCGCTCGTGTCAGCAGGCGTTGTGCCGTGCGCAGCGACCGTTCGGCCTCGAAGATCGCCGACAGCAGATCTTCCCGTTCGGTGCCCAGGTGTGGGGTGGCCAGGTCGGCCACTCGCTGTCGATAGCGCTCCACCACCTCGGCGGCGGCGGCCAGTTCGGCGGCGGTAGACGAGTCGGCCATGGCTCCAGTGTGGACCATCACTCACGGTGGGCGACCATCGGCAGGCGTTAGCCTGCTCGGTCGTGACACGACCGGCGGTGCGCGACGACCTGCGAGCTCTCGAGGGCTACCACTCGGCGCAGGTCGACGTGCGCGTGCGGTTGAACACCAACGAGTCTCCGCTGCCGCCGCCACCAGAGTGGTCCGATGCCTTGGCCGAGGAGATCCGGCACCTGGGCTGGCACCGGTATCCCGACCGCCAGGCCCGGGCCTTGCGCCAGGCGTTGGCAGCGCATCATGGGGTGGCCCCCGAGCAGATCTTCGCTGCCAACGGGTCCAACGAGGTATTGCAGACCCTGCTGCTCACCTTCGCCGGTCCCGGTCGCACGGTGGCCACGTTCGAACCCACGTACCAACTCCACGGGCACATCGCCCGCATCACCGGTGCGACCACCGTGGAGGGTGAGCGAGCGGCCGACTTCACCCTCGATCCGGCCGAGGTGACCCGTGTGCTGACGCAGTTCACGCCGGCCGTCACGTTCCTGTGCTCGCCCAACAACCCCACCGGCGGTATCGAGCCCCCCGAGTTGGTCCGGTCCACACTGTCGCAGGTCTCCGGATTGCTGGTGGTCGACGAGGCCTATGGCCAGTTCGCCGACTGGAGTGCTCAGGAACTGATCGACGAGGACCAGCCACTCGTGGTGGTACGGACGTTCTCCAAGACCTGGAGCATGGCTGCCGCGCGGCTCGGCTATCTCATCGGGCCGGCGTGGTTGGTGGCCGAGCTGGACAAGGTCACGCTGCCCTATCACCTCGACGCGGTGAAGCAGGCCGCTGGTCGTCTGGCGTTGGGCTACGTGGACGCCATGAACGAACGCGTGGCGCAGGTCGTCGCCGAACGAGAACGAGTGATGGCAGCACTCGATGCACTGCCGCTCGACGTGTTCCCCAGCCAGGCCAACTTCGTGCTGTTCCGTCCTCGAGACCGCCGTGGTCGCGAGGTGTGGCAGGGCCTCGTCGACCGCAGCGTGTTGGTGCGGGACTGTTCCAGTTGGCCTCGTCTCGACGACTGTTTGCGCATCACCATCGGCACCCCCGCCGAGAACGATGCGTTTCTCACTGCGCTCACGGAGGTGTGCGGATCATGACCCGGCGCGCTCATCGCTCACGTTCCACGGCCGAGACCAACATCGAACTCGATATCGATCTCGACGGTTCGGGTCGCACCGACATCTCGACGGGCATTCCCTTCTACGACCACATGCTGGACCAGTTGGGTCGTCATGGTGGTTTCGACCTGCGCATCGCCGCCACCGGTGACCTGCACATCGACACCCATCACACGGTGGAGGATGTCGCCATCACCCTGGGTGAGGCGTTCCGTGAAGCCCTCGGAGACAAGGCCGGTGTGCGTCGGTTCGCCAGTGGCCGCTACCCGCTCGACGAAGCGTTGGTCGATGTGGCACTCGATCTCTCCGGTCGGCCCTTCGTGGTGTGGGAGGTGCCCCTGCCCGAATGTCTGCCGTTGGGTGATCCGGCGTTCGATCCGCAGTTGGCCGAGCACGCTGTGTCGTCGTTCGCCACGGCGGCCGCCATCACCTTGCATGTGGAACTAGTGCGCGGGCGCAACGTGCACCACATCGTGGAGGCCACGTTCAAGGGCCTGGCCCGCACGCTGCGTGATGCTGTGCGCATCGACGGCGGTGGCGTGCCCTCCACCAAGGGTGTGCTGTGACCGAGTCGTCCCGGCCACTGGTGGCCGTCCTCGACTACGGCATCGGCAATCTGCACTCGGCCCACAAGGCACTCCAACGCATGGGTGCCGACGCTCGCCTCACCACCGACCCGGCAGTGATCGCCCGTGCCGACGGGGTAGTGCTCCCAGGGGTGGGCGCCTTCGGTGCCTGCATCGCCGCTCTCCACGATGTGGGTCTCGGTGGTCCGGTGCGCGACGCCGTGGCATCGGGTCGGCCGTTCCTGGGCATCTGTGTGGGTATGCAGATGTTGTTCGACGCCAGCGACGAGGATGCCTCGGCGCGGGGCTTGGGCGTGGTGCCCGGGGTGGTGCGTCGTATCCCTGCCGGAGTGAAGCGGCCTCAGATGCAGTGGAACCGCCTGAAGGTGCTGCATCCTCACGACCCGTTGCTGGCGCCCTTGGGTGAGTCTCCGTGGATGTACTTCGTCCACTCGTTCCACGGGGTGCCTGACGACCCGTCGATGGTGGCGGCCACCTGCGACTACGGCACCACCCTGAATGCGGCGTTCCGCAACGCCAACGTGTTCGCCACCCAGTTCCACCCCGAGAAGTCCAGCACCACTGGCTTGGCACTCCTGGGCGCCTTCGTGCAGGTGTGCGCCCAGGCGCAGGTGGCACCGTGACGACGGTTCGCTGCGAGTTGTACCCGGCGATCGACCTGCGAGGCGGCAGGGTGGTGCGCCTCACACAAGGCGACTACGACCGGGAGACCACCTATGGCGACGACCCGGTGGCCGTAGCGGCGGCCTTCGCCGATGCGGGGGCCACCTGGATCCACGTGGTGGACCTCGATGCGGCACGCAGTGGGGATCCGGTGAACCGTCCCGTGGTGGCGGCGATCACCGCGGCGGTGGCCGGCCGGGCCAAGGTGCAAACCGGGGGAGGGGTACGCAGCGTCGAGGATGCCCTGGCACTTGCGGCTTCCGGTGTGGCTCGCGTCGTCATGGGATCTGCTGCAGTGGCCGATCCCGACCTCGTGGCTCGCACCGCTGAGCATGTGGCGGTCGCTGTCGGGTTGGACCACCGCAACGGCGAGGTGGCGGTGCACGGATGGACTGCCAACAGTGGTGTGACCCTCGCCGATGCCCTCGAGTGGTTCACCGGTTCCGCCAGCGCGTACATCATCACCGACATCGGCCGTGACGGCATGCTGTCGGGGCCCGACGTGGAGGGTCTGCGCGCTGCTGCTGCGGCAACGTCGGTGCCGGTGATCGCCAGTGGTGGCGTGGCCACCCTGGACGATGTGCGTGTGCTGGCTGGCGTCCCCGGCGTGGCGGGCGTCATCACCGGACGAGCGTTGTACGAGGGTCGCTTCGACGTGGCCGATGCCCTACGAGCCGTGGCGGGTGGGCTGTGATCGTCGCCCGGGTGATCCCCTGTCTGGACGTCACCGCCGGTCGCGTCGTGAAGGGCACGAACTTCGTCGACCTGCGCGACGCCGGTGATCCCGTGGAGTTGGCGGCTCGCTACGACGCCGAGGGAGCCGACGAGTTGGTGTTCCTCGACATCACTGCATCGAGCGACGGGCGCGACACCATGGTGGACGTGGTGTACCGCACCGCCGAGCAGGTGTTCATCCCGTTCACCGTGGGCGGCGGTATCCGCTCGCTCGACGATGCCCGGCGCATGTTGCGGGCCGGTGCCGACAAGGTCAGTGTGAACACGGCTGCGGTGCAGCGCCCCGAACTCATCGCCGAGATCGCAGCGGAGTTCGGCTCGCAATGCGTGGTGTGCGCCATCGACGCCAAGGCCCGAACCGGGCAGGCTGGCTTCGAGGTGTATCTGCATGGGGGGCGCACCGCTACCGGCATCGACGCCGTGGCATGGGCGGTCCAGGCCACCGAGGCCGGGGCCGGTGAGATCCTGCTCACCTCCATGGACCGCGACGGCACCAAGGCCGGCTTCGACCTCGAACTCACCCGAGCCGTCAGCGATGCCGTGGGGGTACCCGTCATCGCCAGTGGCGGTGTGGGCACCCTGGACCACATGGTGGAAGGTGTGCGCGACGGTGGGGCCGATGCGGTGCTGGCGGCGTCCATCTTCCACTTCCGTGAGCACACCATCGCCGAGGCCAAGGCCGCCATGACGGCCGCCGGCATTCCCGTACGTCCGGTGGCATGACGCCGTCCGTCCAGATGCTGGACGGCGGGCTGTCCACGGCACTGGAGCGCCTCGGGTTCTCCACCGACCATGAGCTGTGGACCGCCGCCGCGCTGATCGATGCACCGCATCTGGTGGTGGCCGCCCACACGGCGTTTCTCGACGCCGGTGCCAACGTGATCCTCACCGCCAGTTATCAGGCTGGGGTGTCCAACCTCATCCGGTACGTGGGCGACGACACCGCAGCTCGGCGGGTGATCGCTTCGTCGGTGGACCTGGCCCGGCAGGCGGTGCAGCAGTCGGGTCGCAGCGATGCCCGGGTGGGGGCATCGCTGGGCGCGTACGGCGCCCTGCTGGCCGACCGCAGTGAATACCACGGCCGCTATGGGGCCTCCTGGAGCGAGGTCGCACTCGAACAACGCGCCCGGGCCGAGGTGTTGCTCGACACCGGCGTGGATCTGTTGGTGTGCGAGACCCTTCCCACGTCGAGCGAAGCGAAGGTCACCCTCGAGGTACTCGACGAACTGCTCGACAGATACCCGGGGGTGGAGGTGTGGGTCACGTTCACCGCGAGCGATGACGGCCTTACGGCTGGCGGCGACCCGCTCGCCGAGGTGGCGTCGCTCCTCGCCGGGCGGCGGTGGCTCACTGCCATCGGGGTGAACTGCACCACGGTCGAACGTGTCGGCGTCGCATTGGACTCGCTGCGCAGCCTTCCTGTGCCGCTCATCGCCGAGCCGAATCGCCTCCCTGATGCGGCGGAACTGCAGCGCTGGATCGACGCCGGGGTGCGGTTCGTCGGCGGTTGCTGTGGTGTCGGCCCCTGCGAGTTGGCCGAGGCGGTCACGTCATGGCGTGGCGCAGCAGGCCTCGACGATGAGGTCGGCCACCCGAGTGCCATGGGCGATGAGTCCGTGGGTGGCGTAGTCGATGACGACGTAGCGGCTCTCCACCCACGTCGCGCACCGTTGTTCGACGCAGGCGGGTGAGCAGAACTCGTCGTGCTGAGGAACCAGGATCACTGTAGGTCGTGGGTCGACAGCACACCGGGGTTGCCGCCCCGACGAGCCGAGGCCGAGCGGAGGTGCGATCAAGACCCAGCCCGCCACGCGATCGTCGGTGATCTCGGCGATCTGGAGCGCCCCGAAGGAGTAGCCGACAAGCCACACCGGCACACCGGGGCAGCGCCGGGTCACCTCGTCCAGGGCGGCGATCACATCGCGTTGCTCGGCCCCGCCCCCGTCGTGGTGTCCCCCCGAGTCACCCGTACCGCGGAAGTCGAAGCGCAGCGCGCAGGCAGTGCGCTGGGCCAGCGTGCGCCACACGGCGTCCACGACATGGTTGTGGCGATCGCCGCCATACAACGGATGCGGATGCGCCACGACCGCCGCGAGGCCTGCAGCCGTGGACAGGGTCACATCGGCCGTCAGGCTGATTCCGTCGGAGGTGGTCAGACGCACGGTTTCGAAGTCCACGACGGCGAAGGTACCGTTCCATCGATGTCCATGGACGCCGACAAACTGCCGATCAAGATGCTCAACGACCGGCTGCTCGTGCGCATGCCCGAGAAGGACGGCGAACGGCGTTCGATGGGCGGCATTCTCATTCCCGCCACAGCGCAACTCTCCAAGCGGTTGGTGTGGGCCGAGGTGGTGGCGTTGGGTCAGAACGTCAGGGCCGCCGAGGTGGGGGATCAGGTGTTGTTCAGCCCCGAGGATCGCTACGAGGTGGAAGTGCAGGGCGTGGACTACATCATGTTGCGTGAGCGGGACCTCCACGCTGTGGCCGCCACCCGCATCGACGGCCACACCGGGCTGTACCTCTGATCCTCTCCCGTAGGATCGCTCTCATGCCCGAAGGTGTTCGTCTGGTTGCGTCCCAAGAGCAGTTGGCTCATGTGAAGTTCAACGATGCCGGCCTGGTTCCGGTGATCGCACAGTGCGTCGACACTCGCGACATCCTGATGATGGCGTGGATGAACGCCGAGAGCCTGGCCATGACCTTTGCCGAGGGCCGCATGGTCTACTGGAGCCGAAGCCGCCAGGAACTGTGGCGCAAGGGCGACACGTCGGGAGACCGTCAGTTCGTGCGCGAGGCGTTCTACGACTGCGACGGTGACACCCTGTTGTTCCTGGTCGAGCAAGAGGGTCGGGGAGCGTGCCACACCGGCGAACGCTCGTGCTTCTACCGGCGGTTCGGCTGAGCGTGACCTCGTCGGTGCGTATCCGTCCCAGTCGCGAGGAGTTCCGGGCCCTGGCCCGAACGCACACCGTGGTCCCGGTGTGGACCGAGTTGCTCGCCGACCTCGAGACGCCCGTGTCGGCCTTTGCCAAGCTGGTAGGTGACGAGGCCGGGTTCCTGTTGGAGTCGGTGGAGCACGGCGAGCGGTGGAGTCGTTTCTCGTTCGTGGGGCGGCGGCCGCGAGCCACCCTGGTGTTGCGCAACGGGCAGTTGACCGTCGAAGGCGAGGTGCCGCCGGAGGTCCCCACGGGTCGCGGCATGCTGGCGGCGATCGAGGCCTTGCTGGACCTCTACCGGTCGCCGATCATGCCCGAACTGCCACCTCTGCAGGGTGGGGTCATGGGCTACCTGGGCTACGACGTTGTCCGTGAGGTCGAGCGACTGCCGGACGTTCCTCACGATGCAGCCGGCCTGCCCGATGCCGTGATGAGCATCATCGGATCGTTGGCGGCCTTCGACCACTGGCGACAGCGGGTACATCTCATCGAGAGCGTCTTGGTCCGAGGCCTGGACGACGATGGTGTCGACGCTGCCTATGACGCAGCCGTGGCTGGTGTGCACGATGCCGTGCGCGACCTGTCGAAACCGCTGAGCCATCCGCCCGTGGAACCTCCCGACCCGACCGAAGTGCCACCGAAGGTGGTGTCGACCATGGCGGGCGACCGCTACCGCCGAGCCGTGGAGGTGGCCAAGGAGCACATCCGTGCCGGCGACATCTTCCAGGTCGTGTTGTCGCAGCGATTCGATCTCGACCTCGACGCCGATCCCTTCGACATGTACCGGGTGTTGCGCCAGGTGAACCCCAGCCCCTACATGTACCTGGTGCGTCATCCTGAGGTCACGTTGGTGGGCAGTTCGCCCGAGCCGATGGTGCAGTTGCTGGGTGGGAGAGTGATCAGTCGACCCATCGCCGGCACCCGCAAACGCGGGCGTGACGACGAACACGACCGCCGATTGGCGGCCGAGCTGCGCGAGCACCCCAAAGAGGTGGCCGAGCACGTGATGCTGGTGGACCTCGCCCGCAACGACGTGGGGCGTGTGGCGCGGTTCGGTTCCATGAGGGTCGACGAACTGATGACGCTCGAGCGCTACAGCCACGTGATGCATCTCACCTCGCAGGTGTCGGGTGACTTGAAGCCGGGGTTGGGACCCATCGACGTGCTGCGGGCCACGCTGCCCGCCGGCACCGTCAGCGGCGCTCCCAAGGTGCGGGCCATGGAGATCATCGACTCGCTGGAACCGGTCAAGCGCGGTCCGTACGCCGGCGTGGTGGGGTACGTGGACTTCTCGGGCAACCTCGACACCGCCATCGCCATTCGCACCCTCTTCGTGGGTCCGAAGGGAGCCTTCCTTCAGGCCGGAGCAGGGGTCGTGGCCGACTCCGACCCTGTCGACGAGGATCTGGAATGCGCCAACAAGGCAGCGGCGCTGTTGGCTGCTGTACCGGCAGCTCGGCGCATGACCGCACGAAGGAGAGAGCCGTGACCACCGACGACGCCACCTTCTGGGTGCGTGACTCCCGCGACGTGCTCATGGTGGAGGGGGCCGATGCGCTCACCTACCTGAATTCGCAGGTGTCGCAGGACCTTCGACCACTCGGCGTGGGTGCCTCGGTGTACACACTGGTGCTGCAGCCCACGGGCAAGGTGGAGGCGTTGGCCCGAGTGTTGCGCAGTGGTGACCACGCCTACCTGCTCGATGTCGATGCAGGCGTGGGGGAGGCTCTCGCCGCACGACTGGCGCGGTTCAAGATTCGTGTGGCCGCCGAGATCACCACCGTTGCGTGGCAGTGCATCGCTGTGCGCGGGCCCCGTGCCCATGAGGTGACCTCCGCGGCTGGAGCGGTAGTGGTCCCTGCGTGGTGGGGTGATGGCTCTGCCGTCGACGTACTGGGTCCGGTCGCTGAACCTCCCGAAGGTGTCCGAGCCGGCGACGCCGACGAACTCGAGTGTGCACGGGTGGAGGCAGGCTGGCCTCGCCATGGAGCCGAGATCGTCGAGTCCACGTTGCCCGCAGAACTGGGCGTGGTGCCCGTTGCGGTGTCGTTCACCAAGGGTTGCTACCCGGGTCAGGAACTGGTGGAACGTATGGACAGTCGCGGAGCCCGTGCACCCCGCACACTCCGACGTGTCGAGGTGGCTACAGGTACCTCGGCCGGTGATGCCGTGACACTCGACGGGGTGGAGGTGGGCCGGTATACCTCGGTGGCGGGAACACGCGCGCTGGCCCTGGTGAAACGCGATGTCGAGTTCGGCGAGGTGGTCGCTCCACCTGCGTAGACTCGCTCCTCGTGCCCTACATCTACGCGTTCGACCACGCCCACCGCCGTCCGCCCATGGAGATGAAGGATCTCCTCGGCGGCAAGGGAGCCAACCTCGCCGAGATGACCAGTGTGCTGAAGCTCCCGGTACCTCCCGGCTTCACCATCAGCACCGTGGCCTGCACCGATTATCTGGTTGGCGGATGGCCGGCCGGTCTCGACGACGAGATCGCCAAGCATGTGGCCAAGCTCGAGAAGAAGATGAAGCGCAAGTTGGGTGATCCCAAGGACCCGCTGCTCGTCAGCGTGAGGTCGGGCGCCAAGTTCTCCATGCCGGGCATGATGGACACGGTGCTGAACCTGGGTCTCAACGACGCCAGCGTCGTGGGACTGGCGGCGGTCACCAGCGACGAACGTTTCGCATACGACTCGTACCGGCGGTTCATCGCCATGTACGGCCGCATCGTGTTGGGCCTCGAGGGTGAACTCTTCGAGCACCCCCTCGAGGCGGCCAAGCATGCGGCGGGCGTTCGCACCGACGCCGATCTCTCGGCTGACGCACTGAAGACACTGTGTGCTCAGTTCCTCGCCGTAGTGGCCGAGCACACCGGCCGGCCCTTCCCGCAAGACCCCATGCAGCAGTTGCGGGGTGCGGTGGAAGCGGTGTTCAAGTCGTGGAACGGGGCCCGGGCCATCGCCTACCGCGTCCGTGAGCGCATCAGCCATGACCTCGGTACGGCGGTGAACGTGCAGACCATGGTGTTCGGCAACCGCGACGACAACTCGGGCACCGGGGTGGGCTTCACCCGCAACGCGGCGACCGGCGAGAACGTGCCTTACGGCGACTTCCTGGTGAATGCCCAGGGCGAGGACGTGGTGGCGGGTATCCGCAACACCGAGGACCTCGACCACATGGGCAAGCATTTCCCGACCCTGAAGAAAGAACTGCTGAACATCTTCGCCCGCCTGGAAGCGCACTACCGCGACATGTGCGATACAGAGTTCACCATCGAACAGGGCACCCTGTGGATGCTGCAGACCCGAGTCGGTAAGCGCACCGGGGCGGCGGCTCTGAAGATGGCCGTCGACATGACCAAGGGGACCAAGGGCCCCAACGGCACGTGGAAGATCACGCCCGAAGAGGCGGTGATGCGCATCACCGAGGAGCACCTCGACCAGGTGCTGCACCCGCAGTTCGAGAACCACGGTACGAAGGTGCTGACCACGGGTCTGGCCGCTTCGCCGGGTGCCGCGGTGGGCAAGGTGTATTTCACCGCCGACGATGCCGCCGACGCTGCGGACCGTGGCGAGGACGTGATCCTGGTGCGCAACGAGACCAGTCCTGAAGACGTGCACGGCATGATGGTGGCCCAGGGCATCCTCACCGCTCGCGGTGGCCTGGTGAGCCATGCCGCCGTGGTGGCCCGTGGGTGGGGCACCCCAGCAGTCGTGGGTGCCGAGGCGGTCAAGATCCACGGCAAGCAGTTCGTTGTCGGCGACGTCACGGTGAACGAAGGCGATGTGATCTCCGTGGACGGCACCACCGGTCAGGTGATGGTCGGTGCGGTGGCCATGTCGAACGCCGAGCCTCCCGCCGAGTTCCACACCATCCTCAAGTGGGCCGACAAGATCCGCAAGGGTCACCTGGCGGTTCGTGCCAATGCCGACACCGGCGAGGACGCCACCGTGGCCCGTCAGATGGGCGCCGAGGGTATCGGTCTGTGCCGTACCGAGCACATGTTCCTCGCACCCGATCGACTCCCGGTGGTGCGTCGCATGATCCTCGCCTCCACCGAGGCCGAAGAGGCGGCTGCTCTGGCCAAGTTGCTCGAGGTGCAGCGTGCCGACTTCGTCGAGGTGTTGGAGGCCATGGACGGCCTGCCCGTGACCGTCCGTCTCCTGGATCCGCCGCTGCACGAGTTCCTCCCCAATGTGGAAGAGCTGAAGATCAAGGCTGTCTCTGCGACCCTCTCCGCCGAGGATCAGCGACTGCTGGAAGCCGCCGAAGCATGGAGCGAGGCCAACCCCATGCTGGGCACCCGCGGGGTTCGCCTGGGTGTGGTGAAGCCGGGCCTGTACGCCATGCAGGTGCGTGCGCTCATGGAAGCAGCCGCCTTGCGTGCGGCGGCGGGTGGGAAACCGATCGTGGAGATCATGATCCCCCTCACCGTCACCCGTGAGGAGTTGGCCTTGGCTCGCTCGTGGGTGGAAGACGGCATCGCCGAGGCGACCAAGGGCGCCAAGAAGAAGCCCAAGGTGTCCATCGGCACCATGGTCGAGACGCCTCGGGCGGCGCTGCGCGCCGACGAGATTGCCGAGGCCGCCGACTTCTTCAGCTTTGGCACCAATGACCTCACTCAGATGACCTTCGGGTTCAGCCGTGACGACGTGGAGAGCCGCATGATGCCGGCCTACCTCGAACTCGGTCTGCTGAAGCGCAATCCGTTCGACACCATCGACCGCAACGGTGTGGGCGAACTGGTGCATCTGGGCGCTCAGCGCGGTCGTGCCACCAAGCCCGACCTGAAGCTCGGTGTGTGCGGTGAACACGGCGGTGACCCCGAATCGATCCAGTTGTTCTACGAAGCTGGTCTCGACTACGTGTCGTGCTCGCCGTACCGAGTGCCGGTGGCTCGTCTGGCGGCGGCTCAGGCGGTGCTCACCGCAAGCGGCGGGTCGGCCACCAGCACCAAGTGACGTCGTCCGCCCGGACCAGAGGCGTCTGAGGCGCCCCTGCTCCGGGTGACGGCTGGCTAGCCTTCGCTCGGCATGGCCATCGTCGACGAGGACATCGAACGGGTTCGAGACGCCTCGCCGTTGGCCGAGGTGGTGCAGCAGTACGTCGCGCTGCGCCGCGTCGGTCGGAACTGGGTGGGCCTGTGCCCGTTCCACGCCGAACGCTCTGGTTCGTTCAACGTGCGCGACGAGACCGGCCGCTACAAGTGCTTCGGCTGCGGTGCCGGCGGCGACGTGTTCCGCTTCGTCCAGGAGATCGAACACCTCGACTTCGGTGCCGCCGTTGAACTCCTGGCGGGTCGCGCCGGAATCCAGTTGCGGTACACCACCGGCGGTGAGAGCAAGGATCGGCAGCGCCGCAAGCAACTCGTCGAGGTGCTCGACCGGGCCGCGGACTGGTTCCACAGGCGGTTGTTGGAGGCTCCCGACGCCCGAGCCGCTCGCGACTATCTGAGAGCACGCGGACTGGCTGGCGATGTGGCTCGGCGCTTCCGCCTGGGTTGGGCCCCCGATGACTGGGATGCGCTGAGCCGTGACCTGGGCGTGAGCGGTGACCTGCTGCGAGACACCGGTCTGGCATTCACCAACCGATCGGGGCGACTGCAGGATGCCTTCCGCGGTCGGGTCATGTTCCCCATCGCCAACGAGTCCGGTGACACGGTCGCCTTCGGCGGGCGGGTGCTGCCCGGCTCCAGCGATCCGGCGAAGTACAAGAACTCCCCCGAAACGTCGGTGTATGCCAAGTCGAAGGTGCTGTACGGCTTGTCGTGGGCCAAGGGTGACATCGTGGCGCAGGATCAAGTGATCGTGTGCGAGGGCTATACCGACGTCATCGGCTTCCACCGGGTGGGTATCGATCGTGCCGTGGCCACCTGCGGAACCGCACTCACCGAGGATCACGTGCGTCTGCTCACCCGCTTCGCCAAGCGGGTGGTACTCGCCTTCGACGCCGATGCGGCCGGTCAAGGCGCGGCCGCTCGCTTCTACGAGTGGGAGCAGCGTTACGACGTGGCGGTCAGCGTTGCCCGCCTTCCCGATGGGCAGGACCCGGGGGATCTCGCCGGGAAGGATCCCGCAGCATTGCGTGCCGCGGTGGACCAGGCGACGCCGTTTCTCGGCTTTCGACTGCAACGGGTGCTGCAGAGTCGACCGACCCGAAGCCCCGAGGAGAAGGCCCGGGCAGCCCGTGATGCCATGGCCGTGGTCAACGAACATCCCGACGTGAACGTCCGCAAGTTGTACGCCGGCGAGGTGGCTGCTTCCACAGGGCTTCCGGTGGCCGATCTGGTGGCAGCGGCGCAACGCCCGTCGGCACCACCTGCCTTCGAGGTCGCCCCCGCCCGGCGACGCGGGAACACTGACGGGGCGGAGTTCGTGGCGTTGGCGTTGTTGATCCAGAGGTGGGACGACATCGCTCCCTGGCTGGTGCCCGAGTTGTTCCATCAGGACGTGGAACGCCGGGTGTTCGACGCCCTGGCCACGAGCGGCGGCGACCTCGACCAGGCCCTCGAGGCTGCCGATCCCGAGGCTCGAGAACTGCTGGAGCGGGCCGCCGTGGCCGATGTGGAGGCTGAACCCATGACTGAGGTACGCAGCCTGGTGGCCGCTGCCGTACGCCGAAGCCTGCAGTCGGGCACCTGGGGCGAGGATCCCGAGGCGTTGCGTTCGGCCAGCGAAGCCCGCCGAACGCTCGAGCACCTCGACGACCCCACTGGCGCAGCGCAGGCTCTCACGTGGTTGTTGGGTTGGCTCGCTCAACCTCGTCAGGCGGGCTTTTCTTGAAGCACTGGGGGATAGCGGCCCTTCGCTGCTAAGGTCTCGGTGCCTTCCGGGGTAGCTCAATCGGCAGAGCGGCGGACTGTTAATCCGTAGGTTGTGGGTTCGACCCCCACCCCCGGAGCTCACGGAGTCGCTGAGGTGAACCTCAGCCCCGCAGGGGGCGGTAGCTCAGTGGTCAGAGCAGGCGGCTCATAACCGCTCGGTCATGGGTTCGATCCCCATCCGCCCTACCGCCAGGACCGTCACCGGTCCCGTTCGTCGTCGTCCTCGTCCTCTTCGTCGTCGTCGTCATCGTCATCGTCGTCATCATCGTCGTGGTCGTGGGACTCGTCGTCGTCGCTCTCGCTGTCGATGGCGTCGAGGAAGGCATCGAGGTCGGCCTCTTCACCCACGACCAGCCATGCCTCGCCATCCTCGGCCTCGGGCAGGAGAAGGTCGAGGTCGTAGCGCTTGAGCGCGATCTCCTCGGCATTGTCGTCAACGGGTTCGACCACGGCGATCACCACTTCGGCGTCGGCGGGCAGTTCCTTGAGGATCTCGATCAGTTCGTCGGCTCGCATGGTGGGCTCCTTGTGGTCGGGCGGTGTTGCTGGTTGATGGGGCGAGTGGGGCGCTCAGTCGTCGACGCCCAGCCATGCCGGGGCCATGTCCAGCAGGGCCAGACTCACGTCGCGGCAGCGGTCGAGGATGTCGCAGAAGGCTTCCTCGTTGCCGAGGTACACATCGGCCAGCGACACCGACAATTTGGCCACCAGCGACAGGCTTCGCTCGGGGGCGTCGGTGACGAAGGGAAACGAGTCGATGGCCGACACCTCCACCGGAAGGGTGATGCCACCGACTCCCGCGATCTCGGCAGCCAGGACCAGGAGATCGGGTGGATGCTGCAGGGGCGGCAGTGTCCATGTGAACACCAAGGGGAACTGGAAGCCAGAAGGAGGTTCTCCTTCTGGATCGTCCATGGCCATGACGGCATCCTCGAAGCCCAGCAAGGCACGGGGATCCACTTCCAGTGAGAGATGCAGGTCGATGGGACCGTTGCACGCTTCCTCTGGGTGCACGTCCACTTCCCACAGTTGCCGCAACGAGTAGGTCTCGACGAAGTGGCGTTCGTCGTGCACGTGGAAACCGTGGTCGATGGCGTGGCTCTTCAGATCGGCAACGAACCCTGCTACGTCGATGACGGCCACGCAGCGACACTACCGTGCCATCACGATGACCTCGGTGCCCGCTCCCGACGCTCAGGCGGTGATTCATCTCATCGACCTACTGATCGACGACATCGGTCGTCGACTGCTCGAGGTGGACCGTACCGAACTCACGGGGGTGCGACCAGGGCAATACGTGGTGGATGTGCACGTGGACGAGGTGGCCATCGATCGCCTGGTGCAGGCGGGGTTCGGTGTGCTGAGCGAGGAGACCGGCCTGCATCACCCAGAGCGAGCCCTGCTGGCCATCGTCGATCCCCTGGACGGCAGCACCAACGCCAGCAGGGGTGTGCCGTGGTACGCAACGGCCGTGTGCGTGCTCGACGAACAGGGGCCATGGGTGGCGGTGGTCGGCGATCACGCCTCGGGTCGCCGCTACCGGGCGGTACGGGGTCAGGGGGCCAGCGTGGACGGTCGAACGCTGACACCGGCTTCGACCACACGGCTCGACGAGGCGGTGGTGGGTCTCTCTGGTCTGCCACCCCGACACCTGGGGTGGCAGCAGTTCCGAGCGTTCGGCGCTGCAGCACTGGACCTGTGCCTCGTTGCCGAAGGATCGCTCGACGGCTACCTGGACTGCAGCGTCGACGCTCATGGTGTGTGGGACTACGCCGCGGCGGTCCTGATCTGCGCGGAGGTCGGCGTGGCAGTGGTCGACGCCTTGGGTCGCGACCTCATCGTGAGAGATCCGGGTGCCCGCCGCACGCCGGTGGCAGCCGCAACACCAGCACTGCTCGAGGCGTTGGTGGCGGCACGGCAGACGTTCAGTTGACGCTGCCCGAACGGCGCCGTCCGCGAACCGGCAGGGTGCAGGGGTGCCGGAGTTTTCCCAGGGCACGCGCCTCGATCTGACGAATCCGCTCCCGGGTGAGTCCGTGCTCGTCGCCGATGTCGCCCAGGGTCCGTGGTGTCTGGCCGAGTCCGAAACGGGCTCGTACCACCTCGCGTTCACGAGGCTTCAGCATGTCGAGGCGGGCCTCCACATCGGCATGGTCCATGGCCGACACGGCGTGGTCGAAGGCCGCCTCTGCGTCGAGGTCGGCAATGGTGTCGCCCAACTCCAACGACTGGTCCGTACCCAACGGGTCCGACAACGACACCAGGCTCTGGCGGTGCTGTTGGATCAACACCACCTGATCCACGGTGAGTCCGGCCTCGGCCGCCACTTCCTCGGGGGTGGGTGTCCGATCGAGGCGACGTGTGAGGGCTTCGGTGCAGAGGTCCACCAAGCCGTACATCTCACGCATGTGAGAGGGCACCCGGATGGTGCGGGACGAGTCGGCCAGTGCTCGGCCGATCGCCTGGCGGATCCACCAGGTGGCGTACGTGGAGAACTTGAAACCCTTGCGGTGGTCGAACCGTTCCACGGCCCGCATGAGGCCGATGTTTCCTTCCTGAACCAGGTCGCCCAGGCTGAGGCCCGCGCCTTCGAATCGGCGTGCCACGCTGACGACCAGTCGAAGATTGGCGGTGATGAACTCGGTGCGGGCCGTCTCGGCCTCGCGACTCAGTCGCATCAGTTCCCGGCGGCGCGGTGCCGACATTGGCGCTGCCGAGGCCAGTTCCTCCTCCGCCTCCCGGCCGGCGAAGATCGCTGCACCGAGACGTTGCTCGTCTGCTGCGGTGAGGAGGCGATGGCGGCGCACATCGTCGAGGTACACCCGCAGGGAATCGCGATCCCCGGAACGACTGCGCTCAGCGCCCATCGATCGGCACCATAGTGGCGGGTGCAGCGGCCGTTCGCGGATACCAGGGAGGCCGCGTCCCGAAGCCGATAGCATCGGTCGTCCGTGGCGTCGGGCGCTTAGCTCAGTCGGTTAGAGCACCTGCCTTACAAGCAGGGGGTCGGGGGTTCGAGTCCCTCAGCGCCCACCACGGTTGATGTCGGTTCGGCCCGGTGAGAGACCGCCGTTCGGCCCCGTTCGGGTCGCCCGCCAGAGGGTCATCATGGCGGCGTGTTCCTCGACGAGCGCCATGTCGCACTGGGCCAGAGCTACGAGCGTGACGGCTATGTGGTGGAACCGGCTTCCGACTCGGTGGCTCTGGGAAGCCTGCAGCGACGAATCGCCGCCGTGGCGGCTGAGTGGTTGGGTGTGCGCGAACCCGACCCGCAGTCCACAGGGGAGTGGCTCGATCACGTGCACACCGTGGTCGGACCCGACGTCGTCAACGATCTTCGGGTTCACGTGATGGCCCGCCTCGCCGACGACGTCGACGTCCGCCGGTGGATCTTCACCGTGGCGCGCCCCTGGCTCGAGGCATTGGTCGGAAACGAACTGGCCATGCAACGTCGACCCAACCTCAGCGTGCAACTGCCCGGGGACGCCGACTCGGCCCTGCCTTTGCACGCCGACACCTGGTCTGGACACTCGCCGTTCGAGACCGTGGTGTGGATTCCCCTCGTGGACTGCTGGGGCACCAAGTCGCTATACCTCGTGCCTCCGGCGGTCGCGGACCAACTCTGGGACCGGTTCGCCGCCATGAACGGGCGGAACACGGCGGACCTGTTCGATGCCGTGGTGGACGACGTGGTGTGGATCGAGGCGGCGTTCGGGCAGGTGGTGTTGTTCGACCAGTCATTGCCTCATGGCAACCAGACCAACGGCGAGGACACCACGCGATGGTCCATCAACTGCCGTTTCACGGGCCTGTTCACCCCCTACGCCGACAAGGGCCTGGGCGATTTCTTCACCCCGATCACCATGCGCCCGGTCACACGAGTGGCTCTGGGTTCGCCGACAGGTGATCGTGGATGAACCGTCGGCGGCGATTGCGTGGCTACGTCACGACAGCGCCGGTGGCCGGTGCGGTGGTACCGCAGTCGGTGCAGAACGCCGTGCTTCGGGACCACTGTCGTCGCCACGACGCCGACTATGTGTTGAGCGCCACGGAGTTCTCGCTTCCTGCCAGTGACGTTGCCTGGCAGATGGTGCTCGAGGACCTCAGAACGGGTCGGGTGGACGGGGTGGTGCTGTACACGATGTTCGCCCTACCGACCGACGATCCCGAGCGGCGGCCCTCACTGGCGACCCTGGTGGACCGTGGGGTCGAGTTGCACCTGGCCGCTGAGGGCATGGTCATCCGAAGTCTCGACGATCTTCATCAGATGAGGTGGACTCGTCGGGTGAGAGCCGTCGTGGAGAGCCAGCAGTTGGCCCTCGGTTCACTTCTGGCCCCGCCAGATCTGCAGTGGGGACAGGGTTCGCAGACCGGTGTAGGGGAGTGGAACCTCGATGCTGCCATCGCGGTCGGAGGCATAGGCGGCGCAGATGATCTCGAGGATGAGTCGTCCGAACTCGGCGTCCATGAAGGGACGCCGACGCTCGGTCAGGTCGTCGGCGAAGGCGCGAACCTGGTCCACGAAGCCCAAGGCGTCCAAGGCGCCCACCTCGGCACTGGATCGTGAGCGCTGCGGCATCAGGCCAGTGTCGTCACCGTTCACGGTGAGTTCGGCCGTCGGGAGGATCTCTCCGCGCACGACGGCGTCGCTCGAGGCGATCTGCGCATCCCACACCGGTGCGCCACGATGCCGCCAACTGGCCACGACCCGTCCGATGAGGCCACCGGCGAACCGCAGTGACACCTCGGCATGTTCATCGGTGGCATGACCGGAACCTCCGTGAACTTCGGCGGTCACACCCACGACGTCGCCGGCCCCGGCAGCGCGTCCCAACAGCACCGCAACGGCGAGTGGGTGCGGCCCAAGGTCGAACAAGGCACCCCCGCCCCATCCGTCGGTCGTGAAGTCTCCCCACGATGGCAGTTCCTGCAAGGCGCGAACATCGAGATGCGTAGCGCTCTCGAGTCGCCGAGCCTGGCGCAGCATCGCCACCACCACTGGCGCGTGCGCCAGGTTCTCGCCGTAGGCCAATCGCTGCCCGGCGTCGGCGGCAGCACCCACCAGTTCGTCGGCTTCGGCGAGCGTGAGAGCGAAGGGTTTCTCCACCAACACACCCACACCGGTGGGCAGCAACTCCAGTGCATCGAGGGCATGTCGCGAGGGGGGAGTGGCGACCACCACGAGTTCGGCACCCGCGGGGAGGTCCTGGTACTGCACGGCTCGTGCCCCCACCTGCTGAGCAGCCGCTCGCGCTCGCTCGGGGCGTCTCGACGCCACCGCCACCACCTTCCAACCGGCGGCATCGGCGGCAAGGGCATGCGCAGCAGCGATCATCCCGGCACCGCACAACGCCAGGCGACGCTGTTTCATCGGCCCGCCAACTCCGCCACCACCGGGGCGAAGGCTTCCACATCGTTTGCACCCACGATGATGTACGAGAAACCCCATCGCTCACGGCGTTGCAGGAGTTGCTCCACCAACTGGCGGGGCGGACCGATGAGTGCGAACGGCGAGTTGCGCACGAGATCGGGGTTCACCGAGAGAGCCTGAGCCAGGTGCTCCACGGCCTCGTCGGGATGGTTGGTGACATTCACGAGGAAGGCTCGGACGTTCCACTCGATGTCGGCAACCCGATCGCCGGCCTGGAGCCGCACCCAAGCCACTTTGTCGTCCACCGACTCGGCCGTCATGGAGTCGAATGCGTCGGGGCCCACCACCCCTGCCCGCATGTTGGCGTTGATGCCCACGATGTCGGCATGGCGTGCTGCCACGGCCAGCATCCGCTGTCCACCACCGCCGATCAACACCGGTGGAGCCGGCTGCTGCACGGGCTTGGGAAGGCCGTCGTACCCACTGATCGTGTAGTGGGTTCCCGAGTAGTCGAACGCGCCTGGTGCGAAACAGCGACGGATGATCTCGAGGCCTTCCACCATACGGTCGATGCGTAGGCCGGGACGGTCGTAGGGAAGACCGGCCTGCTCGTAGTCGCTGATCATCCATCCCGCGCCCAGACCCACTTCGAGTCGACCGTGCGACAGCAAATCCAGCGTGGCGAGCTCTTTGGCCAACACCACCGGATGTCGGTAGTCGTTGTCCCACACCAGTGCTCCGACCCTCAGATCGGTGGTCGCATCTGCAGCCGCCATGAGGGCAGGAACCGGTGCCAACTGGTCGTCGAAGTGATCAGGCATGGTCAGCACGCCATAGCCGGCACCCTCGACTCGTCGGGCCAACTCACGCCACGATGCGCCATCACCGGCCCGGGCGGCCTGAACACCGAATCGAAACGGGCGAGGGGTCGTGACGTCGCTCACCCGGACCACGGTAGTCGGGTGACGCCGTTGGCCGACCGTTGCTGGGTACCGTGTGCGTCGTCGTGCGGTATGTCGGTTGGCCCTTCAGGTTCGTGATCACGGTGCTCGCGGGCGCCCTGTTGTTCGCCGGGGTGGGTGTGGGGGTGGCACCGCAGGTGTGGGCGGCACTCAACGCTCACAGCGAGACCGCTGTCGAACTTCCCGAGTTCGTGACCCTCGCCCAGCGCAGTTACGTGTACGACCGCAACGGTGAGGTGATCGCCGTGCTTCAACTCGAAAACAGCCAGCCCATCACCTACGCCGACATCCCCGAGGACGTCATCGCCGCATTGTTGGCGGTGGAAGACGTCGAGTTCTTCACGCACGACGGCGTGAACCTGCGGGCCTTGGTGCGCGCCCTGCTGTCGAACTTCCAGACCGGCAGCCAACGCCAAGGTGCGTCCACCATCACCCAACAGGTGGTGAAGAACGACATGCTCGCCGGCCTGGAGCGAGACGGGCGGTACAAACTTCTTCAGGCTCGCTATGCCGTGCTGCTGGAGCGGGTGTTGTCCAAGGAACAGATCCTCGAGCGATATCTGAACACCGTGTTCTTCGGCAACAACGCCTACGGCCTGGCGGCGGCTGCCGAGACGTACTTCGGCAAAGAGGCCTCCGAACTCACCATGATCGAGGGCGCATTCCTGGCCGGCATGGTGCAGGCTCCCACCACCTACGACCCCATTCGACGTCCGGAACGATCTCGTGAACGGTTCGTCGAGGCACTGGACCGTCTGGTCGCCGTAGGCCTGATCGAGGCCGATGAAGCTGCCGACCTCGCAGAGACCTGGCCCCTGCCCGAACGTCTGCGGGTAGTGGTCGACCGTTCGCTGCCACGTACCTACTTCACCGAGACGGTGAAGGACTACCTGCTGAACCGGTCCACACTGCTGGGTGCCACCTACCCGGAGCGGTACAACCGACTGTTCCGCGGGGGCCTTCGCATCACCACCACGCTGGACTCGGCGATGCAGACGGCAGCCGAGCAGGCCAGGACCGACCGACTGCCATTCAACCTCAGCGGGATCGAGGCATCGCTCGTGTCACTGGACACCCGAACTGGTGCCGTGCGCGCCATGGTTGGTGGATCGGGGTTCCGGGCTGGTAGCAACGAGGTGAACCTCGCCCTGCGCCGTCGCCAGACCGGTTCCAGCATCAAGATCTTCATCCTCGCCGCTGCCATCGAGGCCGGAGCGCAGGCCAACGACCTCATCGACGGGACACGGCCCTGCACACTGCCCAATCCCGACAACCCGCGTGAGCCGTTCGAGATCACCCAGGGCGTCAGCAGAGCGACGTCGTCGCTCGCAGAGATGAGTTGGTTGTCGATCAACTGTGCCTATGCGCGACTGTCCCAGATCGTCGGCCTGTATCGGGTGGTCGACACCACGTATCGCATGGCTTCGTCGCCCTATCTCACCGGCGACCCCGAAGTGGACGGAACACCCAGTCGTCCCTACCAGATCCAACCCTTTGCCAGTTACGCCACCGGTGCCAACGAGATGAGTCCGTTGGACATGGCGGCGGGCATGCAGACCATCGCCAACGACGGACTGCACCACGAGCCCTATTTCGTCGAACGGATCGAGGATGCCGAAGGTCGGCTCGTGTATCGCCACCGTGCCGAGGGCACCCAGGAGTTGAGTTCGCGAGCGGCCGCCGAGACGGTTGACATCCTCAAGGGCGTCCTCACCAGTGGAACGGCGCGTCGCCACCAGTTGGCCGACGGTCGACCGTCGTCGGGGAAGACCGGCACGCAGGACAACAACACCAACGCGTGGTTCGTCGGTTCAACACCCCAGTTGACCACGGCTGTGTGGGTGGGGGACCCGCGGGCATACACACCCATGGTGAACATCCCCGAGTTCGTGGCTGCCGATGTAGGCCGCGTGCAGGGCGGAACCTTCCCAGCCGCCATCTGGAAGGCGTTCATGGATGCTGCCCACGAGGGTCTCGAGGTGCAGGACTGGGAGCCGCCTGCGCCGCCCGCCCGACCACCTGCGCGCTTGTATCTGCCGGGTAACGAGTGCTTGGCGGGTGTGGTGTCGGGTACGGTGCCCGATGTGTCGACCGGGACCACCACGACCACCACGACCACCACGACCACGTTGCCTCCGAGCGACGCCAGTGCGGCCGACGGTGAGACAGGATCCCGTCCGTCGCGAGTTCCTACGGTGACCACCACGACGCTGCCCCGTATCCAGGTCCTCGACGGTGGCACCACCATTGCTCCGTCGGTCCTCGATCCCGCAGCACCCTTGCCGTCGGTGGCGCCGCGCGGGGTGCTGGTGTTCGACTGTCAGGCTGGTCCGGGGCCGGGGGTTCTGGTAGAGCGGACGAACACCGGAGGAGGCCGCTGATGGCGTACGCACAGGACCTTCTGGCCTTGCAGGCGGTGGACAGCGAACTCGACCAACTTTCCCGCAGCATCGAGAACCCCCCGGAGCGGGCCCCCTACGACGACGCCCGAAAAGCGGTGGCGTCTACGGAGACCGCGTTGGCGGCCGTGGCCGATCAGCGTGCTGCAGCCGAGCGGGAGGTCGCCGAGACCGAGGCGGCCACCGCCGAGGTCGATCGCCAGACGCAACGACTCGAGCAGCAATTACGCAACGTGGTCGTCGTTCGTGAGGCCGAGGCCCTTCAGCACGAGATCGCCACGCTGTCACAACGCCGAAGCGACCTCGACGATGTCGGTCTGGCGGCTCTCGAGTTGCTCGAGTCCCTGGACGCGCAGCAGAGCGAACTCGAAGCACGCGTGCCGGTCGAGCGGGAGCGCCTCGCCGAGGCCACCGAGGCGTTGGAGGCGGTGCGAGCCCAGTTGCGCCAGCGGCAGGCAGAACAGGCCGAACGTCGTCAGCAGATGGCAAGCCTGCTCCCAGCGGCGTTGCTCGGCCGATACGAGACGTTGCGCCAAAGGCTGGGGGGCGTGGGGGCAGCAGCGCTCGAAGGTGCACGCTGCAGTGGCTGCCGCCTCGACCTCGCTCGCGGTGAACTGGAGGAAGTGCGCTCGGCGCCTCCCGACGAGTTGGTGGACTGCCCCAACTGCGGGCGCCTGCTGGTGCGGTGATCGTTCATGTTGCTGTGGTTCGTAGGGGCGAGTGCGCTGTCGGTGTGGTTCGTCTTTCGCGATCCGCGTTTCGACCTGAGGGTCCTGGCCTTGGGAGCACTGCTTCCCGACCTGATCGACCTGCCGTTGGGACGAGTGACCCCTGCTCACAGCTTGACCGCCGCCGTGGCGATGCTGATCGTGGTGATGCTCGTGACCCAGGGACGCCGACCGGTTCGCAAGCGGTGGTTGGCGCTGCCCATCGGCATGCTGTTGCATCTCGTGTTCGACGGAGTGGTGGGCTCGACGAAGGTCTTCTGGTGGCCTTTCGCTGGTGTCGATCTCGGTGATCGGCTTGTTCCCACCGTGGAACGGGGTTGGTGGAACCTGCCGCTGGAGTTGCTGGGCGCGGCTGCCCTGGCGTGGCTCTGGCGTCGTGGGCGTCTGAACGATCCCGACATGCGTCGGCATCTCCTGCGCACCGGTCAACTGGTCGTGACGACCGGTCAGCGGCCCGGGCCGCCGCCCACATGCTGATCATCGTGCGGCACGGACGCACGGCACTGAACGCCCAGGGGCGACTGCAGGGTCGTGTGGACGCCGACCTCGACGATGTGGGGCGCCGCCAGGCAGTGGCCATTGCCGAAGCCGTGCGGCGACAGTTCGGCGTCATCGCCGACGTGGTTGCCAGCCCCCTCGCCCGGGCGCTCCAGACGGCTGCCGCCCTGGGTACGAACATCACCGTCGATGAACGGTGGATAGAACTCGACTACGGGGCACTGGACGGCCTGTCCGTGCGAGACGTGCCCGCCGAGGTGTGGCGGCAATGGCGTGAGGACCCCCATTTTGCTCCCGAGGGCGGCGAGTCTCACGCGGACCTCCACCGGCGAGTTCGCCAGGCGTGTGCCGACCTCGCCGAGCGTGCGCGCCACGAGCATGTGGTGGTGGTGACGCACGTCTCGCCCATCAAGTCGGCCGTCGGTTGGGCCATGGGGTTGCACGAGAGTGCTGTCTGGCGGGGGTTCGTGGAGCAGGCGTCCATCACACGGATCGGCGTGGACGATCAGGGGCCTGTACTTCGCACCTTCAGCGAGACGGCTCACCTGGTCGGCCTTGTCGAGTGACGGTGAGTCGGTCTGTAAGCGGGATTCTGTCGGCACCCGAAGGTGCCGGATGATCATCCATCTGTGCGGTCTACCCGAGGAGTGCTCCGTTCCCGGAGCGGACGGGCCGCCCATGCCCTCTGCTTGACCTTGCTCCGAACGGGGGAACCGAGCCGCCCGGATCGCCCCGGACGCTGGTGCGCTCTTACCGCACCGTTTCAACCTTGCCTGTGGTCGGCGAGCCGACCCATCGGCGGTCTGACTTTCTGTTGCTCCCGACGTCAGGTCGCCCCGACCTGGCTCTCGCCAGCGCTCTGCCCTGTGGAGTCCCGACTTTCCTCGACCCGGACCGGACCTCCCGGAGAAGGACCACTGACCGAGCCGCGATCATCCGACCGACTCACCGTCGGTGGCAGTGTAGGGGTTTGCCTCTCGGGCGCGTCAGCAGGTGGGAGTGCTGGGCAGGATGAGCGCGTTGAGGCTCGGCGTCTCGAGGTTCACGAGCGTCTTGTTGCCCACCGAGTTGGGGGCACCCAACGGCACGGGGATCTGGCCGATGTTGCCGAAGGTGCTGGGCACCGCCGCCACGGCATCGGCCTCAGCCGACTCACCCGTGGGCAGAATCGCCGCGGGACGCAACGTACGGGCGATGAGGGTGGCGTGGCGCGCCTCTTCGGCCGAGATCAGCATGGCGGCGCGTCGCAGTGCGGGCGCTGTCAAGGCCGGCACGACGCTCTGGTAGGTGGCCGCAGCGAGGTTCTCCAAGCCTTGGGCGAGGTTCAGCACGTCGACGAGGGGCGTGTCGCTCGGCGGCTTCGCTTCTGCCGAAGGGGTCACCCCGAAGGCCGCAGCGGCTTCGGAACCGAGGATCAGTTCCAGTGCGGGCAACACGTACAGCGACTGCAGGCGCTTGTTCGGGCAGTCGTAGGGCTGGCCACCGATCGAGTCGATCAGTTCCGACACGCCGTCCGCGTGACGACGGTGATCTGCCCGAAGTCGCTCGACCACGGGGATCAGTTCGGCGTTGGGGCCCGTGAACAGACCGGACAACTGTGCCAGCACGAGGTCGTAGGCAGCGATGGCGGTGAACTCCAACGAACTGGCAGTCCGAAGGATCACTTCGTCGTTCAACTCGGCAGTGGGCAGCGTGGGCGGCGTCGGTGCATCACCCAGGCGCGGAGGTACGGTCGAGGTACCGGCGGTGTCATCGGTTCCACAGGCGGCCAGGGCGACGGTGCCCAGTGCGGCCACGCCGCCGAAGCGCAACAGGGAGCGACGGTCGAAGGAGCGGTCCTGGCTCACTGAGCCACCTCCAGGGGGGTCGACGTGGTGGTGAGCAACTGGTCGAGATCGGTGATGCCGGCCACACCGGCGAGCACCGTGGCGTGGCGGGCCTCGACCACGAGTATCGAGGCGAGCAGGGCGGCCCCCTCGGTGCCCTCGAGCACACCGATCAACTCGGTGTGCGTGGCAACCGCCACATCTTCCAGTCGAGAGGCGGCCTCGATGGCGGTGGAAGGGTTCGAGAAGCGGACCCTGAACTGGTCGTACACGGCGTCGTTGCGCTGGCCGTTGGCGTCGGGGCCCAGCAGACCCGAGAGTGCTTCGGCGTAGGCACGGTGGTGCTGGGACATGGCCGCCATCACCGGTGCCAGATCCTCGCCGTAGCCGCCGCCCGCAAGGGCCGACTCGTAGAGGTCACGGGCGGCCCACTCGACGCCCTGGGCGAACTGAAGTGCCGTGATGTCGGCACTGGTCGGCCGCCGAGGTGGCGTGCCCGCTGACTGCGCCGATGCCGACCGTGCCAACAGGGGAAGGGTGGCCGAGAGCGCGGCGCCGGCAGCACCAGCTTGGAGGAACCGGCGGCGGCTGGCGCCCCGGACCTGGCCGAGTTCGTTGGTGTCCACGAGGGGGAGATCCTTTCGAAGTTCGGTCGTCGGTGCCGGGAAGCGCCGACTCCACGACATCGCGTCGCGTCCGGCTCCCCAGCATTCCGCTTCGGAGTCGAACACACCAAGTCTAGAAGTCGAGAGCCGATAGGTCGGGAATCCAGCCACCACTTCGCTCGACAGCACTCCGCCACAGAGTCCGATCGAGGACGCGTCGGGGTTCGACGATTTCGGCGGGGCGCCATGCGGCAGCAATGTCGTCGAAGGAGCCCCAGACGCCGACTTCCAGTCCGGCGAGGAAGGCAGCTCCCAGAGTGGTGGCCTCCACAACGGGTGACACTTCGACGCGGCGTTGTGTGGCGTCTGCAAGCGCTTGGACGAAGGTCGGGTTACGGCTCATGCCCCCGTCGATGCGCAACACCGGAATGGCCGAGCCGGTATCGGCTTCTGCGGCCTCCACCAGGTCGGTGCCGCGCTGCGCAACACCCTCGAGCACTGCCCGTACGACATGAGCACGGTTGGTTCCTCGGGTGATGCCCGCCAAGATGCCGCGAGCGCCGTAGTCCCAGTGGGGTGTGCCCAGCCCCAGCAACGCCGGCACGAACACGACACCTCCGCTGTCATCGCACTGAGCGGCGATGTCGTGACTGGCCTCTGCGGTGTCGATGAGGCCGAGATCGTCACGTAGCCACTCGATGGAGGTTCCAGCAGCCAGCATGATCCCCTCGGCGCCGAACACCGTGGATCCCCGACGACTCCATGCGGCGATGGGGAAGGTGCCGTGTTCGTTGCGGCGCACCGCCACTGGCGCCCCACGGTCCGACACCACATCCAGCATGCCGCCGGTCCCGAAGGTGATCTTGGCGACGCCGGTGGTCACGCATCCCTGACCCACCAGCGATGCCTGCTGGTCCCCCACGAGCGAGGTGATCGGTGGCGAACCGGGGAGTGCCGTGGCGAGGCCGTGAACGCCACTGGTGTCGCCGAGTCGGGGCAGCGAACCCACCGGCACCCCCACCAGTTCGGCCACGTGAGGGTCCCAGTCCGACACGTCCGCCAGACAGAGTCCGGTGAGACCAGCGTTGGTGCGGTCGGTCACGTGGCTCTGGCCCTGGGTGAGCGTCCAGGCCAGCCATGAGTCGATCGTGCCGACGCACAGGTCTTCAGGATCGAGATGAGGGACCGATCTCAGGAGCCACTGCGCCTTGGTGGCGCTCTGGTTGGGCGCCATCTTCACCCCGTGCTCGGTGTCGAGGCCGATGCACTCCATGACGGTGCGCAGGTCTTGCCATCCCAGGCCCGGACCCACGGGCTCGCCCGTGGCGCGGTCCCACACCACGGTGGAGGCTCGTTGGGTGGCGATACCCACCGCCTCCACCGGACCGCTCCGAAGGAGAACGGCTGTCGCCAACTCGATCACGCTCGAGGCAAGGAGACGTGGGTCGAATTCGACGAGACCAGGGAACGGTGTGGTGGGCGGTAGGGCCCGGTACAGCACGTGATCGATGCTGGCGTCGGCGTGCACGATGGCGGCTCGTAGGCCACTGGTTCCTACGTCGATCACCAGAATGCTCACCTGGCCGAGGCTACTCGTCCACCACTCGGGGGTCGGCCCGCTGACCCTTGTCTGCAAGCAGTGCAGATTTTCAGCAATTCACCTTCAGCACGAGTTGGCGTCCTTCGTGAAGTGCGTCTACGTTCCGCCACATGAGAAGTCCGGCGGAACTCACTGCTGCGTTTCGTAGCGCAGGGTTGAAGGTGACGCCGCAACGTCAGTTGCTGTTCAAGCTCTTGCACGAGAACCAGAGCCACCCCACGGCGGATGCACTGTTCGCCACGGCGTCGGTCGACATGCCAGGCATCTCGCTGAGAACCGTCTATCAGACGCTCAATGACTTGGCGGCCATGGGGGAGTTGCAGCAACTCACCTTCGGTGGCGGATCCACGCGTTTCGATCCCAACACCGACGACCACCACCACGTGGTGTGCACCGCCTGTGGGGACGTTCGTGACGTGTACCTCGATGGTGTCGACTGCATGAAGCCCAGAGGGGTTCTGGGCTTCGACGTCACCAAGACGTCGGTCGTGTTCCACGGTCGCTGTGAGCGATGCGGCCCGAGTGGCACCGGCTGACGCCCGCCAGTTTCTTTGCTCTTCTTCCGTCAACAATCCTTCCAACCACACCAAGGAGAACCACCATGGCCGAACTTCACGGCACCAAGACCCATGAGAACCTGAAGGAGGCGTTCGCCGGCGAGAGCCAGGCCAACCGCCGTTACCTGTGGTTCGCCCAGAAGGCCGATGTCGAGGGCTACCCCGACGTGGCCGCCCTGTTCCGTTCGGTGGCCGAGGGTGAGACCGGGCATGCGCACGGTCACCTCGACTACCTCGCAGCCGTTGGCGACCCCGCCACCGGTGAGCCCATCGGTGACACCGAGGAGAACCTGAAGGCGTCGGTCGCCGGCGAGACCTACGAGTACACCGAGATGTACCCGGGCTTCGCCAAGACCGCTCGCGACGAGGGCTTCGCCGAGATCGCCGACTGGTTCGAGACGCTGGCCCGCGCCGAGAAGAGCCACGCCGGCCGCTTCCAGCAGGGTCTCGACAGCATCTCCTGACCTCCACGGACCGTTGACGGCCCCGTCCCCTACCATCGGGGGGCGGGGCCGTCGTCGCCCTCCCTATCGATCCGCCCCTACTGCAACCACCCGAGGCCTGCCGTGACCATCACCTACGATCCGAAACACCCGAAATACCTCGACGAGGCCGATGTTCGTGACGAACTGACCCGGGTGTACGACCTGTGCCACGGTTGTCGACTCTGCTTCAAGTTCTGCTCGTCGTTCCCCACGCTGTTCGAGATGATCGACGCTCACGACGATCAGGACGCCGGCAAGTTGACCCCGGCCCAGCAGGACCAGGTGATCGACGAGTGCTTCCAGTGCAAACTCTGCTACGTCAACTGCCCCTACATCCCCGGCCAGCACGAATGGGAGTTGGACTTCCCCCGCCTCATGCTCCGAGCGGACGCCATGCGTCATGCCAACGGGCAGGTCTCCCTTCGTAAGAAGGTCACCACCAGCGTCATGGGTCGCACCGATCTGCTGGGCAAGGTATCAACGGCGACGGCACCGGTGGCCAACAAGGCCATGGGGGCCAAGCCCGGATCGCTGGTCCGTAAGGTCATCGAGAAGACCGCTGGCGTCTCCAGTGTTCGCGTCCTTCCGCCCTTCGCCCGGACGCGCTTCACCACATGGTTCAAGCGTCGTTCGGCATTGCGCATCGGCAAGCGCCAAGGCAAGGTGGCGGTGTTTCCCACCTGTTTGGTGGAGTACCAGCAGCCCCAGATCGGCCAAGACCTCGTGAAGGTGTACGAGCGCAACGGCATCGAGTGCACCCTGGCCGATACGACCGCCTGTTGTGGCGCACCACTGCTGCACAGTGGCGACGTGAAGCAGTTCACGAAGGTCGCCAAGGAGAACGTGCGGGCCCTCGCGGACACCGTGCGTCGCGGCAACGACATCGTGGTGCCACAGCCCACGTGCAGTTACGTGTTGAAGAAGGACTACCTGGATTACGTGGGCGGGTCCGATGCTGAGTTGGTGGCCGAGCACACCTATGACGCTGCGGAATATCTCATGAAGGTGCACAAGGGTGAGGACACCAGCCTCGACACCGAGTTCGAGGGCAACGTTCCCGCCACCATCACCTACCACACGCCCTGCCACCTGCGGGCGCAGAACATCGGCCTCAAGAGCCGTGACCTCATGAAACTCACCGGTGCCAAGATCAAGCTCGTGCAGCAGTGCTCCGGTATCGACGGGATGTGGGGTCTGCGGGCTGAGAACGCCGAGTTGTCCCTACCCCTCGCCCGCAAACTGGGTGAGGAGATCACCAAGGCCGACGGCGAGGTCGTGGCTGGCGACTGCCATCTGGCAAACACCGCCATCGCCGAGCAGACGTCGGCTCACCCCGTGCACCCCCTTCAGGTCATCGCACGGGCCTACGGCATCCCTGAGGAGTGACCATCATGACCGCGACCACCCCCTCGCGTCGCAAACTCACCCTGGACGACATCGCTGACCTCCGCGCCTACGAACGCGAGCGCGGCGAGTTCAGGGCTCGCGTCATCGAGATCAAGCGTCGTCGACGCATCGAACTGGGCACCTTCGTGACTGTGATGTTCGAGAACCGGGACACGATGCGCCTCCAGGTGCAGGAGATGGCCCGCGTCGAGAAGACCATCACCGACGAGGGCATCCAAGAGGAACTCGACGCTTACAACCCCCTCATTCCCGAGCCTGGTCAGCTGTGTGCGACGTTGTTCATCGAACTGACCTCCGATGAGGCGATGCGCGAGTGGCTTCCCAAGTTGGTGAACATCGAGCGGAGTCTGGTCATCCGACTGCCCGACGGCAGCGAGGTGCGAGGCCAACTGGACCCGGTGCACGAGTCGCAGCTCACCAGGGCCGAAGTGACGGCAGCGGTTCACTACATGACTTTCGACTTCACACCCGATCAGGTCGAGGACTTCGCTCGCGGCCCTGTGGTGCTGGCCATCGATCACCCTGCCTATCTCGAGGAGATGGAGTTGTCGCAGCTGACGGTCGACGAGTTGTTGACCGATCTGCGCCCGGACCCCGAGTGACACTCACTCGATGTTTTCTTGACCTCCGAGTCAAGATAAGAAAATTCGCTCTGGCGGGCCTCGCGATGGACGCGTACGATCCCTGTGCATCATGGAGAGTAGGACGTCGTCTCGAGGTGCAACGGGAGGTCGTGATCGCCTCCATCTCGAGGTCGAGGTGGGGCGGTGGCACGACCTCGGAGCCTGTCGTGGTCTGGATCCGGGGGTGTTCTACCCCGAGACCGACGATGAGGCCGAGATCGCCAAGGCAGTGTGCGGCGAGTGTGATGTTCGTCTCACCTGCCTGGAGCACGCCTTGTCGCACCGTGAAAAGCAGGGAGTGTGGGGAGGCGCGACCGAACGTGAGCGCCGACGCATCATCCGCCAGCGTCGCCGAACTGCCTGAGACATGACCACAGGTGTCAAGTGGCCCGAGGTGCTGGCGCACCTCCTGCAGGGTCGTGATCTGGAGCCGTCGCAGGCTCGCGATGCTGTGGACGACATCCTGGCCGGTCACGCCACGTCGGCTCAGATCGCCGGTTTCCTGGTGGCCCTGCGCGCCAAAGGTGAGCAGCCTGGCGAGTTGGTGCCCATGCTCGAGGCTGTACGTCGGGCTGGAGTTCCTGTGGTCCTGGCGCCGGCATCGGCGTCAGCAGCGATGGACGTGGTCGGCACGGGTGGCGACGGCACTGCCTCGGTGAACCTGTCCACCATGGCCGCTCTGGTCATCGCCGGGGCCGGCGTGCCCGTGTGCAAGCACGGCAACCGCGCCGCGTCGTCGGCCTGCGGAGCGGCCGATGTGTTGGAAGCACTCGGCGTCACCTTGGAGTTGTCGCCCGAGGCAGTGGCCACGTGCGTGGAGCATGCTGGTATCGGGTTCTGTTTCGCACCCCGGTTCCACCCGGCGTTCCGCTTCGCCGGTCCCACTCGCCGCGAGTTGGGGGTGCCCACGGTGTTCAACCTGTTGGGACCGTTGGCCAATCCCGCCGGTGTCGAGCATCTCCTGGTGGGTGCAGCGTCTCCCGACGTGGCTCGCCTCTTGGCTCGCGTTCTCGCCGGCGCAGGCGTCGAGCATGCCTGGGTGGTGCACGGTCCGGGAGGACTCGACGAGTTGTCCACCGGTGGAGACAACCTGGTGCTCGACGTTCGCCACGGCTCGGTGGAGGAATCCGTGATCCCCGGCGACGCCTGGGGGCTTCAGCAGGCATCGGTGGCCGATCTCCGAGGTGGCGATCCACGGCACAACGCCGGCGTGGTTCGGGATCTCCTCGCGGGAAGCACGGGTCCCATTCGTGACGCGGTGGTCCTGAACGCTGCTGCCGGTTTGGTGGTCGCCGATGCGGTCGAGCATCTCGACGAGGGCATCGAACGCGCCCGGCGCTCACTCGACGAGGGCGCGGCGGCAGCGGCTCTGGACAGGTTGGTAGCGCTCAGCGGCGAGCTGTGTGTGGAGTCGACCGGGTGATCGTCCGGGTTCCGGCGTCATCGGCCAATCTTGGAGCGGGCTTCGACGCCGTCGCCTGTGCGGTTCAGTGGTACGCCGAGGTCAGCACGTCGCCTGCGGTGGGCCGACACGGCCCCATCGACGCCCACCATCCGGCGGCGGTGGCGTTTGCCAGGGCCGGTGGTACGGGGCCACTCTGGGTGCCGATGTCGCTTCCCATGGGTCGCGGTCTTGGCTCGAGCGCGGCGCTTCGCGTGGGTGGTGCCGTGGCGGCACTGGTGCAAAGGCATGGTCCCAGGGTGGATCCACGTGATCCGGAGCACGGTGTTCTGGGTCTGCTTGCCGAACTCGAGGGACATGGCGACAATGCTGCAGCGGCGTTGTACGGCGGAGTGGTGGTCACCGTGGCCGGCGAAGTGGTGAGCGTGCCGGTGGCACGCCCTCCGGTGTTGGTCCTGTGGGTCCCGTCGACCACCAGTGCCACGACCGCGTCGCGTCGAGCGTTGCCGGCCACCGTGTCCTTCGACGATGCCGTCTTCAACGTCGGTCGCGCCGCTCTGTTGATCGCGGCGGTGAGTTCGGGTCGCTGGGATGCCCTCGCCATCGCCACCCAGGACCGCCTGCACCAACAGCGACGCCTGGCCACCCAGCCAACGTCGCGTGGTGCGCTCGAGGCAGCGCTCGCGGCGGGGGCGTCGGGCGCGTGGTTGTCGGGTTCGGGACCCTCGGTGGCCTGCTGGTGCGAGCCCGAGGTCGTGGCCGCCGTCGAAGCAGCGCTGCCCGCCGAGGGTGTGGCCAGGGTCGTGGCCCTGGACCACGAGGGTGCCGTGATCCTCTCCGATGGCTGATCGTCACGACGACCAACGCAACGCCGAGCCCTGGCGGCGCCTGGCCGAACTCGCCGTACGGCTCACCGTGGCGGATTCACCGCCGTCGTCATCGCCTCGGGCGGCGCTCCTGCGGTTCGCGCGTCACCGTCGTTTCACCGCCGCCGAACTGGACCGGATACGGGCGGTGGTCGAGGCCGATGACGACTTCCGTCTGCGATTGCTGGCGGCGCTGAAGCCGGACCACCTCAACGGCGAGATCATCCACTGGCTCACCGATCCAGCGGCGGTGGCTCCCTCGCCCCGGCGCCATCGAGTCGCCGAAAGCGAGCGGGTTCGTGTCGAACTTCAACGGTTGACCGCCGAACGAGATCACCTGCGGCGAGTGGTTGCTCAGCGCGACGAAACAGTGCGGCAACTGCAGGACCGCGTTGACCGACGCGAGTTGCGTCTCGCCGACATGGAGGAGGACTTGCGCAGGGTTCTGGCCGAGCGAGACGCAGCACGGGGAGAACTCACCAGGCAGCAAGTGGCGTGGGAAGAGACTCGTTCGCAGTTGACCGTGCGGGTGCGCGAGTTGGCCACCGTGATCGACGAACTCATGAGGCAACGGGTCGATCTCGACGAGCGCCTCGCCGATCTGGCGAGCGACCTCGCCGGACAGCAGCGCGAGCGGCGCATGAGCCGCCCGCCACCTCCCCAAGCCCGGCAACCTCTCGGTATCCCTGGTGGTCTGCTGGCGGATTCGGTGGAAGCCGCCAGGTTCTTGCTGGACCGAACCGATGTGGTCGTCATCGTCGACGGCTACAACGCCGTTCTCGATCCTTGGACCGAGGGGCCCCTGTCCCAACGCCGCCACGTGCTGCTGTCGGCACTGGACGCCTTCATCGCCCACCGAGGGCCACGAGTGCTCGTCGTGTTCGACGGTGCTGCCGACGTGGGAGGCGGCGGCGATCGTCGCCTCAGTCGGGTGGTGTTCTCGGACCCCGACGTCATCGCGGATGATGTGGTCTGCCTCGAGATCGAGCGCCTCCCCACCACGACTCCGGTGGTGGTGGTGACCGACGACCAGGGTCTTGTTCGTCGCGTACGTCGTCAGGGCGCCAATGCCGTCAGCGTGGCGCACCTGTGGGGTGTTCTCCGTCGATGATCCCGGGCTCGGGAAACCGCGCCACACCCCCTCGTCATGATGACGAGCATGATTCACGACACCGTCCAACTCGCACCGTCCGCTGTCATCACGCCCGGCGTTCCCGTCGATCGCGGGGGCGAGTTGATCATCGACTGTGACACCTGCGTCATGCGGCGTACCGACGTCTGCAGAGACTGCGTGGTCACGTTCCTCATCGAGCGCGACGAGCAAGGCGCAGTCGTGCTGGACTTCGCCGAACTTCGTGCCATGACGATGCTCGCCGATGCCGGGATGGTGCCTACGCTTCGACACCGTGGATGCCGATGAGCCCTCCGTCGAGTCGGCATCTCTGTGGGACGAGTTGCGCCTCGTGGCCGCCGAACACGGCCTGCACCGCCTCGGAGTGGCCCCCGCAGGTGTCATGCAGCGTGCCCGCCAGGCTCTCCACGACCGTGTCGACGCCGGCTTCCACGACACCATGCAGTTCACGTTTCGCAACCCCGAGCGGTCTACCGATCCCAGTCGGACGGTAGAACAGGCAGCGAGCATCATCGTGGCCGCTTGGCCGTACCTCTTGGACGAGCCTCCACGTCCCCTCGACGACCACGGGGATGCCACGCCGGTGGCTCGGGTGGCTCGCTATGCGTGGATCGACCACTACGCCGACCTTCGCCGAGCCTTGCGAGCGATGTCCCGCCACTTGCGAGCCGTCGGCCATCGTGCGGTCGTGGTGGCTGACGACAACGCGCTCGTCGACCGCGAGGCGGCGTGGTTGGGCGGGCTCGGATGGTTCGGAAAGAACGCCAACCTGCTGCTCCCTGGTGCAGGAAGTTGGTTCGTGCTGGGCAGCGTCATCACCAGCGCCTCATTGCCCGTGTCCACTCCGGTGCCCGACGGTTGCGGATCGTGCCGGCGCTGTCTGGACACCTGCCCCACTGGGGCCATCGTGGCGCCGGGTGTGGTGGACGCTCGTCGGTGTCTGGCGTGGTTGCTGCAACGCCCGGGGGTCATGCCCCATGAGTTCCGTATCGCCATGGGCGACCGTCTGTACGGGTGCGACGACTGCCAGGAGGTCTGTCCACCCACCGTACGCTTCGGCGGGCGTGAGACCGCCACCCCGGTGACACTGTCGAGTGGTGCCCCTGAAGCGGTCGTACCATCGGTCCAGGCCTGGGTGCCGGTGCTGGACCTGTTGTCCTCCCCCGACACCACACTGCTGGAACGCCACGGACGGTGGTACCTCCACGGCCGCGACCCGCGCTGGCTGAGACGCAATGCCCTGGTGGTGTTGGGCAATGTGGGCCCTGGCGACGATCGACGGGTGGAGGTGACCTTGCGGTCCTACCTTCATGACGGTGTGGACCCTGTGCTTCGAGCGCATGCGGTGTGGGCGGCGGCTCGGCTCGGGCGCCACGACCTCATCCACGAACTCGTTCCTCCTCACACAGCCGATGCGCTGGTGGCCGACGAGTTGTCCCGCTTGGACACCGTGTCGATGGGGGAGGGCCTCACATGATTCGTCGACACCTACTCGTCACCAACGACTTCCCTCCGAAGATCGGTGGAATCCAATCGTTGCTGTGGGAGTGGTGGCGTCGGCTGCCCCCGGACCAGGTCACCGTGCTCACCACACCACATCCGGGTGCCGAGGCCTTCGACGCGGACTGTGCGTTTCG
The DNA here is from genome assembly GCA_964393535.1 of uncultured Ilumatobacteraceae bacterium. GTDB lineage: Bacteria > Actinomycetota > Acidimicrobiia > Acidimicrobiales > Ilumatobacteraceae > CAYMUC01. Next base: position 61,909 of record CAYMUC010000001.1, on the reverse strand, counting down.
CATCGAGCGTGTGCGAGAACCGGTGCTGTTGCCACATCCCCTCACCACCCGACGCATCCACGACCTCGCCCGCGCCTGCGGAGCCGACCTGGTGGTACTCGACCCGGCCCTTCCACTGGGCCTCGTGGGTCCGTCGCTGAGGTTGCCCTACGACGTCATCGTGCATGGCGCCGAGGTCACGGTGCCTGGTCGACTGCCGTTGTCACGACCACTCCTGGGGCGTGTTCTGCGCGGGGCACGCCATGTCATCGCCGCTGGTGGGTACCCAGCTGCCGAGGCCGAACATGCCGCCGGGCGTGCTCTGCCGGTCACCGTGGTACCACCTGGGGTCGATGTCGACCGGTTCCGGCCTCTCACCGCGGCCGAGCGCCTCGAAGCCCGTCGTCACTTCGGTGTTGCCGACGATGCCGAACTCGTGGTGGGGGTAAGCCGCCTGGTTCCCCGCAAGGGTTTCGACACCGCCATCCGCGCCGTGGCACGACTGGCGGCATCGCGACCCCGCTTACAGTTTCTCATCGGGGGCGTCGGGCGAGACGCCGAGCGCCTCTCGGGCCTCGCGCGCGACCTCTCGGCGCCGGTGCGTTTCCTGGGCCGGGTGCCCCACGACGACCTGCCCCGTCTCTACGGTGCCGCCGACGTGTGCGCCATGTTGTGCCGCAATCGATGGGGTGGACTGGAACAAGAAGGCTTCGGCATCGTGTTCCTCGAGGCGGCTGCGTGCGGTGTACCCCAGGTGGCTGGGCACAGCGGCGGGGCGGCCGAAGCCGTGGCACATGGCGACACGGGTTTCGTCATCGATCCTCCCGATGACGTCGACGCCGTGGCCGCGGCCATGCGGGAACTCCTCGATGATCCAGACCTCCGGGAGCGAATGGGCCAGGCCTCGCGTCGACGGGCGGTGGCCGAGTTCTCCTACGACGTGTTGGCCCAACGGCTGGGCCTCGCTCTGGGAGCCCTGGCAGAATGAGAGCGATGCCTGGCTCGGCGATCGTCCGCCTGAACCTGATCGCCACGGCGATCTTCACCGTCAGTGCGGTGATTGCAGCGGTCGTGTTCACCACACCGTGGCGTGTCCAGGGTGTGGTCGTGTCGTTGGCGCTCTTCGCCGTCGGGGTATGGGTGTTCCTGTGGGGCTACTGGAGCGCTGTGCAGCGCAGTCGCGTGGACCAGATCGCCGTTGCACAGATCTACTTCCTCACCCACGATGTGGTGCCCGCCGCGCAACGGCGCCCCATGTGGTTGGCACTTGCGGTCCAATGCACTGTGTCGCTGGCCACGGCACTGGCCCGTCCCAACACCGATGGCAGTCCCGGATCCACCCTGGCCTTCGGCATCTTGGTGCCCATGTTGGGACTGGGGTTGAACGGACTGCTCGCTGCGCGCCACGGCAGATTCATCCCGCGAGCAGGTACAACACCACCGGTCCCCCCCACTGACCCCGAGATGGAGCAGAATGCCTCCCATGGCTGAGACGGCCTCGCAGATCACCACCATTGCCGCATCGTTGGAGCGTTGCTTCGCCGAAGCCACGGCGTTCGAGCACTACCCCGAGTGGGCACGTGACATCGAGCAGGCCACGGTGCGTCAACGCGACGAACACGGGCGTGCCACCGAGGTCGAGTTTCGAGTGTCGGCCCTCGGTCGATCCACCCACTACACACTGGCCTACGACTACACCGACGCTCCGCATCGGTTGTCCTGGCACATGGTGCGCGGTGACATCACCAAGGCCATCGACGGCGCCTACACCTTCCGTGATCTGGGGGACGGCCGTACCGAGGTGACGTATGACCTGGCCATCGAGTTGGTCGTGCCACTCCCCGGGTTCGTGAAGCGACGCGCCGAGGTACGCATCCTCAACACCCTGAAAGAACTCGCCGTTCGCGCCGAGTCGTGACACGCCGCATCGGCATCGACGTCGGGGGCACCAAGTGCCTGGGCGTGGTCGTGAGCGATGATGGCGCACTCCTCGACGAGATGAAGGTGCCCACGCCCCGAGGGGTCGAGGCACTGATCGAGGTGATCGTCGACATGGTGCATCGTCTCGGTGGTACCGAGCACCTTGGTGTGGGCTTGCCGGGCCTGGTCACTCGCCACGGGGTGCTGCGGGCTGCACCGAACCTGCCCGGGGTGGTGGAGGCGCCTGTGGCGGCACTCCTGCAGCAACGACTCGGACCGTCGGTGTCGGTCTCGGTGGACAACGACGCCACGTGCGCTGCCCTCGCCGAGTGGCATCTCGGTGCCGGTCGGGGGGTTCACGACATGGTGCTCGTGACGCTTGGAACCGGTATCGGTGGAGGAGTGGTGATGGGTGGGGACCTCCAACGAGGAGGCCACGGCTTCGCCGGAGAGATCGGTCACATGACGATGGTCGCCGACGGTCGTGCGTGCGGTTGTGGTCGTCGCGGCTGCTGGGAGCGGTACGCCTCGGGGTCGGCACTGGCGGACCACGCTCGAGTGATCACGGGCACCGCGACCCGCGGCGAGGACGTGATCACGGCGGCGTTCGAAGGTCAGGCCTGGGCCATCGAGGTGGTGGAGGTGTGGGCCGGTTGGGTGGCGGCGGGCCTGGCCAATCTCGCCAACGTCATCGATCCGGAACGCTTCGTGATCGGCGGGGGACTGGCTGAGGCCGCAGCGGTGATCCTCGGCCCGATCACGACCGCCTATCCGCAGCACCTGTATGCGGCCGAGCACCGAGACCTCGCCGAGATCGTGGCCGGAGCATGCGGTCCTCGCGCCGGAGCACTCGGGGCGGCCCTGTTGGGCGAGGGTGGCTCAGCCGTGTTCGCCGGCGTGAGCGGCGAAGTTGGCCCGTGAGGTCTCGATCTCACGCCAGGCCGCCTTGCGCCCTTCGAAACCCGCCGTCGTGGAGTGCTTGTCGGGTTCCAGTGCCTTGTAGACGTTGAAGAAGTGCTTGATCTCCTCGAGCAATTCCTCGGGAAGGTCCTTCAGATCCTCGACCCCTCGCCAGCGTGGCTCGGTCGGGGGAACGCAGATCAACTTGGCATCGGGCCCGGCCTCGTCCTGCATCCACAGCAGACCCACTGGCTTGGCCTCCACCCACACGCCGGGGAACGTGGGATCCTCGAGCAGCACGAGCGCGTCGAGGGGATCGCCATCTCCGGCCAAGGTGTCGGGAACGAACCCGTAGTCGGCTGGGTACGTGGTGGCGGTGAACAGGCGTCGGTCGAGGAAGACCGCTCCGGTGTCGTGGTCGATCTCGTACTTGTTGCGACTGCCTCGGGGGATTTCGATCACCACGTGGATACAGCCTTCGCGGGGTTGGCGAGCCATGAGCCCATGGTGCCACACCACCTTCGCTGACCCCTCGTTCACGCTGTCGTCACGGAGCAGACGCGTCTCGTCGCACTGAAGTCACTACCGTGCATCGTCATGGCGGTGTACGCGATGCGAGTGTGGCTTCCCGATCGCCCGGGTGCCCTGGGTCAGGTGGCCAGTCGGATCGGCGCCGTCCGTGGCGACGTGGTGGGCATCGAGATCCTCGAGAGGGGACCGAGCCAGGTGATCGACGAAGTGTTGGTGCAGTTGCCCGACGATGGTGTCGTGGAGTTGCTGCTCAGCGAGGTGTCACAGGTGGACGGCGTCGCTGTGGAGGATGTGCGGGTGGTCGACAACGGCCGCTCCGACGGTGCCACCCTGGCGCTCGAGGCGGCGGCAACTCTTGCGTCGCTTCCCGTGGGTGACCGCCTCGAGGCTCTGTGCGGCCAAGTCCTCTCACTCACCGGCGGTGACTGGGTGGTCGCAGTGGACCTCCACTCGTCAGTCCCTCTCGTGCAACTGGGGACGCCACCCGACATCGAGTGGCTGATGGCGTTTCTCGCTGGGTCGAGTCATCTCGACCACCGTGTCGACATCGTGACCGGCCCTGCCGAGTTGGCCTGGCTCCAGTTGTGCCGGGCGAAGGTGGCCGTCGCCGTGGAGCGGCGTGGTTGGCCCTTTCGTGCCCGAGAGCGTCAGCATCTGCTGGCGTTGGGGCAGGTGGTGGACGCGCTGGGAGTGGACTCCCCGCTTCAGTGAGGCGATACCCACGAGCGCGAGTGCAGGAGCGCTCGACTCCAGGCCTCACGTAACGCCGGCAGTGCAGCGAAGTCGTCGCTCGTGCGCGGAGCGAACACGGTCGCGTCGTCGTCGTTCGCGTCGGCCGGTGCTGTGGGGGTCCACACGCCTTCGGCCCAGCCTGCCAGGCGGGCGGCACCGCGCGACGTCGACTCCAGGTCGATGGGTCGATGCACCCGCACCTGCGACAGCGAAGCCTGAAGTCGAAGCAGGAGGTCCATCACCGATGCTCCGCCGTCCACGCGCAACTCTCTCAGGGCCGCACCACTGGCGCGCACCATGGCATCCAAGACATCCTGGGTCTGCAGTGCCATGGCCTCCACCACGGCACGGGCGAGATGAGCCCGAGTGCTCCCCCGGGTGAGGCCCACCACGATGCCCCGTGCGTAGGGATCCCACCACGGGCTTCCCAGACCGTTGAACGCAGGGACGATCATGACGCCGTCACTGGACGGCACACTCTCGGCCAAGGGGGCCACCTCGGATGCCGAGTCGATGATGCCGAGGCCGTCTCGCAGCCACTGGATCGCCGAACCACTGGAGAACACCGACCCTTCGAGTGCGTAGGTGGTGGTGCCATCGGGTGCCTGCCAGGCCACGGTGGTGAGGAGTCCCTCGGCCACGTCGGGCACGGCATCGCCAACGTTCATGAGCACGAACGACCCCGTGCCATAGGTGTTCTTGGCCATCCCTGCTTCCCAACAGCCCTGTCCGAACAGGGCAGCCTGTTGGTCGCCGGCGATACCCGAGATGGGAACACCGTCGGGCACGCCAGTGCTCCCCACCGTCACCCCGAAGCGACCGCTCGAGGGTCGCACCTCGCCCCATGCTGCCAGGGGAACCCCCAGCACGGATGCCAGTTCGGGACTCCAGTCGCCGGTGTGCAGGTCGAACAGCAGAGTGCGGCTGGCGTTGGAGGGTTCCGTGGCCAGCACCGCTCCGCCGGTGAGATTCCACAGGATCCAACTGTCGATGGTGCCCATGGCGAGGTCGTCGTCGACGGGGACGCCTCCCTCGCCGATCATCCAGGCCGCCTTGGTGCCGCTGAAGTACGGGTCGAGGACCAGACCGGTGCGCTGCCGGATCCACGGTTCGAGACCATCGGAGCGCAAGGTGTCGCAGTGGGCCGCCGTGCGTCGGTCCTGCCACACGATGGCCCTGCCGTAGGGTCGACCCGTGGTCCGGTTCCAGGCCACCACGGTTTCGCGTTGGTTGGTGATCCCGATGGCGGCGGGTCGTTCCCCTCCACTGCGCTGCACGACCTCGTCGACGGTGGCCACGACCAGTCGCCAGATCTCTTCGGCATCGTGCTCCACGCAGTCCGGGGTGGGGAAGAACTGGGTGAGTTCCCGTTGAGCCCACACGCCCTCGCGTCGTGCCGGGGTATCGAGATGCAGTGCTCGCGCCCGCACACTGGTGGTGCCGGCATCGATGGCGATCACGTATGACACGGAGAACGACCTCAGCGCCGGCGGTTCTTGGTGGTGCGTCGACGGTGCTGCGATGGACCCGTCGAGGTTCGTCTCGTGGGTGCCGGTCGAACGGCGTTGCTGGCAGTCGGGCTCCTCGGTGACGTCGTCGTGGAGGGACCTGGGGTCGTGCGGCGGCGCAGCGAAGGCCGTTGGTAACCCAGTTTGGCCAGCACGGCACCGAAGGCGAGGTACACCGGCAGGCTCATGAGCAGGCCGATCGCCGAGCCGAGGGCCGTGGTCGACCTGAGTACGAGGCCGAACACCACGGCCATGATGGTGGCGTAGATCGCCCATTCCTTCACAAGGCGCCGCCAGGGCACCGGTCGAGACGCATCCCATGCCATATGACGTTCCTAGCACGGCCGTGTGCGCGCCACCGCGCCCACCGGTTCTGCTCCTAACCTCGGCGGTGTGCGTATCGGAATTCTCACCGGCGGTGGCGACTGTCCTGGACTCAATGCCGTGATCCGCGCGGTCGTCCGCAAAGGCGAGAACCGATATGGCGATGAGTTCGTCGGCTTCCTCGATTCGTGGGACGGGGTGCTGCAGGATCGATGGATGCCGCTGAGCGTGGCCTCGCTGCGGGGCATGCTGCCGCGGGGTGGGACCTTGTTGGGCACGCGACGAGGCAGCCCCCTGGACGTCGATGGAGGCCCCGAACGCGCCATGGAGGCCCTGGCGCGGCATCGCCTCGACGCGCTCTTGGTCATCGGGGGAAACGGCTCGCTGACCGTGGCGTCGTTGCTGCACCGCCAGTGCGGTATGCCGGTGATCGGGGTACCCAAGACCATCGACAACGACATCGCCGGCACGGACGTGACCTTCGGTTTCATGACCGCGGTACAGACCGCCACCGACGCCATCGACCGCCTGCACACGACGGCCGAGAGCCATGACCGGGTGATGGTGGTGGAGGTCATGGGTCGCCACACCGGTTGGATCGCCACCTTCGCAGGTGTCGCTGGTGGGGCCACTGCGATCCTCGTTCCCGAGCGCCCCTTCGATCTCGACGACGTCTGCACACTGCTGCGACGTCGCCACGCACGCGGCCGCTACGCCTCCATCGTGGTCGTGGCCGAGGGTGCACTCCCAGCCGAGGGCACCTTGGCGCTTCCACCTCGCAGCGTCGACCGGTTCGGCCATGTGACCTTGGGTGGTATCGCCGAGATCATCGCCCCTGAGATCCAGCATCGGACCGGCTTCGAGACGCGGGTGGTACTGCTCGGTCACCTGCTCCGAGGCGGAAGTCCCGGTGCGTATGACCGCATGCTCGCCACCCGATACGGGTTGGCGGCCATCGACGCCGTCCATGCCGAAGCGTTCGGCCAGATGGTCGTGATGCGCCATGACCGGGTCGGGTTGGCACCTCTACAGGAGGCCGAGGGCCGCACCCGGACGTTGGACCTGCACCTCTACGACGATGTCGCCGAGGTGTTCTTCGGTTAGCCGGCCGGCGGTGATGGGACGGCCGGGTAATCAGGTTGGCTGCTGGCCAATCGCTCGGGGAAATCGAACACCGTGAGTGGCCCCGCCACGAGTTGGCCGTCGCCACGTGGCAACTGCTTCGCCTCGCCTTCCACCAGGATCTGGACCCGTACGACCCGGTCCAGGGTCGTGACCGTGAACACGATCTGGGCGATGGCGTCGATGAGTTCGTCACCGGTGGCCTCGAAGAGTTCCCCCGACAGGTCGGCGGCGACCGTGCCCGGGGCCACGAACGCAGCCGCCAGGACCTGCGTTCCCTGGGGGATCGCCGAGCGTAACTGAAGGGTCTGTTCGGTGCCGGTAGGACCGGCCAACAGGGCTTCCAGTGCACTGGCCGGGGCAGGTGCCACATCACGTGTGACCGCACGAAGCAGGGTGCGCACTCCGGCCTGGGGGCTGGCCAACAAGAAGATGCGGGTGTCGCCCACCGGCTGGCCCTCGTCGAGCGCAGCGGGCGACGACAGGTCGCGACGATCGCTCTCGCCGATCACTCTTGCCTGATCGTCGGGTTGCACCCCACACGACACCGTCATCGCGGCGGCCAGCACCAGGGCCGACAACCGCCCTCTAGCAGCGTGGGTCCGTTGCCTCATGACCGCCGCTCCGCTGGGAGTTCGATCACGAAACTGCTGCCCGGTTCGCCGTCGGCCCGGTCGGTGACCCACACCTTGCCGCGGTGCAGCCTCACATGCTCCCGGACCAGTGAAAGGCCCAGTCCCGCACCTTCGGAACTCCCGCGTCGACCCGCCGAACCACCGCGGGAGAAGCGTTCGAAGATCAGGTCCCGGTCCTCGGTGGGGACACCGGGACCGTGGTCGTCCACGGCGATGCGCACGGCCAGGTTCATGCCGCCGGTGTCGTCGGCCACTTGGTCGGCGTCGAGATGCCAGCGGACGCTCACCTGAAGGTCTCCACCTCCGTGGATTCGGCCGTTGTCGATGAGGTTGGCCACCACCCGTGCGAGGCGGCGACGGTCTCCCCGGATGGTCAGGTCCTCGGCCTCGGGACTGGTGATCACGGGAGTGCCCGGCAGGCTCGACACCGCCACGGCCTGGCGAACGAACTCGGCGACGGGAAACACCTCGAGGTGGAGCCGAACAGCGCCGGCGTCGAAGCGCGAGATCTCCAGCAGGTCCTCCACCAAACCCTGGAAGCGAACGACGTCGGCGGCCAGGAGGTCGAGCGCTGCCTGCGCTCGCTCGGACAACTCGTCGCGTCGGCTTTCGAGCACCTGGATCGATGCCGACAGCGTCATGAGTGGCGACCGCAGTTCATGGGACACATCGCTCGCGAATCGAGCATCGCGCTCGACTCGTTGTTGTAGTGCGGTGGCCATGTCGTTGAAGGCGTTGGCCAGCAGTCCGAGATCAGGATCGTCGGTGGTCTCGATACGAGTGTCGAGACGCCCCGAGGCGATCGTGCGTGCCGCCTGGGCGGCATCGACCAATGGTCGCACGGCGCGTTGCGCGGCGACGCTTCCCAGGATGACGCCCAGTGCGGTCGTGATGCCACCTGCCAGGAGCAGCGACAGTCCCACACTGCGCAGGGTGGATCGCACCTCGTCGAGACTGATGAACTCGAAGTACGCCGCCCCCACCTCGGGGAGTGGAATGCCGATGACCAGCGTGGGGGTCCCGTCGATGATGCTGATCATCCGGGCGGGCTCGGCGTTGTTCAACACCGAGTCGGCCAACTGGGGTGGTAACTGGTCCGATCCGTACTGGGCATCTCCCGCCGTCCAGGCGTCGCGGTAGCGCACCAGTGGGCGAGAGGTCGCCAGGCGAGCCAGCAGTGGCTGCACACTCGCCGGGTTGGAGCGAAGATCCGACACCATGCGTCGAGCATTCCCGTAGGCCTGGTTGATACCGGCTCGGTCCCGCTGGTCCACGAGGTTCGACCGGGTGAAACCGTAGGTGGTCACCGCCAACAGCGCAGCGAGAACGAAGGTGCCGATACCGAAGGTCCACAGGATGCGCGATCGCAGGCTCCAACGCCTGAGGCGCCGAGGTAGCAGCCGGCGGGGTGACACTTCGACCCCCGCCGTCGAGGGCGTCACGGCGGTGTCGGTCACGCCTGGAGACGGTAACCCAGACCCCGTACGGTCACGACGTGGCGCGGGTTGGCGGGGTCGAGCTCGACTTTGGTGCGCAGGCGACGGATGTGGACGTCCACCAGTCGGCCATCGCCGAAGTAGTCATAACCCCACACCTTGTCCAACAGCAGTTCGCGGCTGAACACGCGGCCCGGGTTCTCGGCCAACTCGCAGAGCAGGCGGAACTCGGTCTTAGTGAGGTGCACCTCACTCCCTGAGCGCATGACCTTTCCCTCATCGGGAATGATCTCCAAGTCACCGAACACCAGCTTGGGATGGCCGGGTGAGGCTGGACGGACCCGTCGCAGCAGGGCGCGGATGCGGGCTGACAACTCCTTGGGGGCGAACGGTTTGGTGAGATAGTCGTCGGCTCCGGCCTCGAGGCCGGCCACCACGTCGTGGGTGTCGGAGCGTGCGGTGACCATGACGATCGGCACGTCACTGCCTCGCCGCAAGGTCCGGCAGAGTTCGAATCCGTCGATGCCCGGCAGCATGATGTCGATCAGCACGACGTCAGAGGGTTGGCGCCCGAAACGGATCACCGCTTCCTCGCCGCTAGCGGCCTCGTCGACGGTCCATCCTTCGTCCTCGAGGGCCAACTTCACAGCGGCGCGAATGCGCTCGTCGTCCTCCACGGTCAGGATGCGTGTGCCCACTGCTCTCATGATGCCTCACGGCTCGGGTGCCGACGTGGCATGGAGCCACTCGACCAGCGGTTCGAACAGCGCAGGAGTGCTCGCCAGCACCTCGTCGGGTCGACAGGGGCCACCGGTGAAGTCGCCGACGCGGCACCCGGCCTCGCCTGCGATGAGCGCCCCGGCTGCGGTGTCCCAGGGGTTGAGGTGCTGTTCGTAGTACGCGTCGAGGCGTCCGCACGCCACCCAGCACAGGTCCACGGCTGCTGCGCCCAGTCGCCTCACGTCGCGAACGCGGGGGAGGAGGTCTGCGACACGCTGGGCCTGCAGCCGTCGGCGGTCCGAGTGGTAGCTGAACCCGGTCCCGACCAGTGCCTCGCCCAACTCCGACGTCTGACGAGGCTGGATGGTGATGCCGTTGCACGTGGCACCGCCGCCGCGATGAGCGGAGAACAACTCACCTGTCGATGGGACGTACACGGCACCGGCCACTGCGCCGGCACCGTCCTCGGCGCCGATCGACACTGCGTACCCCCCGAGGCCGTACACGAAATTGGTGGTGCCGTCGATGGGGTCGATCCACCACCTGACACCAGATCGCCCCGTCGACTCGGTGCCTTCCTCACCGACCACAGCGTCGTCGGGTCGGCATTGGCGCAGCCGGGTCACGATGCGCCGCTCGGCTTCGCGATCGAACCACGTGACGAGATCGGTGACGGTGGATTTCGCCGTGGTCGCACCGACACCTCGTCGGCGTTCGTGGAGGAGCCAGACGCCGGTGTCGTGGGCGATCGCTTCGGCGATGCACCGAAGGGCCATGGACTCGTGCTGTTCCGTCTGTTCTGTGGTCACGATCCATCCTGGAGTTCGCGCCATTCACCCACGGCGCGAAGCACCAGGACCGCCACGACGGCCGTACCTCCTGCGGCCAGACCGGCCCCGAGGAACCTCCCCAGCCCCAGGGGAACCCCGCAGGAGCCCGAACACTGGAGGTTCACCAGCGCGTACCCGATGAGTCCGCCGGCCAAGCCTCCCAGGAGAATCGCCACGAAGGCCGCCGCGCGGGCGGCAGGCGACGGGAGGGCCGACAGGGGGCGTTCGGAGGGTGAGGTTCCTCTGGGCACGTGCCCATCGTACGGCCTGGCAGCAGGCCCTCGCCTTGCCCGACCTGCCGACTAGGGTTCGCCGCCGTGCCCGTCACCGTGGTGGTCCCTACCTACAACGAGGTGGAGAACATCGAGGAGTTGTTGGTCCGCCTGCACGCTGTGGTACCCGAGGCCGAGATGATGGTGGTCGACGACGCCAGTCCTGACGGGACGGCCGATGCAGCCGAGGCGTTGAGCGAGACACTGGGCGGGCGGGTACGCGTCCTGCGGCGCGCCACCAAGGACGGTCTGGGTGCCGCGTATCGGGCTGGCTTCGCCGAAGCTCTGGCGGCCGGTGCCACGATCTGTGTGCAGATGGACGCCGATCTGTCGCATGACCCTGCGGATCTCCCTGCGTTGTTGTCCGCTGTGGAACACGGTGCCGACGCCGCCATTGGAAGTCGTTACGTCCCTGGTGGAGTGATCAGTGAGTGGCCCTCGGTGCGGCGGTGGCTCTCGCGCTGGGGTAACCGCTACGCCGCCGGCATGCTCGGCCTGGCCATCAATGACGCGACGGCGGGTTACCGGGCCTACCGGGCCGAGGCCTTGGAACGGTTGGGCTACGCCACCGTCACGGCCGACGGCTACGGGTTCCAGGTGGAGATGACGCATCGCCTGGTTCGGGCGGGTGGGCGCATCGTGGAGATCCCCATCACCTTCAGGGACCGAACCCGGGGCGAGTCGAAACTGTCGTACCGCATCATCGGAGAAGCATTCCGCCTCGTCATGCGCCTCGCCTGGAGTGACGTAGGTGCACGGCGCCGGCGCCGGCGGCCTACGTCCTGAGGAGCCGACGGCAGGCATGACCGACGCACCGCCGAGGCGTGCTCGCTCCATCGTGCACGTCGACATGGACGCCTTCTACGTGTCGGTGGAGTTGCTGAGACGCCCCGAACTCCGTGGTCGGCCCGTGGTGGTGGGCGGTACGGGGGAGCGAGGGGTGGTGGCAGCGGCGTCGTACGAGGCCCGTCGCTACGGGGTGCAGTCGGCGATGTCGTCGGTCGAGGCGCGCCGTCGGTGTCCCGACGCTGTGTTCCTCCCTGGCGACCACCGTCGATACGCCGAGGTGAGTGCTGTCCTGCACGAGGTGTTCGACGAGTTCACCCACATGGTGGAACCCATCGCCCTCGACGAAGCATTTCTCGACGTGACCGGTGCTCATCGACGTCTGGGCAGTGGCGAGGAGATCGCCTGGCGCTTACGAGGCCGGGTTCACGAACGCACCGGGTTGTCGTGCAGTGTGGGAGTGGCCGGCAACAAACTGCTGGCCAAGTTGGCCTCAGAGGCCGCCAAACCTCGAGCGACTCCCGACGGGGTGAAACCCGGGTCAGGAGTGCTGATAGTTCCTCCTGGGGGCGAGTTGGCGTTCCTTCACCCACTTCCGGTGCGCTCGCTGTGGGGTGTGGGGCCCCGTACTGCCGAACGACTGGAACGTCGCTTGGTGCGCACGGTGGGCGACCTGGCGGCACTGGCGCGGCAGGATCTGATCTCGATGTTGGGTCAGGCGGCCGGACGTCACCTGTGGGAGTTGGCCCAAGGACTCGACGAACGTCCGGTGGAACCGGACCGTCGTCCCAAGAGCATCGGGCACGAGGAGACGTTCCCTCACGACCTCATCACCGTGGTGGAGGTGCGGGCCGAGGTGGTTCGCCTTGCCGAGTCGGTCGCTGCTCGATTGCGGCGGGCGGGAGTGGCGGCCCGTACCCTCACGCTGAAGGTCCGCCGCAGCGATTTCACCACCATCACCCGTTCGGTGACCCTTTCCGAACCGGCGGACACGGGGGTGGTCATCATGCTGGCTCTGGACCCTCTCGTGGAGGAACTGGACCTCAGCCAGGGTCTGCGTCTGGTCGGTGTCAGTGGCTCGAACCTCGGCGAGGCGGCCATCCAATTGAGCCTCGACAGCCTGACGTCGCAGGGGGTCGACAGCGCGCAGTCCGCCGATGCGGCCCGCGTGATGGACCGCGTGCGGGATCGTTTCGGCCCCGGTGCAATCGGACCGGCCAGTGGTCTCTCCAAGAAGCAGGTGCCCGGCGAGCGCCCTTGGGGACCCGATGCTCAGGGAACCTGACGGTTGGGGTGTTCCCGCGTTGTCACGCAGGCGTGGCCGTGGGATGATGTGAATCCGTCCGCTACGCAGGAGTTGGAATGCCGCTCTCGGAAGATGAACAGCGCATCCTCCGTCAGATCGAGGAGCAACTCGAGAACGACCCCAAGTTTGCGCAGGCCGTATCCCCGTCGGGTCTGTACCGGCACTCGGCCAGAACCGTGTGGTGGGCTGTGCTCGGGGCGGTGGCCGGTCTGGCCCTGCTGCTCGTGCTGTTGCAGTTCCACTTCGTCCTCGCCTTCGCCGGCTTCATCGTGATGCTCGTCTGCGTTGCCGTGATCGAGCGCCAGTTGCGAGCCATGGGCCGCGCGGGACTCCAAGACGTGGCCGCCTCGTTGCGCAACACGCGCCAGCGGGTACAGGGCCAGCGCGACCGCTCGTCCTGAGCGACGCCTCGCATGGTGCACGCCGATCGCGGCTATCTGGCCGTCGATATCGGCGGCACCAAGTTGGCCGCTGGTGTGGTCGACCTCGAAGGCAACCTGGTCGTCAGAGATCGTGTGCCGACTCCTCAGCGCAACGTGTGGTTGGCGCTCGAACGACTCATCCTCCGGGTGAGGGCCGCCGCTGGTAACACGCAACTCATCGCTTGTGGTGTGGGATGCGGCGGACCCATGGTGCACGACGAGGGCACGGTGTCTCCACTGCACATTCCCGAATGGCGAGGGTTTCCCTTGCGTGAGCGGATCGAGGCGTTCACCTCGCTGCCGACCCGGGTGGACAACGACGCCAAGGCCCTGGCGTTGGGCGAGGGCTGGCGTGGTGGCGCCGTGGGATTGAGCAGTTACCTCACGATGGTCGTGTCCACCGGGGTGGGCGGAGGGATCGTGTCGGGTGGGCGTCTGCTCGACGGTCGACTCGGCAACGCCGGTCACATCGGCCATGTGGTCGTGGTCCCCGACGGGCGACCATGCCAGTGCGGTGGGCGCGGATGCCTCGAGACGTACGCCAGTGGGCGAGCCATCGCAGCCGAGACAGGCCGGCCGCCCGAGGCGTCGGTGCCCCGGAACGTGGTGGAACGGACCGGTGTGCTGGTGGGCAGGGCCGTGGCGACGGTCATGGTCACGGTGGACCTTCGTCGGGCCTTCGTAGGGGGCTCGGTCGCCATCGGGTTCGGTACCCCGTTCTTCGACGCTGCGAACGAGGAGTTGGACCGACGTCTCGGACTGTCGTTCGTGAAGGGTGCACGCATCGAGCCCGTGCACCTGGGGGCGGCGGGTCCTCTGGTGGGCGCCGCCGCTGTGGCTCGTAGGGCGACGCTGTCGGCCGAGGATACGCTGAGGCCATGACACCGGCATACGGCGAAGAAGCTGAGGCGTATCGCGAGAAGGTCCAGGCCTTTCTCGCCGAGAAACTCCCCGCCGGATGGCGCGGCGTAGGTGCCCTCGAGGGGCAGGAGTTGCACGACTTCGTCGCCCACTGGCGTCAGGTGCTGCATGAAGGTGGCTACCTTGCCCCGGGTTGGCCGATCGAGTACGGCGGAGGAGGCCTGTCCGCCCTCGAGCAGGTCATCATCGCCGAGGAGTTCGCTCGGGCGGGTGTTCCCACCGGGGGACCCAACGACGTGTTCAGCATTCAGATGCTGGGCAACACGCTGCTGCAGTGGGGTACCGAGGAGCAGAAGCGTCACTATCTGCCTCGCATCCTGTCGGGAGACGACGTGTGGTGCCAGGGCTACAGCGAACCGAACGCCGGCAGCGACCTGGGCAACCTCGGCCTGAGGGCCACCCTCGACGGTGATCAGTGGGTGTTGAACGGGCAGAAGATCTGGACGTCGGCGGGCCACTTGGCCGATCACATCTTCACACTCGCTCGTACCGATCCCGACGCCCCCAAGCACAAGGGCATCTCGTTCATGCTGGTCGACATGCGCCAGCCTGGGATCGAGGTTCGCCCGATCAAGATGATCTCGGGGGACAGCGAATTCAACGAGGTGTTCTACACCGACGCCACCACACCCAAGGGTGAGGTGGTGGGCGGTGTGAACAACGGTTGGGCCGTGGCCATGACCCTGCTGGGCTACGAGCGCGGCGAAGCCGCGGCGACACTCCCCATCCGCTTCCAGGCCGAACTGGACCGCCTCGTGCTGTTGGCCAAGCAGTACGAGGTGGCCGATGACCCCCGTATCCGCCAGCGGTTGGCGTGGTGCCACTCGAAGGTGCAGATCATGCGGTACCTGGGCATGCGCACCCTCACCCGGTTCCTCGCCGGTCATCACCCTGGACCCGATGGTGCCATTTCGAAGCTGTACTGGAGCGAGTACCACCGCGTGGTCACCGAACTGGCCGTCGACATCATGGGCGCAGCGGCGCTGGCACCCAGCGGTCGGAATCCTTCATCGTCGTTCCAGACCGACGACGCCGGTGCTCCCAACTCCACGGCATCGTGGGTCGGGGTGTTCCTCAACGCCCGCGCCGGGACCATCTACGCAGGGTCCTCGCAGATCCAGCGCAACATCATCGGCGAGATGGTGCTGGGCCTGCCCAAGGAGCCGGTGGCCAAATAGTGCGACGTGCGGCCGTGAACCTCGTGCACTGGTGTCGGGTGGTTGCAGCGGTCATCTGTCGTCCACGGCTGTGGCTCACGGCTGTGCGCCAGGTCAGGCGCCTCGCCGGTCCCAGGTGGTGGCTGCGAGCGCCATGGTTACCCATCCCGCCACGTGCCTACCGCTCCATGCGAATGGTGACGCAGTACGGTGATGCTGGTCACCCGCCCGAGCCACGAGATGTGCTTCACTACCTCGTGTGGTGCCGCCAGTGGGAGGCCGGAGTCCGATGAGGGCTCGACGTCGCCTTGGGATCAGGTCCTGAGGAGTTGCGACGATGCGCAGCGCACTGGTGCTCAATGCCACCTTCGAGCCGCTGAGCATCGTGACGGTGCGCCGTGCTGCCTGCCTGGTGCTGGCCGAGAAGGCCGAACTGGTGGAACACGACGGGAGCGAACTGCGGGCGGCGTCGTATGCGTTGCCCACGCCACTGGTGGTGAGGCTGCGCTACATGGTGCATGTGCCGTATCTGCGTCGAGCTTCGCTCTCGAGGCGAGCGATCTTCGCCCGCGACGGGCATCAGTGCCAGTACTGCGGGGGTGTCGCCGACTCCATCGACCACGTCATGCCGCGTTCGCGCGGTGGCCGGCACGAGTGGGAGAACGTGGCAGCGGCGTGTCGGCGATGCAACCTCGCCAAGCGCGATCGAACCCCCGAAGAAGCGGGTATGCCCCTGGCGCGTCCCCCTCGTGCACCCAAAGGTATGGGTTGGGTGTCGCTCACGGTGCAACGCGTCCCCGACGTGTGGAAGCCGTACTTGCCGCTCACTGGCTGAGACCTGCCCCATGAGCGGCGTCGAGCGAGTGCGGGGGAGTGCCGCCGACTTCCACGGACGCGAACTTCCCACCGACGGTCAGCGCCACCTGTGGTGGTTCGAGGTGGCGGCACCAGCCTTGGTGCTGGGTTCCACCCAGTCGGTCGAGGTAGTGGACCACCAGGCGTGCCAGCGTCACGGGGTCGAGGTGGTCCGTCGACGCAGTGGTGGTGGCGCGGTGCTCCTCGTTCCCGACGAGGTGGTGTGGTTGGATGTGATCGTCGGCCGCGACGATCCCATGTGGGACGACGACGTCGGTCGAGCGATGTGGTGGGTCGGTGAAGCGTGGGCGGATGCTCTCGGGCATCTGGGTGTCGCCGACGAGGGGGGAGTCCGTCCCACGGTGCACCGTGGTGGCATGGTGACCACCGAGTGGTCGCGCCTGGTCTGCTTCGCCGGGCTGGGGCCCGGAGAGGTGACCCTGGGAGGCCACAAACTGGTGGGCATCAGCCAACGCCGGTCCCGTGGAGTGGCGCGCTTCCAGTGCGCTCTGTACCGCCGGTGGACCCCCGAACACCTGGTGGAACTCCTGATGCCGCCAAGGCCCGATGCGGCCGCCATGGATGTCGTCGCCGTGAGTGACGTGTCCGTCGACGCTCTGGTGGCGGCGGTCACCGAGCGACTCATGCAGCCCGCCTGACCGGGCCACCGTAGACGCATCTCGCGCACCACCTCTGCTTCGACGCGCCCTCGAGGGGGCTCTGTGGAGGCCCGAATGGTCAGAAGTGGCGCGAAGTGGGGTGTGGTGGTTGACAGTGGGGGGGTTTGGGGGGCAAAGTGGCGCCTTGTGGGTCGCCGTGGGGCGATTCGCGCCCGGCGTCAGGCGAGTTGGCGTCACGACTAGGGAGCACTCGGGCAGGACGTGGACGGCAACTGGTTCGTGGGAGCGCATGAGCGCCAACTCGACCCCAAGGGGCGAGTTGCGTTGCCGGCTGCCTTCCGTCGACGCCTTGAGCCGTTGTGCTACCTCACGCTCGGTCAGGACAAGTGCGTGAACGTGCTCACGGCGGAGGACTTCGACGCCGATGCCCGCGACATGCTCGACAAGGTGCGCCGGGGCGAGATGACCCGCGACGAGATGCGAGCCAAAGCGGCTCGCACACTCGAGGTGCGCGTGGATGCTCAGGGGCGCATCAACGTGGACGAGAAGTTGCGTGAGTACGCGGGACTGCAGTTGGACGCCGCGGTGATCGTGGCGGGTGCCTATGACCGTCTCGAGATCTGGCAACCGGAACGCTTCGAACGGGTGAGTGCCCAGGGTGCCGATGCCATGGCGGGAGGCGACCGATGAGCGACATCGACGCGCATGGATCGACTCCGTTCGAGCACCGCACGGTGATGCGAGACGAGGTCGTCGCTGCGCTGGCACCGGTCCCCTCAGGCACGGTGCTGGACGCAACGTTGGGTGGCGGTGGCCACGCCGAGGCGATCTTGCGCAGTCGCGATGATGTGTCGGTGCTGGGCATCGACCGCGATCCCCACGCCATCGAAGCCGCCACTGCGCGTCTGGCTCCCTTTGGTGAGCGGGTGACTGTGCACCGCGGGCGCTTCGACGAACTTCGACAGGCACTCGAGCAGCACGAGGTGACCCAGTTGTCGGGAGCGGTCTTCGATCTCGGCGTTTCGTCGCCCCAGTTCGACCACGCCGAGCGAGGCTTTTCCTACCGCCACGATGCCCCCCTCGACATGCGTATGGACCCCGACGACACCTGGTCCGCTGCCGACGTGGTGAATGGGTACGACGAGGACCGCCTCGCCGACATGCTGCGCCGCCATGCCGATGAACGTTGGGCCCGGCGCATCGCCCGTGCCATCGTGGCGGCTCGGCCCATCGAGACGACAGCGCAGTTGGCGGCCGTGGTGGCCGATGCCATCCCGGCCCCGGCTCGCCGCCGAGGCGGTCATCCGGCCAAGCGCACCTTCCAGGCCATTCGCATCGAGGTGAACCGCGAGTTGGACCTGCTCCCGGCAGCATTGGACGACGCCATCGCTGTGTTGGCACCTGGTGGTCGGATCGCCGTACTCGCCTATCACTCCGGTGAGGACCGCCTGGTGAAGGAGCGTTTTCGGGCAGGAGTCACCGGGGGGTGCACGTGTCCCGACGACCTTCCCTGTGTCTGCGGTGCGGTACGCACGCTCCGTCTGGTCAAGGCACCTGCCAAGCCCACCGCTGCTGAGATCGCCCACAACCCCCGTGCCGCCTCCGCCCGTCTCAGGGTGGCCGAACGATTGAGCGAGGTCGGCTGAGATGGCGACGACAACACTGCTTCGACCCTCCACGGATCCGTCGCACAAGACCGAGAGGGCCCGGCGCCCCGACCTCAGCGTGGTGCCGCGGCGTCACCGAATGGTCGGCATGGCGCTCACCGTGGTGGTGGGCGTGGTGATGGTCATGTTGGCGATCACGGTGTTCCACACCCGTCTGGCCGAGCGACAGTTCCAACTCGACGTGTTGGAGCGCCAGGTCGCGACCGAGCGGGCTCGCTTCGACGTCTTGCGTCGTGAACGTGCGTGGATGGCGTCCCCGGAGCGCCTGGCCGAGCGGGCCCGTGAGCTGGGACTGGTGTCGGGTGGCCGCACGGAGTTCCTCGATGTGCCGAGCGACGTGTTGGCCGTCGTAGCGGCGTCCACGGCCGGTCTCGATCCCAGCGTGTCCCGCAGACCTAGCACCCCCCTCGACGACTTCCGCGCTGTGAAGCAGGTGTTGCAGGTGGAGCCGTGACGCAGCGTCGAGGCTCACGGCGTCGTGCGCAGCGAGAGCATCGACGCTCCGACGCTGACCAAAGGCTTCGTCGTCGCCTCAAGATCATGATGCTGTCGGTGGGCATCGCGCTCGCCGTGGTGTTGGGGCGTGTGGCGATGCTGCAGACCGTGGAAGCCGACGCCTACCGGCAGGCGAGTATGAACCAACGCCTCACGACCGAAACGCTGCGAGCGGGTCGGGGCACCATCTTCGATCGTCACGGTGTCGAGTTGGCGTTGTCGGTACCCAGCGTCACCATCTTCGCCGACCCGCGCCTCGTGAGCGATCCGGTGGGGACGGCCCAGACCCTTGGCGCTCTCCTGGGATGGGCACCGGATCGCATCGACGATCTGGCTGGCCGTCTGGGGGATCCCGAGTCGCACTTCGCATACGTGGCTCGGCAGGTCGGTGACGATCTCGCCGAGGCCGTCATGATGCTGAAGCTGCCTGGTGTGGCCACCTACACCGAGCCGCAGCGAGTGGTGACGGGGGGCGACCTCGCCCGCAGCATCCTGGGTCGGACCGATCCCGATGGTGTGGGTATCTCGGGTCTGGAACTGCTCCACGATCTGGACCTCACCGGCACCGATGGACGTGTTCAACGGGAACTCGATGGTGGAGGGCGATCGCTTCCCACCGGTCGGCGTACGGTCGAGGCCCCTCGCCCCGGAGACGACCTCGTGGTCACCCTCGATCGCTCGATCCAGTATCAGGTGGAGCAGGCACTGCTCCGGCGAGTGGACGAACTCTCGGCTCGCCGTGGAACGGCCATCGTGATGGAGACCCATTCGGGCGAACTGCTCGCAGTGGGCAGCGTCGAGCGCGAGGCGGGCCAACCGGCACGGGTGACCTCGGCCAATCTCAGTGCCGTGTCGGCACATGAACCCGGATCGGTGGCCAAGGTGATCACCACCGCTGCGGCCCTGAACGACGATCGGGTTCGACCCAGCACCGTGTTCGAGGTGCCCGGGGTGATCATGGTCGACAACTTCAAGATCACCGATGCCTATCCGCACGGCACCGAGCCCATGACCGTGAGCCAGATCCTCACCCGATCCTCGAACATCGGCACCATCCTCATCTCTGAGGAGTTGGGTGTACGGCGGCAGTACGAGTACCTGAGAGCGTTCGGTTTCGGCGAGCGCACCCACCTGCAACTCCCTGGAGAAAGCGCAGGGATCCTGAAGCCGTACGACCAGTGGAGGGGCACCGAGCGCTTCACCACCTCGTACGGCTACGGGTTTGCGGCAACGTCGCTGCAACTCACCGCAGCCGTGAACGTGATCGCCAACGGGGGAACCTACGTGGCCCCACGTCTGGTCCAGGGAACCGTGGACTCATCGGGGTCACTGACCCCACTGCCTCCGGCTCCCACGCGTGACGTGTTGCGTGGCGATGTGGCTGGCACCATGACCGACATGATGACCGACGTCGTGTGCAGGGGCACGGCCAAGTTGGCCCAGATTCCTGGTGTCAGCGTGGCGGGCAAGACAGGCACCGGTTACAAGGTGCAGGACAACGGCACCTACGTCGACAGTTCAGGTCGCCGGTCTTATTTCGCTTCCTTCGTGGGGTTCTTGCCGGCTGGGGATCCGAAGATCACCATCCTCGTGTCCATCGACGAGCCCGACCCCAGCACGCGTGACCGCTTCGGTGGCACGGCTGCGGCCCCTGTGTTCTCCGAGATCGCCCAAGTGGTGTTGCACGAGTTGAAGATCGAGCCGCCGGTCGACGATCGGGGATGCGAGGCGCAGCCATGACCGCTGCGGGACACACCGTGGCGATGTTGGCCGAAGCGGCACTGGCGGAGCATCTCTCCTGGCAGTTGGTGGGACGGCCGGACCTTCCCGCCGATGGTGAGTACCTGACTCGGGTCACGTCGTCGACCGAGCAGGTGGTGCCCGGCTCACTCTTCGTCTGCGTGCGCGGACGTCGTCACGACGGCCACGATCTCGCCGCCACTGCCGTCGCACAAGGTGCAAGTGCCCTCGTCACCGAGCGCGAGTTACCGCTTCGGGTGCCTCAGATCGTGGTCGGCGACAGTCGCCGGGCCCTGGGATTCCTCGCCGCCGCCCTTGCGAACTGGCCCTCACGGCGTCTCGACGTGGTGGGTGTCACCGGCACCAACGGCAAGACCTCGACAGCACATCTCCTCGCACACATCCTCACCTGCGCCGGACGGACCACCCAGGTGAGAGGAACACTGGAGGGGGCTCTCACCACCCCCGAAGCGCCGGAGTTGCAGCAGTGGCTGGCCGATCGGGTCGCTGCTGGCGACCGCGGGGCGGTGCTCGAGGTGTCCAGTCATGCCCTGGAACTCGAGCGAGTGACCGGGGTGGACTTCCGCTTGGGCGTGTTCACCAACCTGGGACACGATCACCTCGACTTCCACGGCACACCCGAGCGCTACTTTGCCGCCAAGGCGAAACTCTTCCAGTCTGAGCGTTGCGCTGCCGGGGTGGTCAATCGCGACGATGTTCACGGTCGCCTCCTCGCCGACGTCGCCGAGATCCCGATCACCACCTTCGGCATGGAGGACCTCTCCGAGGTGGTCGTGAGTCGGCAGCATCACGCCTACAACTGGCGAGGTCACCGGGTGCGCGTTCCGTTCGGGGGTGCGTTTCACGTCATGAACTCACTGGCTGCGCTCACCGCCGCCCACGTCATGGGTGTCGACGTGTGCGTCGCCGCCGCCGCCGTGGCCGAGGCTCCGCCGGTGCGCGGGCGGTTCGAGGTCATCGACATCGCTGGTGCGCCGACGGTGGTCGTCGACTTTGCTCATACTCCTGACGCTCTGGAACAGGTACTCACCACGGCGCGCGCACTGCTCGAAGGTGGCCGTCTCATCGTGGTGTTCGGTTGTGGGGGCGATCGCGATGCGGCCAAGCGTCCGGCCATGGGGGCTGTGGCGGCTCGCCTCGCTGATGTCGTCGTGCTCACCTCGGACAATCCGCGCTCCGAGGATCCTC
>CAYMUC010000001.1:0-39812 GCA_964393535.1 uncultured Ilumatobacteraceae bacterium | reverse complement strand
ATCCTCAGAGCATCGTGGACGCCATCCGGTCGGGGGTGGAGCGTACGGATACCACCCGTGTCGTCGTGGAGGAACTAGACCGCGGGGCAGCCATCGCCACTGCCGTGGCCATGGCCGAACCCAACGATGTGATCGTGATCGCCGGCAAGGGACACGAGACCGCGCAGACCATCGGGGACCGGATCGTTCCCTTCGACGATGCCGCCCAGGCCCGGCGTGCCCTCGAGGTCTGCTCGTGATCGCCGTCATGATCGCTGGCGCCACGGCGATGGCCTTGTCGCTGTTGGGCACCCGTCTCCTCATCACCTTTTTCCGAGGCCGGGGAACGGGCCAGCCGATCCTCGGCAAAGAGGATCACGGACCCACGCACCACCTCCCCAAGCAGGGAACTCCCACCATGGGCGGTCTGGCCATCGTGGCTGCAGCGTTCATCGGTTGGGCCGTCGCCCACCTGCGGCGCGGCCTGGTCTTCTCCGATCAGGCGATCATCCTGTGGGTCACGGTGCTGGTGATGGCCTGTATGGGCTTGGCCGACGATCTCATCAAGGTGCGTCGCCGCCACAACCGGGGCATCTTCTGGAAGAAGAAGGGCATGATCACCTTCGCCATGAGCCTGGGGTTCGCGGCGTGGTTGCTCACCACCACCAATGTCAGTCGCACGCTGTCGTTCACTCGGGCCGACCTGCCCGGGTGGGAACTGCCGTCGCCCGTCTGGGTGGTGTGGGCTGGCCTCATCATCTGGGCCACCACCAATGCCGTCAACGTCACCGATGGCCTGGACGGGTTGGCCGGCGGATCGGCCCTCCTCGGCTTTCTCGCCTTCACGGTCATCTCCTACTGGGCGTTCCGAAACCCCGATGTGTACGGCTCGGTGGTCCACCCACTCGACCTCGCCGTGGTGGCGGCGGCCTTCGCCGGGGCCTGTGGTGGCTTTCTCTGGTGGAACGCAGCACCGGCGCGCATCTTCATGGGCGACGTCGGAGCGTTGGGTATCGGCTCCGCACTGGCATTGTTGGCCTTGACGACCAACACACACCTCTTGCTCATCCTCATCTGCGGCCTCAACGTGATGGAGGCCGGTTCCGTGGCCATCCAGATGGGGGTCTTCAAGGCTTCGGGTCGCAAGCGGCGACTTTTCCGCATGTCGCCCATCCATCATCATTTCGAACTGGTGGGCTGGCCCGAGACGACCGTGATCATCCGCTTCTGGATCATCTCGGGAATCTGCGTGGCCACCGCACTGGCCGTCTTCATCGGCGACTTCACCCGTCAGGTCACACCGTGAAGCATGTGCTCGTGTATGGCCTGGCTGTGGCGGGCCAAGCCGTCGCCCACGCGCTCCATCGCCGTGGTGTTCCCTTCACCGCAGTGGACGATCGCCCCAGCGATGGGGCCCGATCGGTCGCCTCGGCGCTGGGCGTTGACCTGGTGGAATCACCCTCGCAGGCCGACCTGTCGGCCCTGGTGCGGCGGTGTGACCTGGTGATCCCCGCACCTGGACTTCCCGAGACCCACCCGGTCTTCGACGTGGCCCACACCGGCGATGTCGAGGTCTGCTCGGAGATCGAGGTCGCCTATCGGTGGGAACAGGAGCGTCCGGGCGGACCGAGACCGCTTGTGGCCATCACGGGGACCGACGGCAAGACGACCACCACCGAGCTGACCGCCGCCATGGTGACCACTGCAGGTCGACGGACCATGGCAGTTGGTAACACCGACACCCCCTTGATCAGCGTGGTCGACGACGACGATCTCGACGTGTTCGTGGTGGAGGCATCCAGTTTCCGATTGGCCTTCACGTCCCGATTCCGAGCCGAGGCCTCGGCTTGGCTGAATCTCGCCGAGGATCACCAGAACTGGCACCGCAGTCTCGACACCTACGCTGCGGCCAAGGCTCGTCTCTGGCAGGCGGTTCGTCCCGACGACGTCGTGATCGGTTCGGCACACGACCCGATCGTGCGCCGGTATCTCGACACGGTTCCCGCTCGCCGGGTCACCGTCGGCCTCACCGATGCGGACTACCGGGTGGACCATGGGCGCCTCATGACACCCCGGGGTGCGGTCGCCGAGGTGAACGAACTCGCTCGAGCGCTTCCCCATGACCTCACCAACGGACTCACCGCTGCTGCGCTGACGTTGGAGACGGGCCTCGCCTCGGTGGACGATGTGGCGAGGACCCTGGCCGTGTTCACCCCCCCACGCCATCGCATCGAATTCGTGGCTGACCACGCAGGGGTGCGCTGGTTCGACGACTCCAAGGCGACCACCCCTCACGCAGCACTGACCGCTGTGGCGGCGTTCCCGTCGGTCGTGTGGATCGTCGGTGGTCGGAACAAGGGACTGGACCTCTCGGTGTTGACCGGTGGCGCAGCCCACGTTCGCGGCGTGGTCGCCCTGGGGGAGGCCGGTCCCGAGGTGGCGGCGGCGTTCGACGGTCGCTGTCCGGTTCGACTGGCACCCACGATGGACGATGCCGTGGCGGCGGCAGCCGCATTGGCCCGCGAAGGCGATGTCGTGCTGCTGTCGCCCGCCTGCGCCAGTTACGACGCCTACCAGAACTACTCAGAGCGGGGGGACGACTTCGTGCGATGCGTGCGTGACCTGACAGGAGGGCACCGATGACGACGACCTTTCCCGGTGACGCCACGCGTGGTCGCTCGCGGCCGGGCGGATTGGCGCAGAGGCGTCAGAAGGTGCTCGATCGCCGGGGTGGGCCCTCCAAGCCGGCAGCGAAACGGTCGACATCGAACGGGCCGACGTCGAGACAGGCACCTGCGCAACGACGGTCGTCCACTGCGTCGCAAAGCACTCGTACTGGTGCATCACGGACTCGCCCGGACTCCCCGACCCGAACGGTGCGCCCGACCCGGAGAAAGTTGACCCTCCCGGCTCTGCCCAAGGTGTCGCTGCGTCCCACGCCACCACCGGGGGCCAAGACCGCCCTCGGACCCGCCAGTCCGCCGACCTTGGCGTTCTATCTCATCGTGGTTCTGGTCATCATGCTCACCACGATCGGACTGGTCATGGTCCTGTCGGCGTCGTCGATCACGCAGTTCCACAGTGGGTACTCGCCATGGCGGGTCTTCGGCAAGCAGGCCATGTGGGCGGTCGTGGGTGCCTTCGCCGCGGTGGCGGCCTACAGGATTCCCTACCAGCGTTGGCGGGCGTGGACCGGGCCGTTCATGGTGGTGTCGGCAGCAGCGATGTTGCTGCCCTTCGTACCGGGGCTGGGCCGTTCCGTGAACAGTGCCCGGGCGTGGGTGGAGATCGGGCCAGCGACGTTCCAGCCGTCCGAAGTGCTGAAGATCGCTGTGCTGATGCGTTGTGCCGACCTTCTCGCACGTCAACTCGAGCAGGACGAGAAGCGCCGTCCGAACATGATGCAGGTGCTCCAGGTCCTGGTGGTCACCATGCTGTTGTGCGTGGCCCAGGGCGACCTGGGCGCCGTGGCGGTGTTCGCCGCCATCGGTTTCACGGTGGCCTTCATCGCCGGGGTCAGGCTCCGGCCCATGATCGCCACGATGCTCATCGGCAGCACATTCTTCGCCGTCTTCGTGATGTCGAGTTCCCGCCGGATCATGCGGTGGACGGCCTTCATGGACCTCGAGGGCAACAAGGAGCATTACGCCTACCAGGTGTGGCAGTCGATGTTGTCCATCGCCAACGGTGGACCGACCGGCGTGGGCATCGGAGCGGGTACGGGCAAGTGGGGCTACGTGCCCTTGGCCCACAGCGACTTCATCTTCGCCATCGTGGCCGAGGAGTTGGGCCTCATGGGGGCCCTGGCCGTGATCGGTGGTTTCATCGTGCTCACCGTGGCCGGCATCCAGGTGGCGTTGGCGGCTCGTGATCGCTTCGGCATGCTGCTGGCCGGCGGTATCGCGGGTTGGTTCAGCGTGCAGGCCATCATCAACGTCGGAGGTGTCACAGGGTTGCTTCCGGTCACCGGTCTCACCCTGCCCCTCATTTCGTATGGCGGCAGTTCGCTGTTGGTCAGCCTTGCAGCGGCCGGACTTCTGGCCAACGTTGCTCGCCACGTGACATGACGGCTCGTGGCGCGTTCGCCGTCGTGACCGGAGGCGGTACCGCCGGGCACGTGCTGCCGGCCTTGGCGATCATCGACGGACTGGTGGCGGCTGGTCACGACCTGGAGTCGCTGCACTACGTGGGCGCCCAGCGAGGCGTCGAGACTCGCCTGGTCCCGCCTCACGGGGTGGCCCATACCTTCTTGAACGTCATCGGTCTGCAACGTCGTCTCGATCGAAGGAATCTGGCATTTCCCTCGATGCTCGTGAGGGCGGTGCGTGCTGCGGGTCACCTCCTCGACGAGCGTCGGCCTCGGGTCGTGGTGTCGGTGGGTGGCTACGCCAGTCTGCCCACGGTGCTGGCAGCGCGACGGAGGCGCATACCCGTGGTGGTGGTGTCGTACGACCGGCGTCCCGGTCGTTCCAGTGCCATCACGGCACGGTTCGCGGCGGCGAGTGCGGTGGCGTTCCCCGACTCGCCACTGCGGCGAGCCGTCCACACCGGCGCACCGGTTCGCCAGGCGGTTCTGGCAGTGAATCGTTCGTCACACCGATCTGCGGCGCGTCTGGCCCTCGGCATTCCCGACGACCGCTTTGTCGTGACCATCGTGGGAGGCTCCCAGGGGTCAGGGGCCTTGAATGCCGCTGCACGCACACTGGTGGAGCGGTGGCAGAGCGACCCGACGATGGCCCTTCGTCACATCGTGGGTGAGCGATTCCTCGCCGAGGCGATGCCCGCGCGCCATGATCGCGACGCCATGCTGTACCAGGTGATCGGATTCGACGACCAGATGCCCGCCGTCTACGCCGCCAGCGATCTGGTCGTGGCGCGCGGCGGTGCCAGCACGGTCGTGGAGTTGGCCGTCACCGGCACCCCGTCAGTGTTGGTGCCCTGGGCGCAGGCCGCTGACGATCATCAGCGTGCCAACGTGGCCTGGCTGGCGGAGGCCGGTGCGGCACTCGTCCTCGACGACACCGAGTTGGACCGACTGGGCGATGAGGTCGACGCCCTGCGAGCTGATCGGGCGCGTCTGGAAGCAATGGCCCAGGCCGCGCACTCGGCGGGTGACCGACATCGCAGCAACGCCATCGTGCGCTTGATCGAGGATGTTGCCCGATGAGTGCGGAACTCGTCGATCTGTCTCGGCCCGGTCGTTACCACGTGGTGGGCGTGGGGGGTCCCGGTATGAGCGCCATCGCTCTGGTGCTCGCCGAGATGGGCCATCACGTGTCGGGAAGCGACCTACGCCAGTTGCCGGTACTGGAACGCTTGGCAGCAGCAGGGATCGAAGTCCACGTGGGGCACCAGCGCGAGGTGGTCCACGGTGTCGACGCCATCACCTTTTCGAGCGCTATTCCCCAGCACAACATCGAACTCGACGAGGCCCGACGCCGAGGGGTTCGCTCCTTGCGGCGCGCAGAGATGTTGGCGTCCATCTGCGCTCAGGCCCGCAGTATCGGCGTTGCAGGCACGCACGGTAAGACCACGACCACCTCCATGCTGACACTGGTGCTCATCGAGGCGCAGCGTCGTCCGAGTTTCATCGTGGGCGGTGACGTGACCGACCTGGGTACCGGTGCCCACTGGAGCGGTGGTGAGGTGCTGGTCGTCGAGGTGGACGAGAGCGACGGCACCCACCTCGCCCTTCCTCTGTCGGGCACCATTCTCACCAACGTGGACGTCGATCATCTGGACCATTTCGGCACCGTCGAGGCGTTGGAGGCGTCCTTCGGCACGTACCTCGACGGCATCGCGGGGCCACGGGTGCTGTGCTTCGACGATCCCGGTTGCGTGCGTCTGGCACAGGGCCGCTCGGTCATCGGCTACGGAGCCGTAGAGGACGACCACGCCGATCATCCGGTGTGGCCGCATGGGCCTTCGGTCTGGGCGAGATCGCTGAGGGCGGACAAGGGAGTGTTCACCTTCGACGTCTTCGTGCGTCCACATGCGAATGCGCCGGTCGAGCGGTTGGGAGCGGTGACGCTTCCCCTCCGTGGTGTTCACAATGTTCGTAATGCGTGTGCTGTGATCGCCATGGCCCTGGCGCTCGATGTGCCGTTCGAACACATCGCAGCGGCCCTCGCCCGGTTCGGGGGTGTGGAGCGCCGTTTCGATGTGCGGGGTCAGCACGGCGGGGCCACCCTCGTCGACGATTACGCCCACCTCCCGGCCGAGATCGATGCAGTGCTGAGGGCAGCGCGCAGTAGCGGAGACGACTGGCAGCGCGTCGTGGCGGTGTTCCAACCCAACAGGTACCACCGTATGGCGGTCATGTCGCCGGCGTACGCCGATGCCTTCACGGCGGCTGATCTCGTGGTGTTGACCGAGATCTATGCATCAGGCACCACCCCTCTTCCGGGTGTCACGGGCAAGTTGGTGGTCGATGCGGTGTGCGAAGCGCATCCCGAGCAACGAGTGGTGTGGCTGCCTCGGCGTGATGACGTGATCGAGTACCTGGCACGGGAACTGCGGGCGGGCGATCTGTGCATCTCCATGGGGTGTGGCGACGTGGCGAGCCTCCCTGGTGAAGTGCTGCAACGCCGTCAGGAACTCGAGTCACTGCGGTGATGCCGTCCGCAGTCGAGCGTGCAGCACAGCTCTTGGGTGAACGCGCCCGCCACCAGGTGCCCCTCGGGGCGCAGACCACCTACCGGGTGGGGGGAAGCGCAGCGCTCATGGTCACAGTGCACGACGAGACCGATCTCAGCGTCGTGGGCGAAGCGATCAGGACCACCGGTGTGGACGTGTTGGTGGTGGGCCGTGGCTCGAATCTCTTGGTCGCCGACGACGGGGTCGACGCCTTGGCCGTGGCCCTCGGTGCCCTCGGCGATGGCGTCGAAGTTGTCGGCACCACGGTCGTGGCTGGCGCCGGGGTGAGTCTGCCGGTACTGGCGCGCCGGACGGTGGCCGCTGGTCTCACCGGGTTGGAATGGGCCGTGGGGGTACCCGGGAGCGTGGGTGGAGGTGTTCGGATGAACGCTGGAGGCCACGGTTCGGACATGGCTGCCAACCTGGTTCGTGTCGACATCGTGGACCTCCGAAGCGGCGAACGTCGTTGGTGGGGGGCCGACGAGGTGGGTCTTCGTTTCCGAGGTTCCGATCTCACCGACGACCATCTCGTCGTGGCAGCGGAGTTCTCGCTGGTCGAGGGGGACCGAGACGAGGGTGAGGAGATCCTGAGCGAGATCGTGCGCTGGCGCCGTGATCATCAGCCCGGTGGGCAGAATGCAGGATCGGTGTTCGTGAACCCCATTCCCGGCCAGTTGTCTGCAGGTGAACTCATCGACGCGGCAGGACTGCGAGGTCTGCGCCACGGCACGGCCGAGGTCTCCACGAAGCACGCGAACTTCATCCAGGCCGACGAGAACGGTCTGGCAGCAGATGTGGTGTCGCTGATGCTGGCAGTCCGTTCAGCTGTAGGTCAGCACAGTGGAGTCTGGCTGCGAAGTGAACTGCGCCTGATCGGCTTCCCCCACGAGGTCACAGCGACCCTCACGAGGACCACGCCATGATCCGGCGCTCGCGTCGTGCGGCCCGCAAGGCCGATCGCTCCCTCCAGGGGACACAGCCCGCCAACGCGCCCGGCGGTGACGCCTCGCCACCCAGTGGGATGCCGGGACGACGAACCGTGACGATCGTGGACGACGGCCTCACCGACGCGGTGGTGCTCGGCTCCTTCGACGACACCGAGACGTCACAACCCACAGTCCCGCCGGCGCGATCGGCGATGGACCCTCGTATTCGGGCTCGACGGCGCGAGGTCCGCCGCACCCTGGGTCGTAAGCGCCGCCGCATCCTCGCCGTGGTCGTGTCGGTGATCGTCGTGGTGGCGGTGGGGTTGGTCCTGCTCGTGTCTCCCTTGCTCTCGGTGCGTGAGGTCGACGTCGACGGTGCGGTGTACAGCCGTCGATTCGACGGGCAACGGCTCGATGAAGTGGTGGGTTCGTTGCGGGGCTCGCCCATCTTGTCGGTGGATCTCGCAGAGGCTCGCGCCGAGTTGGAAGCCAGTCCGTGGATCCGGTCGGCACGGGTCACTCGGGATCTTCCCTCCCGGGTTGTCGTGGAGATCGACGAACGTCGGCCACTGGCCTGGTTCGCGGGTGCTGACGCGCGGTTCCGGGTGGTCGATGCCGACGGCGTGGTGATCGCCGTGCTCGACGGGCAACCGGTCGACTACCTGGGTATCGCTGGCGCCGCACCCGACCTCGTACCAGGTGAGGTGGCGCCCGCACCGTTCAAGGCAGCGGCACAACTGGTGCGTTCCCTGCCCGACGAGGTGGCTGGCCTGGTGACGGGCCTCGCCGTGAGTGAGGCGGGCGAACTGTCCATGACCCTGGCCTCGGACACATCCGAGGCCGGCACCGAAGTACGTCTCGGCACGCCCGACGACCTCCAGGGAAAACTCGTCGCTCTGGTGGTGGTGCTGCGACGTCAGGACCTCGCCGACCTTCGGGTCATCGATGTCTCGAGTGGACAGCCGACGGTGCGTTGAGTGCACCAACGCGGTGCGTACTGCTCTGTACCACTAGTATCTCCCGTTCGACAGAAGGAACGTGCGAGGATGTTGGCGGTTTTCAAGGGAGTCCATGACATGAGCACCACGACATCCCCCACCGGAGGGAGACAGCGATGAGCGGCGCCCCGCAGAACTATCTGGCGGTCATCAAGGTGATCGGTGTGGGTGGCGGCGGCGTGAACGCCGTCAACCGCATGATCGACGCCGGGTTGAAGGGCGTGGAATTCATCGCCGTCAACACCGATGCCCAGGCGTTGCTCATGAGCGATGCCGACGTGAAACTCGATATCGGCCGGGAACTCACCCGTGGGCTCGGAGCTGGCAGCGACCCCGAGGTGGGGCGTGCTGCTGCCGAGGCGCACCGGGACGAGATCGAAGAGATCATCAAGGGCGCCGACATGGTGTTCATCACCGCCGGCGAGGGCGGCGGCACCGGTACCGGTGGTGCCCCGGTCATCGCCGAGATCGCCCGCTCGCTGGGTGCGTTGGCCATCGGTGTGGTCACCCGTCCGTTCGCCTTCGAGGGTCGCCGTCGGTCGGTGCAGGCCGATTCGGGCGTGACACGCCTCAAAGAAAAAGTCGACACGCTGATCGTGATCCCCAACGATCGCCTGCTCACGGTCGCCAACGAGAAGACCAGTGTGCTGAACGCCTTCAAGATGGCCGACGAGGTGCTGCTGCAGGGTGTGTCGGGTATCACCAATCTCATCACCACCCCCGGCCTCATCAACACCGACTTCGCCGATGTGAAGATGATCCTCGCAAATGCCGGGTCGGCGCTCATGGGCATCGGCCAGGCCAGTGGCGAGAACCGGGCGGTCACCGCTGCCAAGGCGGCCATCTCGTCTCCGCTGCTCGAGTCGGCCATCGACGGCGCCCGCGGCATTCTGTTGAACATCACTGGGCCGTCGAACATGGGCTTGTTCGAGATGAATGCAGCCGCCGAGATCATCCACGGCGTCGCCCACCCCGAAGCCAACATCATCTTCGGCACCGTGGTCGATGACGAGATGGGCGATGAGGTGAAGATCACCGTCATCGCAGCCGGTTTCGACCGCCTGGATGCTGCGCCGGCTGTGGCGCCCAGCGTGGCCGCCGATGCTTCGACCGGCAGTGGCTTGTTCGCCGAGGACAGCGACCCACTCGGCGGAGACGACGACGATTTCGACGTCCCTTCGTTCCTGAAGTGATCCTCGACGCGCTCGCTACGGTGCGGGCGCGTCTGCACGCTGTGGGGGGTGACGGTGTTCGCATCGTGGCCGTCACCAAGGGGTTCGGGCCTGCTGCTGTCACCGCCGCCCTCGATGCGGGTCTTGTCGATATCGCCGAGAACTACGCCCAGGAAGTGCTCACGAAGTTGCCCCTGGTGTCGCCCCCGGAGCGTCTCGCCGATGTGGACGTGCACTTCATCGGTCGGCTGCAGAGCAACAAGGTCCGAGCTCTCGCTCGGTGGATCACCCGGTGGGACAGCCTCGACCGCCCGTCGGTGATCGACGAGGTGGCCCGACGCAGTCCGCAGGCGCGAGTGCTGATCCAAGTCGACACGGGAGACGACCCCGCCAAGGGCGGGGCACCGGTGCGTGATGTCTCGGCGATGGTCGCTCGTGCGGTGGACCTCGGCCTTCGAGTCGAGGGCCTCATGACTGTGGGACCCACCACAGGTGGCCCCGGGGCGGCGCGAGCGGGGTTCCAGCAAGTGCGCGCCTTGGTCGATGAACTGGGCCTCTCGGTGTGCTCCATGGGAATGTCACACGACCTCGAGGTTGCAGTGGCGGCCGGCAGTACCGAGGTCCGCGTGGGCTCAGCCCTCTTCGGGACCCGTCCCCGACGATCCGACCGCAGTGCGGTAGCCTGATCCACGCCGGATCAGCGAAGGACAGCGCAGATGTCGATGTGGAAACGAGCGATGGACTACCTCGGGCTTGGTGACGAGGAGGTCTACGAGGACTACGAAGACGACGACACGCGTTCGCGCAGCGGTCGTCAGGCGGGTGGTCGCAACCCCGATTCCACGGACTCGACCGGGGGGCTCAGCGTCGGGGGACAAGTTCGCGCGTTGCCCACGACGGCGCGGGACTCCGACACCGGCGCACGGCGTTTCCCACTGCCGGCCAGTGACGATTCGGGAGTGCAGCCCCGTCCGCTGTCGGCGGTCCGGCAAGGGTCCACAGTTCGGGCGGTGGTACCCAGTGCCGAGCCCCACACCGTGAAGCCGCGCCGTTTCGAAGACGCCCAGGAAGTGGCTGACCGGTTCCGTGCAGGTCAATCCGTCATCATGAACCTCGAGGGCATCGACCGCGAGACGTTTCGGCGCTTGGTCGATTTCGCCAGTGGCCTGTGCTA
This sequence comes from uncultured Ilumatobacteraceae bacterium, assembly GCA_964393535.1. Taxonomy (GTDB): domain Bacteria; phylum Actinomycetota; class Acidimicrobiia; order Acidimicrobiales; family Ilumatobacteraceae; genus CAYMUC01. Next base: position 28,927 of record CAYMUC010000001.1, on the reverse strand, counting down.
CGGACTCAGTGGTTCCATGGAGAAGGTTGCGACCGGCGTGTATCTCTTGAAGCCGGCAGCGGTTCGCGCCCGTGAAGAGCGAGACCTCGACGGCTCGGCCGACCGCTGATCTTCCATGCGTGAGCTGCTGTGTTTCGCCGCGTCGATGTACGTGTTCGCCATCTTGGGTCGCGTCGTGCTCTCGTGGTTTCCCGCCAGCCGTGGCGGTGTGGTGGCCACGCTCAGTCAGGTCCTGGTGCGTATCACCGACCCGGTCCTGGTTCCTGTGCGTAGGGTGCTGCCTCCGCTCGGTCCCCTCGACATGTCGCCCTTCGTGGTGCTGTTGTTCCTCCAGATCGTGGTGATCAACCTGATCCTGGGTTGCCGTGGCGCGCTCTAGACGGGCGAACGACCCACGACCGCCTACGATGCCGACCATGGCGAGGCCGAATCCTGACATCACGCCGCAGTCGATCACGGCGGCCTCATTCCGCGTCGTCAAGAAGGGCTACGACCCGACCGAGGTGAGGAACTACCTCGCTGCTGTTGCGGGGCGTCTGCAGCAGATCCAGGCCGACGCCGAGGCCATGGAGGCTCGTGCTCGTGCTGCTCTCGCCAAACTGCATGCGTCGGAGAGAGCTCCCGAGGTGCCGCTCGTGGACGAGGCCGAGACGATCAGTCGAACCCTGCTCCTGGCGCAACGCACGGCGGACGAGACCTTGGAGCGGGCCCGGCGCGATGCCGAAGCCATGGTGACCCAGGCAGAGGAGGCCGCCCGGGCCGCTCACGCCGATGCCTGGGAGGAAGCTCACAGCGAGGTCGAAGCACTGCGCGCCCGTCGTGACTTCCTGGCCGGCGATGTCGAGGAGCTCGAGCGGTTCCTGGCGGCCCAACGCATCCGCCTCGGCGAAGTGGCCGAGCGACTCATGGGCTTCGTCGCTGCGCCGATCGAAGGCCTGGGCCTGGGAACTCGCCCTGTCCTGTCGGCTGGTGCGCCGTCACCGGTCGTCACCGCCCCCCAACCCTCACCGGAACTCGCAGCCGAACCCGAATCCCAAGGTCAACTGAGCCTCAGCGACGCAGTCACCGACGCATCGACCGACGCGGTCATCGACGTCGATCCTGGCCCCGAAGCCGACGGGACAGACTCGACTCCTCCTTCGGGTATCGGATTGCGTTTCCGCGACGGGGTCTGACGATGGAGAGTCCTGCGTGACGTCGTATCCCGAGGTCGAATCCCAACCCGATCTTCCTGCCCTCGAACAACGGATCCTCGACTTCTGGCAGCGTGACGAGACCTTCGCTGCGTCCGTGACTCAGCGATCTGCCGACGATGAGTTCGTGTTCTACGACGGTCCGCCCTTCGCCAACGGGCTGCCCCATTACGGCCATCTCCTCACCGGATTCGTGAAGGATGCGGTGCCGCGTTACCGGACCATGCGGGGGCAGCGCGTGGAGCGCCGCTTCGGGTGGGACTGTCACGGTCTACCGGCCGAGGCCGAGGCCGAGCGCCAACTCGGCATCTCAGGGGTGCAGGCCATCACCGACCACGGCATCGCCGAGTTCAACTCGTACTGCCATACCTCGGTGCTGCGCTATACCTCCGAGTGGGAGCGCTATGTCACGCGGCAGGCGCGTTGGGTCGATTTCGCCAACGACTACAAGACGCTCGACCTTCCCTACATGGAAAGCGTCATGTGGGCGTTCAAGGAGTTGTGGGACAAAGGTCTCGTCTACGAGGGCTTCCGGGTGCTGCCGTACTCGTGGGCACTCGAGACACCGTTGTCGAACTCGGAAACCCGCATGGACGACGCCTACAAGCAGGTGCAGGACCCTGCCCTGACGGTTGCGTTCGAGTTGGACTCGGGGGAGTGGCTCCTCGCCTGGACCACCACGCCATGGACCCTGCCGTCGAACCTGGCACTGGCCGTGGGTCCTGACGTCGACTATGCGGTGATCGAGTTGGCAGGTCGCCGGATGATCCTTGCCGAGGCGAGGTTGGTGGCCTACGAACGCGAGTTGGGTGAAGCGACTCGAGTGGGCACCGTTCGAGGTGCCGATCTGGTGGGACGTCGCTATCGACCGTTGTTGCCGTATTTCGCCGATCATGCCAACGCCTTCCGTGTGCTGGGTGCCGAGTTCGTGACCACCGAAGACGGCACCGGGGTGGTGCACCTCGCCCCGGCTTTCGGTGAAGACGACCAGTTGGTGTGCCAGGCGAATGGCATCGACCTCGTGATACCCGTGGACGGTGCTGGTCGCTTCACCGCCGAGGTCCCCGACCTCGAGGGACTGCTGGTGTTCGACGCCAACCCGGTGGTCATCCGGATGCTCAAGGAGCGAGGCGTCGTGATCCGTCACGAGACCTACGACCACTCGTATCCGCACTGCTGGCGCACTGGGACGCCGCTCATCTACAAGGCGGTCAGTTCCTGGTTCGTTGCCGTGACTGCCATCAAGGATCGCATGCTGGAACTGAACCAGCAGATCCGGTGGGTTCCCGAGCACTTGAAGGACGGCAGTTTCGGGAAGTGGCTCGCCAACGCGCGGGACTGGACCATCAGTCGGAACCGCTTCTGGGGTGCGCCCATTCCGGTGTGGCGCAGTGACGACCCCCAGTACCCGCGCATCGACGTGTACGGCTCGATCGCCGATCTGGAGCGTGACTTCGGTGTGACCATCACCGACCTCCACCGGCCCGCCATCGACGATCTCGTGCGGCCCAATCCCGACGACCCCACGGGTCGATCCATGATGCGGCGGGTTCCCGAGGTGTTGGACTGCTGGTTCGAGTCGGGGTCCATGCCCTTCGCTCAGGTGCACTATCCGTTCGAACAACGCGAGTGGTTCGAGCAGCACTACCCGGGTGACTTCATCGTCGAGTACATCGGCCAGACGCGCGGGTGGTTCTACACCATGCACGTGTTGGCGACGGCACTGTTCGATCGGCCGGCGTTCTCGACCTGTGTGAGTCACGGCATCGTGCTGGGTGACGACGGGCAGAAGATGTCGAAGTCCCTGCGCAACTATCCCGACCCGATGGCGGTGTTCGACCAGTACGGGGCCGACGCCATGCGTTGGTACCTGCTGTCATCGGCCATCCTTCGGGGTTCGGACTTCTCGGTCACCGAGCAGGGCATCCGTGACACCGTGCGCCAGGCGATTCTGCCGCTGTGGAACGTGTGGTACTTCCAGTCGCTGTACGCCCGGGCGGCCGGGCGCATGGGGACGGTTCGTACCGACTCGACCCATGTGCTCGACCGCTACATCCTCGCCAAGACGCAGGAGTTCGTGGACGCTCAGACACGCGCCATGGACGACTACGACCTGTTCGCAGCGTGTGGAGGTATCCGAGAGTTCGTCGAGGTGCTGTCCAACTGGTACGTGCGACGGTCGCGCGATCGCTTCTGGGCAGGAGACCCCGACGCCATCGACACGCTTCACACGGTGCTCGACGTGGTGTGTCGGGTGGCGGCACCGCTGCTGCCCTTCACCACCGAGGCGGTGTACCAGGGCCTCACCGGCCAACGCAGCGTGCACCTCGCCGACTGGCCCGAGGTCCACCAGCTTCCTGGCGATGCCGCCCTGGTGGCGTCCATGGATCGGGTGCGCTCGGTGTGCTCGGCTGCGCTGTCGGTGCGCAAGGCCCACCAACTGCGAGTGCGTCTGCCTCTGGCCGAACTCTTGGTCGCTGGCGACGACGTCGCGGTACTGGAAGACTTCACCGATCTCATCGCTGACGAGGTGAACGTCAAGTCGGTGCGACTCAGCACCGATGTCGCTTCCATCGCCACGAAGCAACTCCAGGTGGTCCCCGCAGCACTGGGACCCCGACTGGGAGCTGCCACACAGCAGGTCATCAAGGCGGTGAAGGCAGGCGACTGGAGCGTGGACGGCGACCATGTGACCGCTGGCGGGGTGCAGTTGCACCCTGGTGAGTACGCCCTGGCCCTGGTGGCGCCCGACGATGTGGCCATGGTGGCATTGGATGACGGCGCTGGGGTCGTGGTGCTGGACGTCGAGGTGACCCCTGAACTGGAAGCCGAAGGGGTGGCACGCGATCTCATCCGACTGGTCCAGCAGGCTCGTCGAGATGCGGGTCTGGACGTGTCGGACCGGATCGTGCTCAGCCTTGGTCTCGACGACGATCAGCGTCGGCAGATCGCCGGGCACGTCGACACCATCGCCGGCGAGACCCTCGCCACGTCGGTGACCATCGGTGACGTCGAGGTGTCCACCACATCGTTGGACGGTCGTCCGGTGCGGATCGGCCTCGAACGGGCCTAGCCTCACACGACCGCTTCGCTCCGAATCGATCAAGCGTCCCACGGAGGTACCTGTCCACATGGCCAAGACCGACGCCGCCAACACCTCGAAGCCTGCCAAGAAGGCGGCAGCGAAAACCGCTGCCGCCAAAGCGGCCGACGGTGAGAAGGCTGCCAAGAAGGCCGCTGCGAAGCAGGACGCTCCGGCGCCCAAGAAGGCCGCCACCGGGAAGAAGGTGCCTGGTGTCAAAGCGTCCGCCGAGTTCGACCTGGAGTTCCTCGTGGAGCAGCGCTCCGCGCTTCTCGCCGAGCGTGAGCGCCTCACGGGTCAGGCTGTTCGTCTGGAGGACGAAGCCAATGCCCTCATCGCCGAGGCCGAGATGGGCGATGTGCAGTTCGACGAGGAGTCCGGAGAAGGAGACACCATGGTGGTGGAACGCGAGAGAGATCTGGCGCTCTCGGCGCAGGCTCGCCAGACCATCACCGAGATCGACACAGCATTGGAGCGCATCGCCGACGGCACGTACGGCTACTCCTCGGTGTCGGGTCGACCCATTCCCCGAGAGCGACTGGAGGCCCTGCCGTGGACGACGGTGCTGGTGGAGGAGAAGGTCGGCGGGTTGGGACGCCGATGACGCGATGGCGTCTGATCGCTGCGATCGCCGTGGCGATCGTGGTAGCCGATCAGTTGACCAAGTCCTGGGCACTGAACGCACTCGACGACGGTCGCACCATCGACCTGATCTGGACGCTCAGGTTCAATCTGGCGTTCAACACCGGCATGGCGTTCTCTCGTGGCCCAGGCCTCGGACCGCTCATCGGGATCGCCTCGTTGGTCATCCTCGCCGTGGTCCTGGTGGTGCTCAGACGACAGACCTCGACGCCACGCATCGTGGCTGGATCGGCTGTCGTGGGCGGTGCGCTCGGCAACATCATCGACCGGCTTTTCCGTGGTGACGCCTGGATGCGCGGGGCCGTGGTCGACTTCATCGACCTGCAGTGGTGGCCCATCTTCAACATCGCCGACATGGCGATCGTGTTGGGTGGCGTGGGCCTGGTCATCGCCGTGTCTCGAACGGTGACGGAGTGATCAGCGACGACGTGCCCCAGGCACTGCACGGCGAGCGACTTGACCGGGTCGTGGCATTGCTGGGGGGGATCAGTCGTGCCGACGCCTCGGAGTTGCTGCGTTGTGGGGGTGTGGCCGTTGATGGTCGGGTGGCGGCTTCGGGCAAGATCCGACTCGACCAGGGTCAGCACCTCGACATCGATCTCACGATGCTCCCGGGGACCTCTCTGCCCCAGCCCGACCCTTCCATCATCCTCGATGTGCGTTACGAGGACGTCCATGTGGTCGTGATCGACAAGCCGGTGGGCCTGGTTGTGCACCCCGGCGCCGGCAATCCCGAGGGAACGCTCGTGAATGCACTGTTGGCCCGATATCCCGAGTTGGCCGAGGTGGGGGACCCCATGCGACCGGGCATCGTGCACCGCCTGGATGCCGGCACCTCAGGCCTGATGGCGGTGGCTCGTACTGACGAGGCATACACGGCGCTGGTGGATGCGTTGAGCCACCGCGAGGTGCATCGGCGCTATCTGGCCCTGGTGTGGGGGCATCCGGCACAACGGGTCGGGATCATCGACGCACCACTGGGTCGCGACCCGAGGGATCCACTACGCCGCGCCGTGGTGGTGGACGGTAAGCAAGCTCGCACCCGATATGCGGTGATCCAAGAGTTCACCTCGCCCACTGACCTCACGCTGGTCAGCTGCGAGTTGGAGACCGGTCGCACCCACCAGATCAGGGTGCATCTGGCCGCCATCGGGCATCCGGTCGTCGGTGACGCCACCTACGGTGGTGACCGCCCCACCCTTGCCGCACCACGTCCCTTGCTCCACGCAGCCGAACTCGCCTTCGAGCACCCCGTCACCGGTGTCGAGGTGCGTGTGACGAGTGATCTTCCGGCGGACTTCCAAGAGTCGATCGACGGGTGTTCGTGAGCCTTGGTCAGTTCGGCCAGGCACTCTCGCCGCGCGACATCGCCGCCACGGTGGCGAGGGTGAAACTGTCGAGGTGCTGGCGCATGAGATCGCCGGTCTGCTTCCACACCGCCAACAGCACGCACTGGCCCTCGTGATCGCAGGCTCCATCGGCGTGCGGTTCACCGAAGTCACCCAAGGTGATGGGGCCGTCCACCGCGCTGATGATCTCGGACAGCCGAATGGACTCGGGTGACCTGGCCAACACATAGCCTCCGCCCACTCCTCGCTTGGACTTCACGAGGCCAGCTCCTTTGAGGGCCAGGAGGATCTGCTCCAGGTACGGCTGGGGGAGTGCCGTGCGTTCGGCGATGTCACGTACCGAGATGGGGCCACTGTCGCCACCGTGAAGCGCCAGCGACAGCAGTGCTCGACAGGCATAGTCGCCCCGGGTGGATACGCGCACCATGCCATCGTAGGACTCATCGACACGGGGGCTTGGCATCCCGGGGCCGAAGGTGGTGGACTGGAACCATCGTGGACGACAGTGATGCTCACCCCGTGATCCCTGACTACCGGGGTGCCAACGTCTGTGGCGTGGTGCCCGGCGTGTTGGGGTGTGCTCCTGGGCGCCGGCCCTCGTGGTTTCCCGAGGCGTTGCAGCACGCACGTCAGGTGGTGTTGCTGGTGCTGGACGGGTTGGGCTGGAACCAACTGCAACAGCACCGACACCTGTGCCCCACCTTGGCTCAGATGCAGGGCGGCCCGATCACCACCGTGGCGCCCACCACCACGGCCACGGCGCTCACGTCCATAGCCACCGGGGTCAGCCCGGCCGAGCACGGCGTCGTGGGGTACCGCATCGATCTCAGTGGCGATGTGGTCAACACGTTGCGTTGGTCCACGACCAAAGGCGAGGTGAGGCGTCAACATCCTCCGGTCGAAGTGCAGCCGGTGCCGCCGTTCCTCGGTGCCAGCGTGCCGGTGGTCAGCAAGGTCGAACTCGAGTCGTCGGCCTTCTCCGAGGCTCACCTGCGTGGTAGCCGCATGGTGGGCTGGCGAACGATGTCGGGACTCGCCGTGGAGGTGGGGCGCCAGTTGCGGGCCGGCGAACCACTGGTCTACGCCTATTACGACGGCATCGACAAAGTCGCCCATGAGCGCGGCTTCGGGTCCTTCTACGAGGCCGAACTGCGAGCGGCCGATCGCCTGGTGGGTGATGTGCTCGAGCAGTTGGTGCCTGGTTCGGCGTTGGCGGTCATCGCCGATCACGGTCAGGTCCATGTGGGGGACAACGTGTTGACCCCCGACGAACGACTCCTCGCGTTGGTCCACCATCAGAGCGGAGAGGGCCGATTCCGGTGGCTTCACGCCCGCGCTGGTGCGGCTGGCGAGTTGTTGGCGGCTGCCACCGAGGCTCACTCGCCGGTGGCGTGGGTGCGCTCGCGTCAGCAGATCATCGACGAGGGTTGGTTCGGCAGTCACATCTCTCCGCCGGTGGCCGGTCGTCTGGGAGATGTGGCCTTGGTGGCTCGCCACCCGGTGAGTTTCGACGAACCGTCTGACACCGGACCGTTCAAGTTGATCTGCCGTCATGGCTCGATGACCGCCGACGAGGTACTCGTACCCCTCATAGCCCAGCAGGAGTCCTCATGACCGATACCCCCGATGTTCCGGTTGCAGCAGAGTCCGAAACGGTGACCGAGCCGGCCAAGGTGATGCGGATCGGCTCCATGATCAAGCAACTGCTCGACGAGGTGCGCGCGACGCAACTGGACGAGGCCAGCCGCGAGCGCGTGGCAGAGATCTACGCACGGTCGGTGACCGAGGTTGCGAGCGCCTTGTCGCCCGATCTCCAACACGAGTTGTTCCAACTGGCGTTGCCGTTCCGTGACGGGGAGATTCCCACCGAGCCGGAACTGCGGGTCGCCAAGGCGCAGTTGGTCGGGTGGCTCGAGGGGCTCTTCCACGGCATTCAGGCCACGTTGTTCGCCCAACAACTGGCGGCGCGGCAGCAGTTGGAGCAACTGCGACGACTGCCACCGGGCTCGCCCGCCGGTGAGGTACAAGTCGTCGATCGCCCCGGCACCTATCTGTGACGGTGGTACCGTCGCTCTGAGTCCGTTCCGGGGTCGTCGAAGGGAGATCCGTGGGAGATTCGTTCACCCACCTGCACGTCCATACCGAGTTCTCGATGCTGGACGGGGCAGCCCGGCTGGACGAACTGGTGGCCAAGGCGGTGGCCGACGGCCAACCCGCGCTTGGTATCACCGACCACGGCAACATGTACGGGGTGCTCGACTTCTACAAGGAGTGCCGGCAGCAGGGTGTGAACCCGGTCATCGGCACCGAGGCATACCTGGCGCATGAGCATCGGTCCGAGCGGCCGGCTCGGCGTGGCCGTATCGACGACTCGGGAGGTGACACCGAGGGCGGTGCCAAGCTCTACTACCACCTCACGCTGCTGGCAGAGAACGACCAGGGATACCGCAACCTCCTGAAGTTGGCCAGCCTCGCCTTTCTCGAGGGGTACTACTACAAGCCCCGTATGGACTGGGAGTTGCTGCAGCGTCACTCCGACGGGCTCATCGCCACGACGGGCTGCCTGGGTGGACACGTGCTGCAGGCCTTGCTCAAGGGCGACGAGAAAGGTGCACTCGACAAAGCGGGGCGCCTCCAGGAGATCTTTGGCAAAGACCACCTGTTCGTGGAACTCCAGGATCACGGTCTTGCCGAGCAGCAGCGCACGAACCCCATGCTCATCGACATCGCCCGACGGATCGGTGCACCACTGCTGGCCACCAACGACTCGCACTACACACATCGGGAGGATCACGAATCCCACGACGCACTGCTGTGCGTGCAGACGGGGGCCATGCTGTCGGATCCCAAGCGCTTCAAGTTCGAGGGCCAGGAGCACTATCTGAAGTCGGCGCAGGAGATGCGCTATCTGTTCCGCGAGGTACCCGAGGCTTGTGACAACACCTTGTGGATCGCCGAGCGCGCGGACGTGACCATCGAGTTCGGTAAGCCGCAGTTGCCGAACTTCCCGCTTCCACCGGGGTTCTCCGACGACCGCTCGTACCTGGAACACCTCACCTGGCAGGGTGCCGCCATGCGGTGGGGAGCAGAACTCCCCCCGGCGGTGGTCGAACGCCTGGCCTACGAACTGCGGGTGATCAGCGATATGGGGTTCGCCTCGTACTTTCTGATCGTGTGGGACCTCATCCGTCATGCCAAAGAGGCGGGTATTCGGGTGGGTCCCGGTCGAGGCTCGGCAGCTGGTTGCGCCGTGGCCTACTGCCTTCGCATCACCGAACTGGATCCCATTCGCTACGACCTGCTGTTCGAACGCTTCTTGAATCCCAGTCGTGTGTCCATGCCCGATATCGACATGGACTTCGACTCCCGTTACCGCGACGAGATGATCCGGTATGCAGCCGAGAAGTACGGCCGCGACCATGTGGCCCAGATCATCACGTTCGGCACCATCAAGGCCCGTAACGCCGTTCGTGATGCAGCCCGAGTGCTGGGCTATCCCTACGGCTTGGGCGACAAGGTCGCCAAGGCCATGCCCCCGCTGGTGATGGGCCGCGACACTCCCTTGCGCTACTGCTTCGAGGAACATCCCAAGTACGTCGACGGATACAAGGCGGCGTCGGAGTTGCGGGACATGTACTCGAGCGATCCCGACGTGAAGCGCATCGTGGATGTGGCCCGGGGTCTCGAAGGCATGAAGCGGTCCGACGGCATCCACGCCGCTGCCGTGGTGATCACCCGCGAGTCGCTCACCGAGTATCTGCCCATCCAGCGCAAGCCCGAACCTGGACTGGACCCCGACCTGGCGCCGGTGGTGACCCAGTTCGAAATGCACGGGGTCGAGGAACTGGGCCTGCTGAAGATGGACTTCCTCGGACTGCGGAACCTGGACGTGATCACCGACACCGTTGCTCTGGTACGACAGACCGAGTCCGAGTTCGACATCGACAGCGTGCCACTGGACGATCAGGGTGTCTTCGACCTGCTCTCACGCGGCGACACGATCGGCGTGTTCCAGTTGGAGTCGCCGCCGATGAGGGCGCTGTTGCGGGCCATGGCGCCCAACAGTTTCGAGGACGTGTCGGCTGTGCTGGCGTTGTATCGGCCGGGCCCGATGAGCGTCAACATGCATTACGACTACGCCGATCGCAAGAACGGTCGCCAAGAGGTGACCTACTTCCACGAGGATGCGCAGGAGGTGCTGGCCGACACCTACGGACTCATGATCTACCAGGAGAGCGTGATGCGTGTGGCGCAGCGTTTTGCCGGGTACTCGCTGGCCGAGGCCGACAACTTGCGCAAGGCGTGCGGCAAGAAGGTCCGAGAACTCATGGCCAAGGAACGGGCGGGGTTCGAGGCCGGCTGTGAGCGGACGGGTTACGGCCGTGAACTGGGTCAGCAACTGTTCGACGTCATCGAGAAGTTCGCCGACTACGCCTTCAACAAGAGCCACACCTTCGGCTACGGCCTCATCACGTACCAGACCGCGTACCTCAAAGCGCACTACCCGGTGCCATACCTGGCCTGTCTCTTGACCAGCGTGAAGTCGAATCTCGACAAGGCCGCTGTGTACCTCGCCGATGCTCGTGCGGCGGGCATCCGAGTGTTGACTCCCGACATCAACCGTTCTCGGTCCGATTTCGCTCCGCTGACCGCAGCCGAGGTGCCTTCTGATGTGGACCTTCCCCGGGGCAGTCCCGGTGCCATCACCTTCGGCCTGTCGGCGGTCCGCAATGTGGGGGAAGGACTGGTGGAGCAGTTGCTCGTCGAACGCGACGCCAACGGTCCGTATTCCTCGTTCTACGACTTCGCCGAACGGGTACCCGAGTCCGTGCTCAACAAGCGAACGGTCGAATCGCTGATCAAGGCCGGGGCCTTCGACCGTCTCGGGCATCCTCGTCGTGGTCTGTTGATGGTGTTCGAACAGATCATCGACACGACACTCGAACGTCGCCGTGAACGGGACCAAGGTGTGATGAGTCTGTTCGGTGACTGGGGAGACACGGGCTCGTCCGACGACGGTGGCTACAGCGAACGGGTGGCGATTCCAGAGGTGGAGTTCGACAAGTCGGAGCGGTTGCGTTTCGAGAAGGAGATGCTCGGCCTGTATGTGTCGGACCACCCCCTTCTCGGGGTGGAGGGCGCACTGCGTCGTAAGACCGATGGGCCTCTGGCCGAGTTGGTGGAACGAAGCGACGGAGCACAGGTGGTGGCAGGCGGCCTCATCACCCAGTTGGCGCGGAAGTTCACCAAGCGGGGCGACCAGATGGCGGTGTTCGTGCTCGAGGACCTGCAGTCCTCGGTGGAGGTCACCGTCTTCCCGCGGTTGTTGGCAGAGATCGGACATCGTCTGGCTGATGACGCCATCGTGTTGGTCAAGGGTCGCCTCGATCGTCGTGACGAGTCGCGGGTGTCCTTGGTGGCCCTCGATGTCACCATTGCCGAGGATCTCGCCACGACAGCGGCACCCCTGCGACTGAGATTGGGTGCCGCGGCACTCGATCAGACCCGTATCGATGAGTTGAAGCGGATCCTCCAGGATCATCCCGGTGCGTCGCCGGTCATGTTGGCGCTCGGTCAGGGAAAGGTCTTGCGACTGGCCGACGACTTCAACGTCGACGTAGACCGAGTGGTGGGAGAGCTGCGAGTGGCATTCGGCCACGATGCTGTGATGCTGTGATGCTGCAACCTGGACCGGTCGAGGGCACTGTTGTTGCTGGTCAGGGACGCTGCGTTTCGGTTCCCTGCCTCTCGGGTGGCAGACTGGAGAGATGGCTGTCGAGGTGGAGACCAAGGACTGCACCGCGCTGACCGACGCCGATCTCGACGAGATGGCGTCTCTGGGGGGTGCGTTCGACATTGGACTGCTGTCCAAGGCGAAAGAGGATTGGGTGTTGTGCACCACTGCCCGCAAGGGTGGGGAACTCACGGGCATCATGTTCTCGACGCTCGAGCGCATCGGCGGGACGCCCTGTGTGCTCATCGGACTGCTGTCGACCGGGCGGGGTGAGCACAGCGTCACTGCGCGTGTCGGACTGATGAACGAAGCGTTCCACCGTGCTCTCATGGCCTTTCCCGATGAGGACGTGGTCGTGGGTTCTCGCTTCGTGTCGGCGGGTGGGCTCGAGGCCTTCGCCGAACTGAGCGAGTTGATTCCTCGCCCGGAGCACCGAGCCGTCGGTGAGGAGCGTGCCTGGGGCAGGCGCTTGGCCAAGCGTTTCGGGGTGGACGCCAACTACGACGAGAAGTCCTTCGTGGTGTCGTCCAACGGCCAGTCTGGTTTCGTCGATGTGGACGCGGACGCCACGGTGGTGTCGGATGCGGCGACCGAAGCATTGTTCTCAGACGTCCCGGTGGCCAAGGGTGGGGTGCTCATCGTTCATGGCTGGACCATGGCCGAGGACCTCGTGGAACTCGGTTCACGCCGCTGAGCGGTCTCGACGATCTGCTGCGCCGTCGGCGCATGACCCGGCGTTTCGCCGCGGTGCCCCTCGACCTCGACGAGGTGGTGGACCTGTGCGATCTGGCCCGGCGGGCTCCTTCGGCGGGGTTCAGCCAGGGCAGCCACCTCATGGTGCTGGTCGGGCAGTCCCTGCAGGAGTTCTGGCGCATCAGTGGTGCCGGAGCATGGTTCGCTGGAAAGCAACCCGGGGTGCTCGCAGCACCGGTGGTGGTGGTGGGCATCGCAGATCCTGCGGCCTACGAGCACCGCTACGGCCAGGAGGACAAAGCGGGGCACGGCCTCGAACACGAGCACGGTTGGCCCGTGCCGTTCTGGTTGACCGATACCGCCATGGTGTTGCAGAACCTGCTCCTTCTCGCCGAGGACCGTCGCATGGGGGCCTTGTACTTCGGGGTGTTCCGTCACGCCGAGGAGTTACTGTCCCACTGGGGTGCCCCCGAGTCGTGTCAGGTGGTGGCCGCCGTGGCACTGGGACACCGGTCCGACGACGACCATCCCTCGGGTTCCCCGACCCGCCGCTCGCGACGTGATCGAGACGACGTGGTCCACCTCGGCCGCTGGTGATCCTGCCGAGAGGTGATTTCCTTGTTCAGTGCAATCATGAACACCTAGAGTTCGCTGGTCGCCCCGGTTGGGCGGCTCGTGGTCGAGGGGGCCTCATGTCGCAACAGATCCCGATGGTCGACTACTTGGTGTTGGGGGATCATCCGCACCTCGTGGCGAAGGAATGCACCTCGTGTGGAGCCCGGTTCTTCGACCGACGCAACGCCTGCGCCTCGTGTGGGAAGCGAGAGTTTCGCCCGGTCGACATCACCACCGAGGGCGAGGTCCGGTCGTTCACCATCGTCACCTTCGCTGCGCCCGGCGTGCCGGTTCCCTTCGTGACCGCCATCGTCGACTGCGGTGGTACCTCGGTCCGAGGGAACATCGTGAACGTCGAGCCCACCCCCGAGCAGGTGTCGCTGGGCATGAAGGTGCGCCTGACCACGACGTCGCTGGGTGCCGACGACCATGGAGTCGAAGCAGTCGCCTACGCCTTCGAGCCGGTTCGCTGAACCGTTCGCCACGACCAGTAGTCCCAACCGCGAATCATCCACCAAGGAGCACTCATGGCCAGTGACGACATCTGGATCCTCGGAATCCACATGACCAAGTTCGGCAAGTACCCCGATCTCGATCAGGTCGACCTCGCTGCTGAGGCTGCGCTGGGAGCCATGGACGATGGCGGTGTGACCATTCATGACATGGGTGTTCTGGCGGTGGGCTGCCTCATGTCGGCCTCGGCAGGTATCGGTCAGCAACTACAGAAGCAGATCGGTCAGACCGGTATTCCGGTGTACAACGTCGCCAACGCCTGCGCCACCGGTGCTACTGCGCTGCGCACAGCCATCATGGCGATCAAGGCCGGTGAGTGCGACATGGGCCTTGCGGTGGGCGTCGAGAAACTCGCTGGAGCTGGCCTGCTGGGTGCTGGAGGCCAGTCCAAGGGCACGGGTAACGAGTGGACACCCAAGGGTCGCTTCGGTGCGGTGGCACCCATCGACGGTCGTATCGCCACGGAAGCGATGCCTGGCGTGTTCGCCCAGGTGGGCATGGAGTACGGGCACAAGTACGGGGGGACGAGTTTCGAGTTGTTCGCCCGAATCAGCGAGAAGAATCACGCGCACTCCACGCTGAATCCCCTTGCGGCGTACCAGAAGCGCTTCACGCTCGAAGAGATCATGGGCGACATGATGATCGCCTACCCCAACACGCGCCCCATGTGCTCGGCCAACTGCGATGGAGCAGCGGCCGCAGTGGTGGTCAGTGGCGCCAAGCTCAAGACGTTGTCGCTGGAGCAGCAGCGGCGTGCGGTGAAGGTGTCGGCGTCTGTGCTGACCTCAGACCCGTATCAGGAGGCGTGCCAGATCCTTCCCGACGTGAACACACTCACCCGTCGCGCGGCGACGCAGGCCTATGAGGCCGCTGGCATCGGCCCCGAAGATCTCAATCTCGTCGAGTTGCACGACTGCTTCGCCACGGCCGAGTTGGTGCACTACGACAACCTGATGCTGTGCCCCCAGGGCGGTGCGGTCGACTTCTTCGAGTCGGGCGCGCCGTGGCGTGACGGTCGCCTACCGGTGAACGTGTCGGGCGGTTTGCAGTCCAAGGGGCATCCCATCGCCGCCACGGGCATCGCCAATATCTGGGAGATCTGCCATCACCTCAGGGGCGAGGCCGGGCCGCGTCAGATCGAGGGGGCCAAGGTCGGCTTGGCGCACGTCATCGGCCTCGGCTCGGCGTGCGGTGTGCACGTCCTCGAGAAATCAGGGTTGTGATCGACTGCCCGAAGGGGCGGCGCAGTTCAGTTCTCCAGTGTGATCAGCCCGAGTGACAGTGCTGTCGCCACCGCTTCGGGCCGCCCGTGCGCTCCGAGTTTGCGGTAGATCGCCATCGTGTCGTTGCGGATGGTCGACACGCTGAAGGCCAGGTCCCTGGCAATCTCCCCGTTGGTAGCACCGCTGGCCAACCGCTGAAGCACGCTTCGTTCTCGCGGGGTGAGTTGTTCGGTGCCGGTGAGCGTGGTGTGACCCACCGTTGGGAGCCGCAGACGGAGTTGTTCGATACGTCGCAGGCTGCGGGCGTCGCGAAGACCGCGAGCCAGTTGCTCTCCGATCGCCAGGTGGTGATGCGCGGCGAGGTCTTGACCGAGGCGATGGTGCAACATGGCGACCCACACCGCAACGGGGCCGTCGCACCACCATCCGTTCGAGTCGACAGCGACGAGGTCGCTGTAGGGCGTGAGGAGATCGAGGGTGTCACGACACAGAGACTCGTCGCCGGTCTCGTAGGCCACCGCCGCAGCGCGCGTCCCCACCAGGAGCAGGCTCGATTCGGGGTCTCGTTGGACCAGTGCCCGCCGGGTCTGTTCGACGGCGAGGTCCACCTGACCCGAGCGAGCCCACAGGTATGCCGCTCCCGATCGTCCCAGTGGATGAGTGAGGATCTTCGAGGCAGGATCGGGGCACAGTGCCGCCAGTGCCGCAGGATCGTCCTCGCTGATGACCAGTTGTCCGCCGAACAGGGTCTGCACCACGAGCAAGAGCGACGAGTCCATGCGGGCCACGATGGCGCACGTGGCGTCGAGCAGCGTCCGAGCCCGGTCATAGTCACCGTCCAGCAGCGCTGCTCCCAGTGCGAGACTGTTCGCTCGAAACTTCAGCCGAGGGTTCCCGTCGTGCTGGGCGACCCACTGCGTCACCGAGAGTGCCTCCTCGAACAACACCCGATCGGCTGATTCGAGGGCGTCGACGGCCAGCCAGATCGCCGACTCCACCTGGAACGAGGGATGACGAATGGTCTGGGCCACTTCCAACGCGCGCAAGGACTGCTCACGTCGCTTCTCGAGGAAGTCCGGGGCGCGATGCGTGCTCCGCCAAGCGAGGGAGGCAAGACAGCGGACCCACAGGGGGCAGGTGTCGGCCTCGGCGAGCGCAGCGTCGGCGAGTGGTTGGGCCACGCCCGGTCGGGTGACCCAGGCAACCTGGTGCAACTCTCCGGCGATGACCGGAATGCGCATCTCGGCCATGGCCCGTGCAGCCGTCACGGCTATCCGGTCGTTGCGTTCCAACGACATGCGCGTCGCCCGCTCCAGGAGTCCATGGGTGCGTGGATTGCCGGCATTCCAGTCCACGGGGAAGGTGTGGGCGATGGCAGCGCGTGCCACGAGCCCCGGATCGTTGGCCAACTCGCCCAGCGCAACGGCGCGAGCGGCATGGCCGTGGGCGGATTCCAGGTCGCCCAGGCCATCGAGAGCGGCGGCAAGATCGCAGAGCCGATGCCCCTGACGAGACAGGTCGGTGGATGTGTCGTAGTCGGCGGCGAGTGCGAGAAGTGTGGAGGCAGATGCGTAATCGCCCAGCGAGAGGCTGAGGCGGCCAGCGCTGTCGGCCAGTTCGATGGCGGGTTCGGGATCGACCAGCGATGCCGCCGCTCGGAGATGGCGAGCCGCGTCGTCCAAGCGGTCCGGCCCTTCGGCCAGAAGGCCACTGGCCGCTCTCGTATGGACACGAGCCTGGAGATACGAGGGCAGTTCGGCGATCAATCGGGCCCTCTGCACACGATCCAGGGAACCCCGTTCGTCGAGGACGCCAGCCGCGCGTGCTGCGTTGTAGACCTCTTCGGCCCGGTCCACACCGGTTTCGCCGAATCGGGCGATCCCACGAGGGCTGGTGTCATCGCCTATGGCCGCCATGGCCAGAAGTTGCCAGTCGTCCGTCATGTCATCGCCATGACGTTGTCGCCCCTGGTCACTTGGCACGGCGACGAAGTGTAGATCGCTGCTGATGCAGCCCCTGGCTGATCGACACAACAATGTCCGTCCAGTGCCTCGGCTTGTCGCGGCGGTCAACCGCGATGGCCGATCGGTCAAGTCAGTGGTCTGACCAGGCCTGTGGCCAGGGCTTTCGCCACAGCATCGGGTCGCCCCGTCACACCGAGTTTGCGGTAGATCGAGATGGTGTCGCCGCGAATGGTCGACAGGCTGTACGACAACGCCCGGGCGATCGTGGGGTTGGTCGCCCCGGTGGCGAGCATCTCCAGCACGGCGACTTCGCGCGGTGTCAACTCGATGGCCTCGCCGTTGCTCGCCGTGTTGGCGGGAAGTCTCGATCGCAGTTGGACCGCTCGACGAAGCGATCGGATGTCGTTCAGTCTGCGTGCCACGACCTCGCCCCGCTCCAGGTGCCGCGCACACATGGCGGCATCGCCCACGACGTCGTACAGGGCGGCGAGCCACAGCGACACTGGCCCATCACACCACCACCCGTTGCCGTCGACCGACACGTGGTCGGTCCAAGGCGTCAGGATCTGGATCAGGTCCCGGGCGAGGTCCGCATCACGGGCGATCTGGGCCACCGCTGCCAGTCGAGTTGCGACGAGCAGATAGCTCGACTCGAGGTCCAGTTGGCGTAGTGCCCGTCGTGCGAAGGCAACGCCGACCTCAGGTTCGCCGAGCCTTGCCCACACGTAGCCCACGGCTGCACGGGCCACCGGATTGGCGACGCCAGGAGTGTCGTCGGTGAGTCGAACGGCGCACAGTTCCTCGGGATCATCCCGTCCGATCAAGGCCTGGCCGAGAAAGAACAGGTCCATGGCGAAACTTCCCGGGGAGAAGGTGCCTTCGGAGAGTTGACGAACCTGATGGCGAATGTGTTCGGCGCTGTCGAGATCGTCGTCGAGGAGTGCTGCACCCAGAGCCAGGGTGAGTGCCCGCCACTTGAGTCTGGGGTTGCCGTCGGTATGGCTGACCCATCGAGCCACCGACAACGATTCGTCGTACAGACCGCGGTCACCGCTTTCGATGGCGTCCACCGCCTGCCATACCGCCGCTTCCACCTGAAGGGGAGGGAGTCGCAATTCCTGGGCGAGGTCCAAGCCGCGAGCCGAGATGTCGCGCCGCCGATCCAGCAGTGCCGGGGAACGGTGGGTGGTACGCCACGCCAGAAGGGCCAGGCATTGCACCTCGGGGTGGCATTCCTTGGAATCGGTGAGTGCCTGCTCGGCCAGTGGTTGGGCGACGGCGGGGCGTGTGACCCACGCATACTGCTGGCCATCAGGAGTGGTGACCGGGATCCGGATCTCCGCCAGTGCGCGAGCGGCGCGAATCGCTACGTCGGCGTTGAGGCTCTGGGGCATCGCCGCCGCCCGTTGGAGAAAGGCCGTGGTGCGGGGGTTACCGGCATACCAGTCGATGGGAAGGGTGTGCATCACCGCTGCGCGTGCGACCAGTGCCGCATCTCCGGCCAGTTCGCCCAGACTCAAGGCGCGGGCGAGGTACTGGCGCGCCTCGTCGACCAGCCCCAGGCCGTCGGTCGCGGTCGAAAGGTCACAGAGGCGGCGCCCCTGCTGACCGAGGTCGTTGGATGCATCGAGTTCGTCGGCGAGGAGGAGCAGGTCGTGTGCAGCGCGGTAGTGGCCCAAGGACAGGCTGAGGCGGCCGCCCTGGTCGGCGAGGGTCACCATGGGGGCGGCGGGACCAAGTGTGCCAGCGGCCCGAATGTGTGCGATCGCCTGTGGAAGCCGATCGGGTCCTGCGGCGAAGTGGTGGCGCGCCACTGCGGCGTGGACGTCGGCCTGGGTCTCGGGGTCTAACTCCGAGATGAGGCGCGTTCGGGCGATGTCGTCCATCTCGTCGGTGAGGACGCCCTGCGCACAAGCCTGCTCCAACGCGCTCGCCGCCACACTCACCGGCACATTGGCGTATCGGGCGACGGCCAGTGGCGACAGGTCACCAGCGATGAGACCTACGGCCACGAGGTGTGCTGCGGACGCCCGCGAATCGTCGGAGTTGTTGCCGGGCGAGGCATCGAGCGGCATGATGCGAGGTTAGTCGCAGGCGGCGGGCAGCACGCTGGTGGTCCACGGCAACGGTGGAACACGGTATCCACGGTGGAGAGACTGCTCGATCGGCCAATCCCATGGTCCATGAACGAGGAACGACCATGCCGCGACGAATGGAGGATCTCCGATCGCCTCGATCTGGGGCGAACCACCCGCATCGCCAACAGAGCACACGGCGGGGTTCCACGCTCGGTACGACAGATGTGCCGTACCGCACTGGGTCCCGTCCCCGACGATCTGGGCCCAGAGCATGGGGGGTGAGGACGGCAGTCGAAGACTCGTGGAGACGTCGGTGGGGATTCACTACGACCGGGGCGATGGCCATCCGACAGCGTTGGTACTGAGGGATCTGATCGCCACCTCAGATGCAGCGGCCACGCTCTACGGAATCTGTCGCCGACATGGTGTGACACCTAGGGGACTGGTGGACTGCATGATCGCCTCGGTCGCACTGCGCACTCGATCACGGCTGCTGGCTGCCGATGGCGACTTCGAACGTAGGGGTCGAGTGCTCGGTCTGGTGCGTTGCGGGTCGCTATGAGCGACCCGTCTCGTCACGCTCGGACTCGGTCGAGCGCCGCCAGCAGGTCATCGACGGTGGTCGACGGTGCCTCGCACGATTAGCGAGGTCACACGTTGTCCTGGCCACTCTAGCGACCCTCCCACAGGGGCGAGTCGACGAGATCGCCCCACGACAACACGACATCGGGTCGCCAACGCTGCTGGACGGCAGCGACGAGGTCGGGTCGGTCGCGGCCGGGTATCACTACTTCCACCGGGCCGGCATGCAGCAGTGCCAACGCATCCACGGCCACGGCTGCGGCGAGCGGGGTGGATGCGGCAACGTGGTGTACGAGGCCGACGAGGACCTCGGAACACCGGCGGAACCGTTCGTCACCGGTGAGTGCCGCCAGTCGGGCGAATGCTGCCGCCGCCAAGGACGAGACACCGGGTGTTGCGCCGTCGATCAACTCCTTCTGACGGACCACCAAGGTCTCGCCATCATCAGGCGTGGTGAACAACCCGCCTCGCTCACGGTCCCAGAAGTGGGTCAACAGCACTTCGGCTGTCGCCGTGGCTTCCTCGAGCCATCTGCCAGAACCGGTCGCCTCGTACAGGCGTAGGAAGGCGTCGACGAGCGCAGCGTGATCCACGGCAAGGGCGTCGTGCCGGGCCGGGGGGGTGGCCGAACCGTGCCAGGTTCGGAACCAGCGACCATCTGGGCGGCGAAGGTGGTCGATCAACCATGTGGCGGTCGATTCGGCCAACGCCGTCCAGTCCGTGCGCTGCCACACCATGCCGGCTTCGGCCAAGGCCCCAACGGTCAGAGCATTCCACTCCAGCACCACCTTGTCGTCGCGGAGCGGACGCGGCCTCGCGTTGCGCACCTCGAGGAGTCTGAGGCGGGCTCGTTCCAGGTCTTCGGTGCGAGCGAGATTGCCCCGTGCCGACAGGCGGTTGGGAATCGAGCGTCCCTCGAAATTGCCGGACTCCGTGATACCCCACCATGCGGTGGCCTCTTCGGCCAGATCCGCATCATCGGCCAATGCCGAGCGAACCTCGGCGGGTGTCCACGTGGTGAACCGGCCCTCCTCGGTGCGGCCGGGCTCGCCTGGTACCGGCGAGTCGGCATCCTCGGCGGCGGCGAAACCGCCACCGGGAAGTGCGAGTTCGGCGCCGAGGTAGTCGATGATCTCGGCGACGATCTGGGAGTACAGCGGTCGGCCGGTGAGCTGGAAGCCCACTGTGTAGGCGCGCACCATGAGGGCCTGGTCGTACAGCATCTTCTCGAAATGCGGAACCAACCATCGTTCGTCGGTCGAGTAGCGCGCGAATCCGCCTGCCAGGTGGTCGTACATGCCCCCCGATGCCATGGCGGCGAGCGTGGTGTTCAGCATGCCGAGTGCCGCCGCATCGCCCGATCCGGCGAAACGTGCGACGAGCAGCAGATTGCCCACGCTGGGGAATTTGGGTGCAGGGCCGAACCCTCCCCACACCCGGTCGAAGGCGTTGGCCTGGGCCAGTCGAGCTGCCTCGACCATGCTCAGGTCGGGCATCTCCGAGGACGGCGACACGCGGGCCGTCCGCCCGAGTGCGTCCACCAGGGCCTCGACGTTGGTGTCCACGTCCGCGCGCTGTTGGGTCCAGACGCGGTGCACTGCGTCCAACAACTGCACGAACTGTTCCGGTCGGTAGTACGTCCCGCCGAAGAACGGGGCTCCGTCGGGCTTGGCGAACACGGTGAGGGGCCAACCCCCTCGTCCGGTGATCGCCTGCACCACGTCCATGTACAGGGCATCTACATCGGGTCGTTCCTCCCGGTCGACCTTGATGCACACGAACCGCTCGTTCATCACGGCAGCGATGGCCGGATCGTCGAAGGATTCGTGCGCCATCACGTGACACCAGTGACAGGACGAGTAGCCGATGGAGATCAGCAGCGGTACATCGCGCGCAGTTGCATCTGCAAGTGCCGCGGGTCCCCAGGGGTACCAGTCGACGGGTTGATGGGCGTGCTGGCGCAGGTACGCCGAGGGTTCGTTCGCCAGGCGCTGCGCCATGGTCCCGGGACTCAAGCGCCCGTGGCGTGATAACCGCCGTCAACGTGCACGATCTCTCCGGTGGTGGCGGGGAACCAGTCCGACAGCAACGCCACGACGGCCCGAGCCACCGCTGTGCCGTCGGTGACGTCCCAGCCGAGGGGCGCTCGGTCATCCCACACATCCTCGAACTTCTTGAAGCCGGGAATGGACTTGGCGGCCATGGTCTTGATCGGGCCAGCAGCGACCAGATTGGAACGAATGCCCATGGGCCCCACCGCACGTGCGAGGTAGCGGTTGATGGACTCGAGTCCCGACTTCGCCACGCCCATCCAGTTGTACGCCGGCCATGCCACCGTGTTGTCGAAATCGAGCCCTACGAAGGAACCGCCTCGGCTCATCAGGGGAACGAAGGCATCTGCCAGGGCCTTCAGCGAGTAGGCCGAGACATGCATGGCCACAGAGACGTCTTCCCATGTGGCGGCCATGAAGTCGTCCCCCAGGCAGACCTCGGGAGCGAAGCCGATGGAGTGGACCACACCGTCCACGCGTCCCCACCTCGCCTCGAGCTCGCTTCGCACGGAGTCGAGGTGCTCGGGTCGGGTCACGTCGAGTTCCAGAACGGGGATGTCAGGGGAGATCTTGCGCGCCGTGCGCTGCGTGAGACTGAGAGCGCGGCCCGCTCCTGTCAGGACCAGCTCGGCTCCTTCCTCGCGCGCCAGGACCGCGATGGCGTACGCCAAGGATGCATCGGTGAGGACGCCGGTGACCACGATGTTCTTTCCGTCGAGCAGACCCATGCCTGCGACCGTAGCGCCTGGGTCCTGCGCCGCATGAGCAGTTCGCCGTGGGGTCCAGGCCAGGTGATGTGCAAGGCTGCGCACATGCGTATTGGCATTCTCGGGGGTACCGGTCCGGCGGGGAGCGCGTTGGCGGCCCGACTGGCGTCCATCGGCTACCCATCCCTCATCGGTTCCCGATCGAAGTACCGAGCCATGGAGGCCCGTGATGGTCTGGTCGAGCAGTGGCCCGATCTGGCAGACCTGCTCGGATACGGCGACAACGAGGCCGCAGCTGCCTGCGATCTGGTGGTGATCGCCACTCCGTGGGACTCGGCGGCGACCACGGCGCAGGAGCATGAAGCAGCTCTGGCGGGCAAGATCATCATCTCTATGGCCAACGCGTTGGTACGGGTGGGCGGGGAGTTCCAGCCCCTCGTTCCTCCGCGTGGCAGCGTGGCGGCTCATGTGCAGGCAGCGGTTCCCCGGTGTCGAGTCGTGGCGGCGTTCCATCACCTTCCGGCGAAAGAGTTAGGCCATATCGGTGAGCCCATCGAGTCCGACGTGCTCATCTGTTCCGACGACGCCGAGGCGACTCGCATCGTGTCGAACCTGGTCGCCAAGATCCCCGGCTGTCGGCCCCTCGATGCCGGACAACTGTCGAACGCCACGGCCATCGAGGCCTTCACGGCCGTGTTGCTGCAATTGAACGTGCGCTATCGGACTCGGGTGGCTCCCAAGTTGTGGGGTATCCGTCACGATCCTCGCAACCCTCAGTTCTCGGCGTGAATCCCGTGAGCGCGCCGTCCATGCACCTGTTCGATACGGCCAAGGCCGACATCGTTCCGTTCGAACCGGGTCCGCTGGTGAACATGTACACCTGCGGCATCACCCCCTATGACGCCACCCATCTGGGCCATGCTGCGACCTTTCTCGCCTACGACGTGCTGATCCGTCGGCTCATGGACCGGGGTCACGAGGTTCGCTGCGTGCGCAACGTGACCGATGTGGACGACCCACTGTTCGCCAAGGCGCGCGAGTTGGGGGTGCACTATCTGGACCTGGCCGCAGGGGAGGAGGCTCGGTTCAACCGTGACATGGAGGCACTGAACGCTGTTCCGATGTACTCCACTCCGAGAGCCTCGTCGGCCATCGCCGATATCCGTGGCTTCATCGGCATGGTGCTGGAACGAGGTGCTGCCTACGAGGCGGGTGGCGCGGTGTATTTCGACGTGTCTTCGTTCCCTTCCTTCGGCACGGTGTCCAACTACACCGAGGATCAGATGTTGGCCTACGCCGCCGAGCGCGGAGGCAACGTGGACGATCCCAACAAACGGTCACCGTTGGACTTCGTACTGTGGCATCCGTCTGCCCGGGACGAGCCGTCGTGGGACGCGGTGTGGGGCCCGGGACGACCCGGCTGGCATATCGAGTGTTCGGCCCTGGCGTTGAGGGAGCTGGGAACCACCATCGACCTTCACGGTGGCGGCACCGACCTGATCTTCCCGCATCACGAGTGCGAACGGGCTCAGAGCGAGGCGGCCACCGGCGAGCCGTTCGTGAAGCATTGGATGCATGTGGCGATGGTGCACAAAGACGGCCACAAGATGTCCAAGAGCCTCGGCAATCTGGTGTTCGTGGACCAGTTGCGCAAGCAGTGGGACCCGCGCGCCATCCGGCTCGCCGTGATCGAGCACCACTACCGACATGAGTGGTCGTGGGACGACGATCTCATGCCTCGGGCCGCCGCGAGACTGGACCGTTGGCAAGGAGCCTCGCGCCAGTTCGACGGTCGGGGAGTGCTCGAGGAGGTGCGGCGACATCTCGACAGCGACCTCGACACCACCAGTTCCCTCGCCGCCATCGACGACGCCGTGGATCGCGGCGAGGACGTCACACGGGCAGCAGCTCTCCTGGGTGTGGACCTCGACCGCTGAGCAGCAAGAACGGGCCGATTCCCCATATCCATCGCCGCTGCATTGGCGTATGGTGGAGCCACGAGCAACGGGGGTGTTGGTGGGGTCGACCAACGGGCGAGCGCTACAGGGGGCCAGCAGACTGCAGGACCGTCTGCGCACCGCTGTGGGTCCTCTTGCGCACCGCTGCTGGCGGCTCCATCTCGAAGGGTTCGATCGCCTACCTCTTTCAGGTCCTGCGATCCTGTGCCCCAACCACATCAGCTTCCTCGATTCGGCCTTTCTCATGTTGGCCGTGCCTCGACGGATCAGTTTCGTGGGCAAGGCCGAATACATGGATTCGTGGAAGACGCGGCGTCTGTTTCCCGCCCTCGGGATGATTCCCATCGACCGGTCGGGCGGCGACAAGTCATCGACGGCACTCGACGCGGCCGAGGCCGTGCTCAGGCGTGGGGAGTTGTTCGGGATCTACCCCGAGGGAACCCGCAGTCGAGACGGCTTGTTGTACAAGGGACACACGGGTGCAGCCAGGTTGGCGTTGAAGGTTGGTTGTCCCATCTATCCCGTGGGCATCACGGGGACCGATGCGATCCAACCCCCCGATGCCAAGGTCCCCAAACTCTTCAAGTCCTGCACGATCCGCATCGGACGGCCCGTCGACGTCAGCCGCTACGAAGGGCGTGTCGATGATCGCTTGGTGTTGCGCCAGGTGATCGACGAGGTCATGTTCGAGATCAGGGAACTGACCGGGCAGGAGTATCGCAATACCTACGCCACCCGGAAAGCCGATGCCCTTCCCGCCGACGTCGCCAAGGTCGGCTCGGTGCACGACGATCGATACGACCGGAGCAGCACTCCCGGCTCCGAGGCGAGGGCGTCGTAGACTTCCCTGCGCCATGTCGCAGATCACTGTCACCCTCCCCGACGGCAACGAGCGTGTGCTCGATGCCGGATCGAACGCTCTCGACCTCGCCGCCAGCATCGGTCGTCGCCTGGCCTCGGCTGCCGTGGCTGCCGTGGTCGACGGCGACGAGACCGACCTCAGCGCACCGTTGACCGACGGCGCGAAGGTGGCGATCCTCACGAGTGACACCGACGCCGGACGACATGTGTTGCGTCACTCGACCGCTCACGTCCTGGCGCAGGCCGTCACGCAACTGTTTCCGGGGGCCCGGTTCACCATTGGACCGGCCATCGAAGACGGTTTCTACTACGACTTCGATCTCCCCGGTGGGCGTACGTTCAGCGATGATGACCTCGCGGCCATCGAACAACGCATGCGCGACATCATCGCTGCCGATCAGCCCTTCGTGCGGTCCGAGGTGTCCGCAGACGAGGCACTGCGCGTGTTCGCCGATCAGCCCTACAAATGCGAGATCATCGAGCGCGTCCGGACCGGCGGCTTCGATGGAGCCGACGCCGGTGAGGTGGGTGGTGGCGACACGATCAGCGTGTACCGCAACAGCGACTCGTTCGTGGACCTGTGTCGCGGTCCCCATGTGCCCTCCACGGGTCGGCTCGGGCATTTCAAGCTCATGAAGGTCGCCGGTGCCTACTGGCGGGGTAACGAGAAGGGTCCCATGCTGCAGCGCATCTACGGCACTGCGTGGGAGTCGAAAGCCGCACTCGAAGAGCACCTGCACCGCCTCGCCGAGGCCGAGAAGCGCGACCACCGTCGATTGGCCACCGAACTCGACCTGTTGTCCTTCCCCAGCCAGTTGGGCGGAGGACTCGCGGTGTGGCACCCCAAGGGTGCTGTGGTGCGCAAACTCATGGAGGACTACAGCCGCACGCGCCATCAGAACGGTGGCTACCAGTTCGTCTACACACCGCACCTGTCCAACGCTCAGTTGTTCGCCACGTCGGGGCACCTCGACTTCTACGCCGACGGCATGTACCCACCCATGGAGATGGACAACGGGGTGTACTACCCCAAACCCATGAACTGCCCGATGCACTGCCTCATCTACGGTGCGCGACAGCGGAGTTACCGGGAACTACCCCTGCGACTGTTCGAACTGGGCACCGTGTACCGGTACGAGCGGGCGGGCACGCTGCACGGTCTCATGCGGATTCGTGGCTTCACCCAGGACGACAGCCACATCTACTGCACCGAGGATCAACTCCAGGACGAGATCGCCTCGCTGTTGGGTTTCGTGCTGTCGGTGCTGCGAGCTTTCGGATTCGACGAGTTCACGTTCCATCTCTCCACCAAGGACCCGCAGAAGTACGTCGGTTCCGATGAGATCTGGGAGAAGGCGACAGCGGCCCTCGCCGCAGCACTCGAGATCAGTGGGGTCGAGTACTCGGTGAAAGAGGGCGATGCAGCCTTCTACGGTCCCAAGATCGACATTCACGTACGAGATGCGATCGGCCGCACCTGGCAGTTGTCGACCATCCAGTGCGACTTCAATCTGCCAGAGCGCTTCGATCTCGAGTACGTGGCATCCGACAACAGTCGTCGTCGTCCGATCATGCTTCACCGGGCACTGTTCGGCTCGGTGGAACGGTTCTTCGGAGTGCTCATCGAGCACTACGCCGGCGCCTTTCCCACGTGGCTGGCTCCCATCCAGGCACGTGTGCTTCCGGTCTCGAGCGCGCATGAGCACTATGCCCACGAGGTGGCTCATCGCCTCACGGCCGAAGGGTTCCGCGTGGATGTCGTGGACGCCGGCGATCAACTCGGAAAGCGCATCCGAACCGCCAAGATAGAGAAGTTGCCCTACGTTCTCGTGGTGGGGGATGACGACGTGGCGGGACGCACGCTCGGGGTGAATCCCCGTGGCGGCGAGGTCGAGCGCAACGTCGGCCTCGAGGCCTTCGTGAGGCGCCTCGCCGACGACGTGGCCACGGCCGAGCGATTGGCGGGTCTGGGTACGTCGGGCGATCTCCACTGATGCTGGAGCGTTTGTGGAACGGGTGGCGTTCGACGTACGTCTCGTCGATGTCGTCGCCCTCACCCGCCACGGGGGAGGCGGCCGGACCGTCGGTGTTCACGCAGTTGCTGCGCAGTGGGCTCCCCGACACCGAGACGCACATCGTGCATCGCGGTGAACTCGTCTTCGCCATCATGAACGCCTATCCCTACGCCACCGCCCATCTCTTGGTGCTGCCGGTGCGGGAGGTCTCAGACCTCGAAGCGCTCGCACCTTCGGAAGCCGCAGAGTTGTGGGCAACGGTCACCGATGCGGTCGTAGCGGTCAAGACCGCCTACCGACCCGAAGGCATCAACGTGGGGATCAATCTCGGACGGCCGGCCGGGGGAAGTGTGAGCCAGCACCTTCATGTTCATGTGGTTCCCCGTTGGACAGGCGATGCGAACTTCATGACGGCGGTTGCCAATACTCGAACCCTGCCCGAGCCCTTGGTCGACACCGCTGCACGGGTGCGCGCTGCGTGGCCTCGGGCGTAGCCTGCTGGCGATGTCCGACGCTTCCCACTCCATGCCCGAGTCGAGTGACTCCACCGATTCGGTTCGAGATGAGTTGCCCGACGATCTCGTGGCCCACGGGTATGTCGGGCCGTACCAGTTCCCCGACAACAGTCGCCGAAGGATTCCCGGCGTGATGTACCTGGTGCTCGCCGTTGTGTGTTTCGTGGCGTGGCTGGTGTGGTCGGACTCCTCGACGGCGGTCAACGGTGGGCTCCTGGGAGCGGCGGCGTTGCTGGCTGCCGCTGGCGTCCTGAGCATCACCTCGGGTTGGCGCATGCGAGTGAACGAGAGCGAGGCCCTTGCGGCTGCGGCGACGGCTGTCGGATTCCCGGTGGGTCATGCATCGGCCCAGCAGGTGTGGCGAGGCTTGCGCTCTCGACCCACCTGGCGAGTGTTGTGTTACTCGGCAGAGGAGCCACCACTGCAGCGCGGTCTGGTGTTGGTCGATGCGGTGGACGCCGCCGTCGTCGAGCGACTCGTGGAGCGCAATCCCGAAGTGGATCCCGCTGCCGGAGTAGCCTGACGCCGATGTTCGACGGAAAGTTCCGAGCCTCTGTGGACCGGGCAGTCACACCTCTGGGTGACGGTCTTCGGCGAACGGGTATGTCCCCCGATCACCTCACCGCTGCAGGCGTGGTGGTGGCCGGTGCCGCCGCCGTGGCCATTGCCACCGGACACATGCGGTTGGGACTGTTGCTGGTCATTCTGGCGGGCCTGCCCGATCTGCTCGATGGAGCACTCGCCAAGGCCTCAGGCGTCGCCAGCCAGCGCGGAGCCTTTTTCGACTCGGTCGTCGACCGTGTCACCGACGCCGTGTTGTTCGGTGGGTTGGCCTGGTTCTACGCCAGTGGCGGTTCGCCGCGTCTGGCGTTGCTGCCCTTCGCCATCATGGCGGTGTCCTCGGTCATCTCCTATCAGCGGGCCAAGGCCGAGTCTCTGGGTCTCGATGCCAAGGGTGGCCTCATGGAGCGGGCCGAGCGCATCGTGTTGCTGTGCTTCGGTCTGCTGTTTCCCGAGATCCTCACCGGGGTTCTCTGGGTCATGCTGGTCCTCACCGCCATCACGGCTGGTCAGCGCTTCGTGAAGGTGTGGCGTCAGGCTGCCGTGGCGCCGGTGGTGGCGGCGCGCATCGAACAGCGGCGTTCTCGTCGT